>JAZDPB010000060.1:0-28133 GCA_043797985.1 Chloroflexota bacterium
CAAGGGCTATAAGAGTGCTGGTAATAGACGACCACACTATGGTCAGAACCGGAATATGCGCGGTTTTAGCCCTGCAGAAGGACATGGAGGTGGTCGGTGAGGCAGTTGATGGGCAAGACGCCATTGAGAAGGTCTTGCGTCTCTCGCCGGATGTGGCCTTAATGGATATCGTAATGCCGAACCTGAGTGGCATAGAGGCGACAAAGCGAATAAGTAAAGATTGTCCACAGACGAAGGTTTTAATCTTATCACAATACGATGAGGAAGAGAACATGATTGTCGCCAAACAGTCAGGAGCATTTGGTTTTATTCCTAAGAAGGCAGCTAGTTCGGACCTCATAACTGGTATACGGCTCGTTAACCAAGGCAAGTATTTTCCGTCATCTTTTGCCGAAATTGTTATTAAATAGTTATCCGATAGAAGCGAGGAGGGAATTTAGGAAGGTTTGTCTTGTTCGATAGGCTAAGTTGTTAACCAGAGATAACAAAAGCTTGAAAAGTGTAGCGAGTCTTATCAGAATGTAATGGCAAAGGATAGTTCAAAGGTTCTGCCTATTGTCCCCCTATCTCCACCAACTACTTGCAAAAGTAGAACAGAATATTAACGGATGTTTGCGGGAATTTAACTTTACTTAAACCTATTTCTCCTCGGCTTCAGGCAAACTTATTATTAGTACCCCGTTTTCATAAGTTGACTGAATCTTGTTGGAGTCTACTGTCTCGGGCAAGCGCAGAAGCTCTGTAGAAAGCACCCGCATCTCCCGCTACTGGAACTAACTGGATGATTTTTGGTCTGATTGCAGGTGGAATCCTGCTGCTCATACTCATCATCGTCTTAGTGGCTGGAAGACGCAGGCGAACTCAAGGTTGACGCGCAGTGATGTGAAATGATGAGTTGCCGCAATACCGGGATAAGCTGCCTCTTCTCAAACAGTTCGAGAACTGTTCCCCAAGGCCCATCTGCATAGGCAAAGTAGAGAAGTATAACCCCACCTGCCTCATAACCTAGTGGGAATCACGGGTAAAAGCAGGTACGAGTCATAAGCACCACCAGTATGGACCGAGTTCGTACCAGACCGGATGCGGTCTGATGAGTCGGTATGTGTGAAAGGCTCGATTCTTGGATCGTCCCTCGAGGCAACCTCAAGGACAAGTTTATGACCTTTCGGGAAGACCATGCTTGCCGGGAGGATTTCGATTTCTACGGGAACCACCTCTCCGGGCTTCACTTTCTGCAACTCATCATGGGTGTGGTAGGGTCGGTATGGAGTTGACCGCTCTGGGTCGAGTTTACGATGCGATACGCGCAACCAGCCGTAGGCAGCGGCAATTGCCGGTTGGTTTTGACCGGGATATGTGACTTCTTCGCCGTTGGAACTGACATTACGGATGATGGCAAACAAATCTGCGTCATCAATACTCGATGAGACCCAAAGCTTCAGCTTGATAGGACCAGTAACTTCAGTGTCCTGCGCAAAAGGCGCCGTCGAGAATGTGGCACTCGTGACATCAGCATCTGGCTCTGCGCTGTAGCTCACATTACTTTTCTGGTTGGGTTTGACAGTTAAAAGAGTTCCATCAGCAGCATTCAGATAGTACTCCGTCCACTGAGTCCGGGCAATCGGCCATTCATACTCATAGCGCCACCTATAGCTATTACCGTCATAGCGTATGGCGAGCTTGATTGGAGGCTCCCGAGTGATGCCGGTATCAATACCTCTCAACCAGTACTCCAGGAAACGCATCTGTTCCAGTCGTCCTTCGAGTGAGTAGAACGGATTCAGGTGGTCGCCGGAGTGCACGCGCAGGGCTTTGTAATCGGAGCCTGCCCCCAGATAGCCCTCGATATTACCTCTCAAATGCAGCCCTACACCACCCCAGTTACCCACCGACCATAATGGCACCTTGATATCAGCCAGGTCTGGATTGCTGTGTGCCACACGCTCGTCATAAAGGTCTGGATAGGCTTGTTGTCTAACCTGTTCCTTTGTCGCACCAGCATCCGACATGTGACGAGCAACACTGGCTGACCAGGAGCGAGTGAAACCATTGGAACGAATGCCGCCGTGACGGTTTACGTCCCGGTACAGGTCGAAGGCACCTTCCCAGGGTATACACGCTGCCAGGTGAGGAGGATTAAGAGCTGCCACTCGCCAGGCATTCATCGCAAAATAGGAGATTCCCATCACCGCAACCTTACCATTACTCCAGGGTCGTGTACCCGCCCATTCGATAGCATCATAGAAATCCTCGGCTTCACGCATGGTCAAGGTGTGAGGCTTGCCCGGGGATTTCCCTGTTCCACGTGTATCAACGCGAATTACGATATATCCTTGAGGTACCCACCACTCCGGGTCTACTGTTTCAAAATGCATGAAGGGGCTATTCAAATCAACGTCATCAAGTTTACGGTTCGGTGCCCAGTCCTTAAATTGGATGTCCTTTGGGTACGGCCCCAGCGTCATAATAGCCGGGAAGCGGCCGGTATCATTTGGACGAAGTATATCGGCACAGAGGATAGTGCCATCACGAACAGGGATGGAGACATCTTTTTCAACTATCAGTTGGTAGTACATAGAGCTTGACCTCCTCTTCTTGATTGATTCAGGGGTGCTCAGTTACTTCCTTATTTATCCGCTTTTTCGCAGCTCCTCCAGTTCCTGTTTTGCCTTTTCACTCAGCTTCGGGTCGCTTTGTAGCTTGATAATTCTTTCGAAGTCGGCTATTGCTTCGGCTTTCCGACCCAGCAGTTTATAGACCACTGCACGGTCGTAGTAGGCCTCAATGCAGTTAGGGTCGACCGTAATTGCCTGAGTATAGTCTACTATAGCCTTGTTATACTCTCCTCTTTCTACATATGCAAGCCCGCGATTGAGGTAGAAGACGGTACTCTTCGGGTCGAGCTTAATCGCCTTAGTAAAATTAGCAATAGATGCATCATATTCTCCATGTTTGTGGTTGACAAGTCCCTGCTCATTATAGTCCGAAGCTGACTTACCTTGTTTCCGCCTTCTCGCAAGCAGGTATATCGCCGAACCAGCCAACACAACAAGCACCGCAGCAGCAATAACTAGTAGCCACCAGTTACTAATCGCTTTCCCCTCCACACTAAAGGAAGAAGCGAGGCTATTTACGTTTACCTGATAGGTACCAAGAGTGTTCTTGGTTACAATGAAGCTTACCCTTTGGCTGGCACCGGCATCCACAGTGACGTCTTTTCTAGCTTCCCTCACACCGTTTATCGTCATAACTACCGCATACGTACCTGCCGTACCACCGCTATTGGTAACCACCGCCGAAACAGTAACATTCTCGCCTACACTGACTTTGTCCGGGATAACCAAGGGCTGCGAGATGGTAAAAGTCGCCGGTTCCGGCGCAGGCGGTTGAGGAACTACTCTTTCATTGAGAGTAAAGTAACCACCAGTTCCATTTAAATCCAAATAATAACGATCGGCGACATCGCTGGCTACAGTAAAGCTGACCTCCTGGCTGACGCCAGCATTAACGGCTATATCTCTCGTTGCTTGCACTATGCCATTTATTTTCAACACCAGTTGATAACTACCCGCTGTGCCGCCAGTGTTGCTGACGAGTGCGCTAATGCTCACGGTTTCACCTGCGATAGCCTCAGCAGGAAAAATACCCAGGGAGCTAACCTGAAAAGCTGCCGGCTTATAGTAGAATATAGCGTATTTGGAAAAATGGCTTACCGGCACACTGATACTATGTGCCACCGTATCTACAACGCCGCCTTCCAGCATCGTCCAGCTACCAGCCTTTTCATCCCAGAAGCCGACCAGCAGGTCTTTTTCATTGACACCTTTGGGTATGTCATCCGGATTATAGCTCCAGACGAGTGTTATCGATGGCACAAAAGTAGCGCCATCAGGTTGAAAGTCATAAGCAGAGCCAAACATGCTCGCTCTATTTGGTGGAAGTGGAGCGCTTTCCTCAGGAGACATACCTAAAGACCTGAGAGGTCGGCCTTCTTTATTCAGAGCTAAAGTACCTACAGGAAGAGTAACAATGAGCCTGCTGTCCGTAGAATAAGCTTTGATATCACTCCAGACCTCGCCTGAAGGGCTGATGGCGCCTCCGGTTTTGTTGCCATCTTTACCAGTGAACTCCAGAACTGGCACACTACCTGCACTACCACCGCCTGCCACACTTACCGTCGGTGGTGTTGGAGGTAGTACAGTGGTAGTAGTAAAGTTCATCGAAGCACCATAGGCTACACCATGCAGCCCAGCATCTGCCTTTGCCCGGAAGTGATAGGTGGTATTGGAGGACAGACCAGTAATACCGGCGCTGAATGTGCCGATACCCGTCATCGGCTGGACTGTCGTGTTACTACCATAGCTGGTAGTCAATCCATACTCAAAGGAGACATTGGCAGTAGCGGCGGCACCAAGAGATGTGAGGTTACCACCCAGCGTGGCGGCATTGCTGGTAACACTGGTAGCTGGAAGCGTATCCACTACCGGAGCGATTGCCGTCAGGGTGGTAAAGTTCATCGAAGCACCATAGGCTACACCGTGCACCCCGCCATCTGCTTTCGCCCGGAAGTGGTAGGTGGTATTGGGTGCCAGACCGGTGATATTGGCGCTGAATACGCCGATACCCATCATCGGCTGGACATTGGTATTGCTGCCATAGCTGGTAGTCAATCCATACTCAAAGGAGACATTGACGGCAGTGGCTGTGCCCAGAGATGTCAGGTTACCACTGACGTTGGCTGAGGTGATGGCAACCGTAGCGTTAACAGTAGTCACCTCTGGTGGTATTACTGCGGTAGTAAAATTCATCGAAGCACCGGTAGCCCTACCATACACCCCAGCATCTGCCTTCGCCCGGAAGTGATAGGTTGTCCAGGGGGTAAGACCGGTAATATTGGCGCTGAATAGCCCAGTAGTGCTCACTGATACGGGAGTGGTATTACTACCATAGCTGGTAGTTAACCCGCACTCGAAAAAGACATCTACAGTAGGGGCATCGCCGAGAGAGGTCAAATTGCCACTGACATTGGCTGAGTCGGTAGCAACACTGTTGACATTAGATGTAGTCACCGCCGGAGGTATTGGTGGCAGAGTTGTAAGAGTCATATCAGCACCGGTAGCTGTGCCGTCTCCTACCGCTTTAGCCCGGAAGTGATAGGTAGTATTGGGGGACAGACCAGTGACATTAGCACTGAATTGACCAGTAGTGCCTACTGTTACCATGGCAGTCATATTGCCATAGCTAATGCCCTCCCCCCACTCAAAGAAAACATTGACTTGATTTGCTGAACCTAAGGATGTTAGGTTGCCACTTAAGATTGCGTAGTTATGAATAATACCAGTAGCATTGTTGGTAATCACCGTTGGTGGTGCCAGAGTACGAAAGGTCTTATCACCACCAAATACTGTGTCATATCCCACTGCCTTAGCGCGGAAGTGATAGGTGGTATTGGGGGACAGGCCACTGATGTTGGCGCTAAAAGCACCTCTACCTGTCATTGCTTCGGCTGTGGTTATGCTTCCATAAGTTATATTCTCCCCATACTGAAAGGAGACATAGACTGTGGTGGCATCGCCCAGAGATGTCAGGTCGCCATTTAGAATTGCTGACTTAGTAGTAATACTGGTAGCCGCACTGGTAATTACTCCTGGTAGTGGCTGTGAAATATCAAATGACATCTCAGCCCCGGTGGCTGTCCCATACACCCCACCATCTGCCTTCGCCCGGAAATAGTACCTTGCGCCCCAACTGAGACCGGTGAGATTGGCGCTAAATATACCTGGGCTTGTCATCGTCTGATTTGTACTGAAACTCCCGTAGCTGGTATCCGTCCCGTATTCAAAGAAGACATTGACCTGAGTTGCTAAACCCATAGATGTCAGGTTACCAGTCACAAATGCTGAGTTAGCAGTAACATTAGCGCTAAGTGTCACTATCACCGGAGCTATTGGTGTGGTAGTAAAAGCTGTATCATTACCGGTAGCAATACCATGCACCCCGCCATCCGCCACTGTCCGGAAATGATAGATTGTCGCTGGGATAAGACTAGTGAGACTAGCACTAAAGACACCGATGCCCGTCATCGGCTGGGCTGTGGTGTTGTTTCCATAGCCAGTGGTCGTTCCCCACTCAAAGGAAACATAGACTGTGGTGGCGGTGCCCAGGGATGTCAGATTACCATTCAGAGTAGCTGAGTTAGTAGTATTATCAGTGGCATTATTGGTAATTACTGCTGGCGGTACCAGGGTCTTTAAGCTCATATCAGTGCCATTAGCTGTACCATCACCTACCGCATTAGCCCGAAAGTAATAGGTTGTCCCCGGGCTGAGGTTGGCGATAGAAGCACTGAAGGGACCGATGCCTGTCATCACTTCGGCTTCGGTTGTGCTTATATTCCCATCGCTAATGTTTTCCCCATATTCAAAGAAGACAATGACGGCAGTAGCCGTACCCATAGATGTCAAATTACCAGTTAATCTTGCGGAATTGTTGGTAACATTAGTAGCGTTATTGGTGGTGACTGTGGGTGGTGCTGGCAGGCGGGTAAACGCTATATCGGTGCTGGCGATTTCTGGGGCTATTGAGCTAGCCCCTCTGACCGGGGGTAGCGTGCTTGCTGGAGCGTAGCCACCCAGTAAGGCTACCAAGCAGAACGCCACAGTTAGCCATTTCATCATATCAAGCCTCTTAATGTTCCTTATTCAACCACAAACAGTCGCCGAAAGCAAGGCTTCCTACTGCAACTCCAACAAATCACTCGAACGGGCTACTTCGGGAGAGCACTACTTTTAATCGAAATCATTCTTTCGCAGGGTTGACTCGATACTATGGGTGGACTACACTCGGCTTAAAGACAGTGAGCATGCTGAGGGTAAAGATGGGCAGGGAAGCGGTAGCAATCAGGTGGGTCAACCCGGCAACGGAACGAATAATTAGCCAGAGAGCCAGAGACAGGGCCAATGCGGCACGGTGGGATATCGATGTCGCTGTATTTCTATTCGGCGTTCTTGCCATTGTTATCATTCTGCTGTTTCAGGGAATTGGAATCGGGATGGTGGCGTTAGTTTCTGCCTTCGGCTTAGCCGGCGTATGGTTGGTGGGCTGGAGACGGGGCAAGCAATCTTACCAACGCTTTTACGATGAGGAACTAACCGAACAAACGGATGAATGGCAGGACTATTACAAAGTCCTGCGCATAAGTCCGAATTCCGAACCCGAAGCAGTCATTGCTGCGTATCAGAGGCTATCTCACGTATACGACGAGGCGTTATCAGATGAGGCAAGGAACATTCCCGCGTATTCACTGATGAGAAAGGATGCCAGCGAAGCCTATCAGGTTCTATCCGACCCCGTTAGACGAACCGCATACGACCGTGTGTTCTGGCTAAGATGCAACGCCGAGAGTGCGGAGATTCCAGAGCCAGCCAAACAAGAGATTATCGCCCTGGCACAGTCTATAGCTCGTGATATGCGGCTTGCGCTGGGAAGCAAAAAGTGGCTAAGCTGGAGAATACCGGGATGGAGCAAGATTACCGGACAGGTAGTTCTGGCAGTGGCTATCGCTCTCTTCACCATACTCTGCGCAGGAACTTCGCTTGCTTTTGCTAAACCAGAGCATACGCTGGCAACTCCATTCAGAGGGATAGCCATCACATTGACAAAGACATCCGCCGGTGCAATCGGCTTGATTGAGGATGTCCGTGGAATAGCCGCAATGTACGAACGAAGCATAGTGTCAACAGCGCTACAATCAATGAGGCTTGAAGACGACCTGAAGCAGATTACCCCGGTGGTCGCGTCGACCAATGACATGGCAAGTTTTCCATCACCGGAACACCCTCTTTTCCCTTCATATTTGGAGACGAGGTTCAGTCAGTTCAAGTACACGGTCGACAGTAATGGGGTTGTAAGCGTGGATACATCCAGGGCAACAACCGACGCTTTTCTTGAGAAGACCGAGGATATGCTTAGAAGATTAGAAGAAAAGAGCACACATTAGACGCACGCCATATCCAGGCGAGAAAGTTACCAGCAATACTAGGCCCGCTGGTTTCACGAGTCGTAGTCAACACAACTGGCGGCGCAAAAGGCTCGCTCCGGATACGGATAGGGATAGCAGTTCCCCTATTTATTTCTTCTTTTCTACCTGAGGTTGTTTCTTTTCCTGTTCCTTCTTCGGCTTCTTCACATTCCTTCTACCCTTGCTTCCCATATTCTACCTCCTAAATAAATTGCTGGCTCTTAAAACCCTATCCCTTTTATCCCCTTCCCCTTGGCAATGGGAAGGGGAGGTAGCTTAAGAGGGACTCCGTCCCTCTTTGACACCCAGTTAACTTATTATTTCTCACCAAGTCGGGAGTTTAAGAGGGCGTTAGCCCTCTTCTAGTTCTTTTTCCCCTCTCCTCATCGAAGGAGAGGGGAAAAAGGGGGTGAGGTTATGAAATCACACCAGTTTTACCTGATTTCCAGGCCCAAAAAGTATGGCCAGACCACCAGAGCAAGGATAATTTTCCACCATACCAGATTAGCGTAGGCAATGGTAAATAGCCAGCCAGCGAACCAGATGGTACCAGCCAGAGCCGGGGCGCTTCCACCCTTATATTTTTTCTCTGTCATGTTGGCCTCCTTTCCCTTATCAAGCATTAGCCCTCTTCTATTTTACCTCTCCCTTTATGAAAGGGAGAGTGAGAGGGATTTGAAATCCCCCTTAATCCTCCTTTTTCAAAGGGGGAGAACATTTCTTCTTTGAGATTGCCACGTCGTCCCGATATTATCGGGACTCCTCGCAATGACATGCACTAAGATTCCCATATTATACCCACCTCGTCCTTTTACTCTGGTCAAACTCCTTGTCATTGCGAGGAGTCCTTCTGTTGAAGGATGACGTGGCAATCCGTCTTACAGGGAATTCACGGATTGCTTCGCTTCGCTCGCAATGACAGTCGCCCGACTTGCCATCTAAACCCACCTTGTCCTTTTGCTCTGGCTCTTACCTGAGCTAGGGTTGGGCAGGTGCTCATCCACCAGAGATGATTCCACCAACTGCCAGAAATTCTCCCTATCCGCCTCTCTGACCACTGCCTGTTCGTGCGCCTCACTGAGTGCCACCGGGTATCCGTAGCCCCGCCGGCACTGGTCTAAAACCAGGGTGTGAGCCAGATTAAGCCGACTCTCGTCCATAGCTACCCACTGCGGAATTTCCACCCTGGCGATTTCATCATCAACCCGAAGGTAAAAGAAATAGACCTGGTGCTCGCCGTAGTGCTTCCGCACCACCGACGATTGACTGATAAACAGCGCCGACCTCTCACTTTGACCAAGCAAGTGTGAAAAAAGCTCGCCGTCCTGGACGCCAGCCACTGCATCACATTCCCTTGTCTTACAATCCGGGCAATAGCGGTCACTATCGACAACATCATGAGGGCAGAGAGCCACACGCAAAGCATTGACGGCATCAGTGCCGCGCGGGAAGCTAATATAGCTGGCAAGGGCAAGGCTCTTATCCTTATTGAGCTTCCTCATCTCATCAAGATAGACTAAAAAGCCTTTGTCCAACAGCGCATCAGTAACAAATTCGGGATAAGCTTCAAGCCCCCAGAGGATAAGCGAGCCATCGAGCAGTGCCAGGTTTGAGCTGCCCGATGGCAACTCTGCCGCCAGTTCAGCCAACCGTTGGCACTCATCGACACTACGCTTAATCCCCAACAAAGCGCCTTCCACTGCCTGCTCACGACCTTTGATTTCGGCTGGAGCAATAACCAGGTCTTCATTGCCGGCATAGAGGTGGGGAATACTATCAAGGCTCGCGTCAGGACAGGCACCATAATGGAGAACGACGCTGCCGATGTTTATCACATAACACCTTGTCGAGCGGTGGCGGTCGACCTCGATATGAGAACCATCGGTAGCAATGACGGTGAATTCGGCGGGAAGCGGCGGCAATGCATAGTGCTGGTCAGGCTCACCTGCCAGACCAGCCACCAACCAGGTGGTCTTGCTGGAGGCAATCTTCTTTCGCCAATGGTCAAAGTTGGCAGCATTATTGTGAAGAACATCCCGAGCATATTGAAGGCGCTTTTGTTTCTCCTTGCCATCGTCCCTCAGCCTGGCGACCATCCCGCCAACCTGCCCGGCTATCTTAGTTAAATCCAGTGACACCTATCCCCCTGCCCCCTTCCCTCAAAGAGGTTTAGTTGTCATTGCGAAGGCGAAGCCCGTGGCAATCTCTAAGATTGCTCTCGCCTGCCAAAGAACTTGTTCGGCGAGCAGGTCGCCTTCCGACTTTATCGGAATGGTCTCGCAATGACACTTTGGCTTATTAAACAGCCTCCTTGAAGAAGGAGGAAATTATGGTTTCCGAAGGGGCTGACGCCCCTTCGGGCTTTCCCACTTTATTATCCTTGGACACCCCTCATTGAATTCCGGGTCTATCCAAAAACAGTATAATTCATCACCGTAGTGAACTCAACCCTCTCGTAATGGTTCTGTTCATTATAAACGGCATTCCATTAAGGGTTGACCTCAACCCCTTTTGACTCTCCTGAATATGAACTGGGGTGTTTAAGAGGGGGGAAACCCCTCTTTTCAAAATCTTCCCCTTCCCCTAAGTGGGGGCTTGTTCCAAAAGTCATTGCGAGGAGCTTTGCGACGAAGCAATCTGTCCTCAGGGGATTATATTACGGATTCTTCGCGGAGTTTACCCTGAGCGCAGCGTGAGGGCTCAGAATGACATAAATGTTTTACTTTTGATACAAAGCGCTTAAGTAGGGGAAGGGGACACAGGGGATAGGGTCGTGCCAGAATAGATAATCCCTCACACAAAAGAACCAATCCACCACTTTAATGCGAGGTATTATAGGAAGCATTATGCTACAATGCAAGATAGCAAGCCCAAACTCAGAAAGGTTCTTTATGCTCCCAATTCTACTAAGCGTAGTAGTGATTTCCTTATCCGGGGTAATGCAGCCCGGAATCATGTTTGCCATAGCTATCGCCAAAAGCTACAAGTCCCCATGGGCCGGTGCCCAGATTGCCCTGGGACACGCGGTAATAGAAGTCCCTCTGATACTGCTAATATACTTCGGTTTCGCCCGATTCTTCCAGAATAATGTTGTCCAGCTGGTGCTAAGCATATTAGGCGGCGGTATGATTATCTGGATGGGTGTAGCTATGTTCCGTGCCCGCACTGAGGTAACTCAGAAGGGCAAAGACTTGCCTTATAATGCATTTACCGCTGGTGTCCTTACCAGCATGTTCAATCCATTCTTCTGGGTATGGTGGGCAACCGTCGGCAGTATGCTGACAATGAAAATCCTGGACTTTGGCATGATGGGGCTGGTATTGTTCATCATGGTTCACTGGGTATGTGACCTGGTCTGGCTTACAATTGTTTCAGTCTTCATCTACAAAACTCAGTCATTCTGGGGAAGAAGACTGCAGGAATGGGTTTTTATCGGCTGTAGTCTACTACTTGTTGGATTTGGGGCTTGGTACCTGATATCAGCAGTCCAAATGATGGCTTAGTTACTCTTATTCATCCATTTGCCGACCAAGTGCGATAGCTATCCTCAGGCTACAGGAGGACACTAAGCACTCCTCACATTCTATGCCACAGGGCTCGACATGAATGGTTATATTAGAATTAGGTAACCGACTACGCAAATCCTGTTCCAAATGGTCGCACATCTGGTGCGCTTCCTCTACGCTAGCATTACTGGGCATTACCAAATGGAGGTCGATAAAACGCTGGTTTCCTGCCTTGCGAGTACGTAATTCATGAAAACCGGCTAGCTGGCTGGTGTGCTCCTTGATGCAAGACATTATTTCGTCCTCTTCCGCCCTGGGTAACCTAGTATCTACCAGCCCACCGAATGCCATCCGACCTACTCCATAAGTTGCCCTCAAGATAAGCGCTGACACTATCAATGCCAAAATCGGGTCAATGATAGTAAGCTTAGGAAAAAAGCTGATTATCGCTAGCCCAACCAGTACTCCACCGGTAGAGTAAATATCAGCACGGATATTATTGGCATTGGCTTCTAACGCCACTGAACCAGTAGCTCGAGCCACTTTGAAGGTATGGCGAGATACTACGATACTGGCTATCATGGAAACCGCCATAACTCCGACACCGGCTGTAGGGATGTTGATTATCTCGCCGACCATAATTCGGCGAATGGCAGAATAAATTATCCCGCTAGCGGCACCGAGAAGCAGTACCGCCTGAATGCCGGCGGCAACGTCTTCTACTTTACCATGCCCAAAGGGGTGCTCCTGGTCAGCAGGTTTAGACGAATAGCCCACAGTAAGGAAAGTAATCACTACAGCAAATATATCGAGAGAGCTGTCTACAGCTTGTGCCCAGATGCTGATACTCCCGGTGACCACACCGACTGCTACCTTGAGCACGAATAGACCAAGAACTGTGAAAAGCAAAAGCCTTGCGGCACCCTGTGGCGTAGAAAACATTGCTCGTACCCCCTAAGCTTTAGCCGCAGGTAGAACCAATCACCAAATAAACCTTTCTACCTCGCTATTATTCAGCTCAGTATCTCGTATTCAGGCTCCTGTTTTTCCTCTGAAAAATAAACAAAAGACCGTGTGACTTCTGGTCCCACGGTCTTAAGAATTCCGCTGCCCAAAATGGGGGCCCGGCATTACCTTAGCGTCTCAAGAATGCCTGCTCCAAGCTTGAATTATAATTAAAAAGCACGAATATGTCAAATATCGTCGCAATACTACTATAGGTCAGAGGCAGCTATTACTCTACCGTTCCAGTAGAAACCAGTCTCGTTACGCCTTCTCCCCTTTAGCCGCAGGTCGAGACCGCCATGGAATAAATCTGCTCCACTCACCCTTCTTCCAGACTACCAGCAGGGGAGCAGCAGTGCACATTCCACTGTAGGTACCAGTAATAATGCCCACTAGAAGCACGACAACAAGATTCTGAATATTGGCGCCAACAACGAGCAGTAGCGCAATCAGTACAAATATGGTCCCTAACCCGGTAATAAGTGAGCGTGAAATAACCTCCAGCAAGCTATTATTAACCAACACCTCGAAATCGGCACCAGGGTTTCTACCGACGTTTTCACGTATTCTATCAAAGACGACAATCACGTCATTGATACTATAACCGATAACCGTCAAGATGCCGGTGACGAACATCAAATCAACCTGCCAGCCGAATATGCCACCCAGGAGAGCAAAAACTCCTAACACTACCAGCACATCATGAACCAGGGAGACTATAGCACAGGTGCCCCAGCGAAATGGGTTGGGCATACGGTGGAACGCCCAGCTAATATAAAATAGCATACCGATAGCCGAAATAATTACGGCAATAGTGGCGTTGCGCGTCGTCTCCTCGGCAATCATGGGTGATACTGAGTCAAATTCTTTAACCTCAATTGTACCTAATCGAGTAGCCAGGCTATCTTGTAAAGCCTCTCTTGCAGCACCACCGAGTTCTGGCAATCGGACAAGAAAATCCCCCTCGCCAGTACGTTGAATAATGGCATTCTCATACCCCGAATCAGAAACCGCCTGTTTTACCTGCTCTACATCCAGTGTTTGCTCAAAGCTAATTGTCAACAAAGAACCACTGCTGAACTCTACCCCGGGTTTAAGACCGAAGACAATAAGCGAAATAATACCGGCTAGGATAATAACTCCGGAAATCAGAAAATACCAGAATCTTTTACCAATAATATCAAGCATTTTTCTTCCTTTGATAGGGGGCGAATAGAGATGTTTTTTTGGCTAAGTTGGAATTTACAAAGGGACGGATAAGAGTGCGGGTAACAGTTATTGCCGTAAACATACTTACCAGCACGCCGATAATGAGGGTTAGGGCAAAACCCTTCACCGGAGCACTGGCGGCAATACTACTGCCTAGCCAGAGAAGAATAACCCCGGCAAGTACCGTGGTGACATTACTATCTAATATTGCCGACCAGGCACGGCTAAAACCAACCTCAATAGCGGCACCCAGGCTTCGTCCGGCCCAGAGCTCTTCTTTCATACGCTCAAAGATAAGCACATTGGCATCTATCGCCATACCCACAGATAAGATGAAACCACCGATACCAGCCAGGGTAAGGGTAACTCCCATTAACTTAAAAATGGCCAGGGTGAGCACAGCATAATAGACTAATGCCAGGCTTGTCACTACCCCCGATATTCGATAGTAAATAATCATAAAAAGCATGGTCACCAGAATACCGATGAGACCCGCCTTAACACTCAGCGACACAAAAGTAGCGCCCAGCACCGGGGTGATAGTTTGTTCATAAATGATATGTAAAGGCATCGGTAATCGCCCGGCATTCAACTGCAGGGATAACCGAGAAGCTTCTTGCAGGCTCAACCCTGTAATCCTACCCCTATCTACAATCACCGCCTGAACCGTTGGAGCGATGGGGCGCCCATCCTCTCCCAGAAGAGCCTCATCACCATCAAAGATACCCAGCCGCTGTTCGATGAGCCGACCGGTAATTTCCTGAGATAATCTGCTCCCCTCCTCATCCCACTCAAATACCAGCTCTACTCCACCCATTTGGTCCTGGCCCACATAGGTATTTTCCTTGAAGTACCGGCTGGTCAGTTCCTTTTCCACACCGTCAATCACCGCCGTAGCCGGCTTCCATTTGCCCAGCTCGTTTTCCCACTTGGCGGTAGCGTTATCCGTGGTCAGCTCCCCGAACTCCAGAACAGCCACACGCGACAGGCGTTCTTTTTCCTTATCAGTAATAGTCAGTCCGGGTAATTCAAGCAGAATTCGGTCAGCACCCTGCCGCTGGATAACCGGTTCGGTCACTCCAAGAGGATTTACCCGGCTTTCCAGGACTGCCACAGCTCCATCCAGAGCATTACTCGCGTCGCCTGGCTCTACCGAAGAAAGGTCAGCCTGGTAAACGATATGGATACCACCTTGCAAATCTAACCCAAGCCTTATCCCCTTCCCCAATATCGTCCCTTTTTCCACAGGCAAAGCTACGCCTGCAGCCAGCACAAAAATTACCGATATAATCAGGAAAATCAGCGTATTTCTTCTCGACATGCTTTCTATCACTCCGTCTTAGTTAGTAAATCACGGATATAAGCTAGTGCCTGTTCTCTGGTAATTACCTCACCTATGGCTTGTGCCTCATGCACCGCCTCCAGAATTTCCCCGACCTCAGGTCCCGGGTTTATCCCAAAGATACTGATTATATCATGCCCATCAACTAGCTTGGGAGGGCGAGCTATATTCTCCTGCTCAAAACGCTGGGACAGCACATACTCTACCACATGGACGTGTTCCAGCCAGCGTGGTAGGTCTAGACGTGGACCCCGAGTAGCCAGATGGTCAGCCAGATTCAGAAAAAGTGTGTCAATACCCGCCTCCCCAGTATCACGAAAGTATCGGTAAATAGCTCGCTGAGTGGGAAGCCCGCCTTGACTCATTTGTCCCGGCCGAAGGTGATGCCTGATTATGGTTTCAACTAACTTTATCTCTCTAGCACTAAACCTTAATATTTCCATTATATTAACGGCTATAGTTGCCCCTTCCGTAGCATGTCCCAAAAAACGTATCCGACCATCGTTGTCAATAGCCTTTGTCTGAGGCTTGGCGACGTCATGAAGGAATGCTGCCAGTTTAAGCAGTAGTCTACGGGTGCTACCACTACTAACCTCCTGGTCAAAATGCTGAACCAGCGCTGGTGACCAGGGAACGGAAGATAGAACCTCCTCACCGGCATAATCGCAGGTGCCTCGCCTGAGCAGAAAGTCAACAGCAGTTACCGTATTGAGGGAATGCTCAAAAACATTCCAGAAATGCTCTTTGGGCTGCTCAACCCCCTTTGCCGTCGCCAGTTCAGGAAACACCGCCGTTAATAAACCCAGTTCATCAAGGTAAAACAAAAAGCCGGCGCCAGGAATAGCCATGAGTCGCAGCAGTTCTTCTCTTACGCGCTCACCAGCAATACTGGTTACGAGGTAAGAGTAATGCTTGATTAGAGCCTCAGTCTCCCGGTCAATACTAAAACCAAGCTCAGCAGCCAAGCGCACCGCCCGAAGTAAGCGCGCCGTATCAGATTCAAAAACCGTCTCAGCAACTGCCCGAATCACGCCCTGGTGCAGGTCATCCCAGCCACCGAAAGGGTCGATAAGTTGAGCAACAGAAAAGCCTTCGGCTACATGTCCAAGGTCAACCGCCATAGCATTTATGGTGAAATCGCGCCGCGCCAGGTCTTGCTCAATGCTGCCACTAAATGTGGAAAAATCAAGCTCCCACTGCCCCTTGGCTGATGGTGCTCCTTCGCTGAGCAAAACTACCCTGCCCACTCCATTTTCTTTATCCAATAAGACATATTTACCACCAAGAGCCTCGGCTACCCTAGGAGCAACCTCCAGGGCATCTGAGGCTACAGCAATATCAATATCAGCCGTATCGCGCCCGAGCAATACATCACGAACAATCCCACCCACGATATACGATTGAACACCCTGCTCGGCAAGAATATTGCTTACCTTATTTAATAGTAATGAGACCTCAGACCCGATTAGATGGATAGGGAAGTCCTTCGGGCTCGTCTCAGCAAAGTTCATGATTGCCACCCTAGCTATTAATCTCCTCTAACAAACCGGTCTTCTCTATCGCAACAGTTAACACTTAACTATACCCCTACTTAGCCAATTTATCAAGAGATACCTATGAATCTTCTTATCCATAATGTCATTGCTTCGTTAACACCCGCCATGACTAACAATTAATATTGAGTAAAATGTTCTTATCCAAACCCTTGTTTTTTTGAAAAACGTGTGATATACTCTCTCACTAGCCTTGTGTAAAACAAGGAGGACAGAAGTTGTCAGCTGAATATAGCTATATTGGATTATTTCTGATAGTTGCCATCCTTTTCACTGCTACCACCCTCATCCTTCCCATCGCCCTTAGATTTCTTAAAATCGTTCCTCAGAAACCTAACCCTACCAAAAACTCTATTTTCGAATGTGGCATGCAGACAATTGGGAAGACGTGGGTTCAATTCAATTTCCGTTACTACTTTTACGCGCTCGTGTTTCTGGTTCTTGACGTTCTGGTCATTTTCCTGTATCCTTGGGCAGTGAACTTTAGAAAGCTAGGATATAGCGGTTTCATCGCAGTGCTCATCGTAATTTCTATTACCGTTGTTGGCTATATCTACGCTTGGAGAAAGAAGACTCTGGAATGGAAGTAGGCATAACCAAAAGATACGCCTATCCCGATGCGGAGCTGGACAAAAGCGAAGGCGAAGCTATTGAGGTACTAAAACAGAGTAGCCAGCACCCTATTCCCGACCCAGACAGATGGTTGGAAGAAGAACTGCATCGTAATATCCTGCTGACTTCACTTGATACGGCACTTGATTGGGCACGACGCTCCTCACTATGGCCGGTACTTTGTTTTCCAGCATGCTGCGCGTTCGAATTCATTACTACTGCTGCCTCTCGTTTTGATATATCCCGCTTTGGTATGGAAATTATCCGCGCCTCACCACGCCAGGCTGACTTGATGATTACCGCAGGAACCTTAACCTGGAAAATGGCGCCCCAGGTCAAGCGAATTTATGAGCAGATGGCTGAGCCAAAGTGGGTAATAGCCATGGGAGCTTGTGCTATCAGTGGTGGTATTTTTGCCTCGTCTTACAGTGTGGTCCCAGGATATAACCACATAATTCCGGTCGATGTCTATGTACCTGGTTGCCCGCCACGCCCTGAGGCTTTACTCTACGGCATAAAGATGCTGCAGGATAAAATAGCTAAGAGGAGCAGTATAGAAAGGTAGGCATGTAATGACGCTGGCTCTTCCCGGCGAAGATGTAGCTACCAAACTAAAACAGCAATTTTCGGGGAGCATTATTGAATCGAAAGGAGATAGCCTTTTGGTTCAGAGCAAATCCCTGTTTGAGTTAGCTTCCTTTCTCAAAACTGCACCCGGTCTGGAGTTCGATTACCTCACCAATATCACAGCTGTCGATTATTTTGACTACTTTGAACTGGTCTATCAGTTAATCTCCATTACGCATAACCATAGCCTGCTCTTAAAGACGCGGTGCCACGGTCGGGATAATCCTTCAGTTCCTTCTTTAATTAGCTTGTATCAAGGAGCCGACCTTCAGGAGCGCGAGATTTATGACCTTATGGGAATCAAATTTGAGGGTCACCCAAATCTGAAGCACATTGTTCTCTGGGAGGGATTCCAGGGACACCCATTACGTAAGGATTACTTGTAAGGAGTTTAATATTGTAACCCATCCCCTCGCCTGCCAAAGTCTTGTACGGCGGGCAGGACTACCCTCTTTCCTTAACAACGGAAGGGGTGTGAGTAAGAGAGAGGATTTCGCCTCTCTCTAAAGTCTCCTCCCTCTCTCCTTTACAAAGGGGGAGAGGGACAAAGGGTGGGGGATTGATAAATAACCTAGAAGCAGGGGAGATTTAAGAATTGGCACTTAAAACCGAGCCGTTAGTTCTCAATATAGGGCCGGCGCATCCGAGCACCCACGGAGTGTTTCGTATGAGGGCAACCCTTGACGGTGAAGTCATTATTGACCTGGAACCAATTTTCGGCTATCTACACCGCGGTATCGAGAAACTAGCTGAGGAGCGGACCTACACTGGTTTTATCCCCCTCACTGACCGGTTGGACTACCTGGCTTCGATGAGCAATAACCTGGCTTACGTCCTGGCAGTAGAAAAACTGGCGGGTATTTCTGTACCTGAGCGAGCCGAGCACCTGCGGGTTATCCTGGCTGAGTTGCAACGTATCGCAAGTCATCTGGTAGCCGTGGGTGCGTTTTTAAACGATTGTGGCGCTTTCATGACTCCAATACTGTATATGCTTCGTGAAAGAGAAAAAATCCTGGACCTGTTCGAGATGCTCTCAGGCCAGCGGCTCACTTACAACTACATGCGGGTTGGTGGGTTTACTCAGGATATTCCTGATGAATTCCTACCCGCTCTGCGCAAGTTCGTCAAGGAGATGCCTGGCTATATCGATGAATATGACCAGCTCCTGGCACAGAACGAGATACTGCTAGCTCGTGCCAAGGGCGTTGGTATTTTATCCCGGGAACAGGCTATCAACAGCTCGGCTGCTGGTCCGGTACTAAGAGCGAGCGGAGTGAAATGGGATATACGTAAGGCAGACCCATACTCCATTTACGACCGCTTTCAATTCGACATTCCGACCGCTAATGCTGGTGATTGCTATGACCGCTACTGGGTAAGAGTGCAGGAGATGCGCCAGAGTTTGCGCATTATCGAGCAGGCAGTGGAACAACTACCATCAGGGGTAGTAAGAAGTGATGTGCCACATCTGATTCGCCCGCCGGTAGGAGGAGCCTATGGCCATATCGAAGCACCCAAAGGCGAGTTGGGATTCTATCTGGTATCGGATAGTTCGATTGCTCCCTACCGTTGCCGTATCCGGGCACCAAGCCTGCTTAATCTAACCGCTTTACGAGATATGATAGTCGGCTGGAAGATAGCCGACGCTATACTCATATTCGGCAGTATCGATATTTGTATGGGAGAGGTGGATAGATAGTTGATAGCATTAGACTCCAGCCTTAGCTTAGAGCGCTACTGGCAAGCCCTGCCTCCCGATTGGCCAGGTGGGTTCTGGTGGCATTGGCTGGTATTTACTGTTATTATCCTGGCCGCTGTTTTGAGCCTGGTAATGGGCTTCATCTGGTTTGAGCGAAGAGCTTTGGGGCGCCTACAGGCACGTCTCGGTCCCAACCGAACTGGACCCTTCGGCTTGCTTCAGCCAGTAGCTGATGCCGTCAAAGTACTTATTAAGGAAGATATTGTACCGACTGCGGCTGACAAGGTAGTCCACCTTCTGGCGCCAGTCGTTGCCTTTGTGCCGGTATTAATGATTTTTGCCGTTGTGCCGTTCCAGAATGGGGCAGTACTAGCCGACCTGAATATCGGCATTCTTTATATTGTAGCCATCAGCTCAGTCTCAACAGTGGGAATATTCATGGCTGGATGGGGTTCGGGTAACAAGTACGGACTCCTCGGCGCCATGCGTGATATTGCCTCGGTAGTGAGTTACGAGATTCCAGTAGTCCTATCTATTGCCAGCGTGGTGCTACTCGCCGGCTCGCTATCCCTGAACCAGATTGTAATAGAACAGAACATTCCTTTCATTTTACTACAGCCACTGGCTTTTCTGGTCTTTTTTATTGGCTCCAGTGCTGAAATCAATCGTGCTCCATTTGACCTGCTAGAGGCTGATTCAGAGCTTACCGCTGGTTTTCACACCGAATACTCGGGGATGAAGTTCGCCTTATTCTACCTGGTGGAATATGCTGAAGCCCTGGCTATTTCAGCCATAATTTCTACTCTCTTTCTCGGTGGTTGGAGAGGACCATTGTTGCCACCATGGCTATGGCTGCTAATTAAGAGTGGGGCAGTATTTTTTGTCATGCTATGGATACGAGCTACAGTACCCCGTGTGAGAATAGACCAGTTAATGGCTCTTGCCTGGAAGTTCCTCTTACCTTTAGCCTTGATAAACCTGGTTATCACGGGCATCGAGGTGCTGGCCTGGCCAGCGGCTTTGCCCTGGGTAATCGTACCAATCAACATTGTAATAATGGTAATATTAGTACTCTTATGGTCGAGACTCTTTAAGTTAGGATGGGGTAGAGTTGAAGTTTGAACATTACGGTATCGGTATCGCTAAAGGCTTAACAGTAACCTTAAAGCACCTATTTCGCCATCCAATCACGGTGCAATATCCGGAGCAACGACTCAATACCTCACGCCGGATACGCGGTAACGAGCTTATCTGGAGTCAGAATAAGTGCACCGGCTGTGGTACGTGCGCTAAAACTTGCCACATCGGCGCTATTAAGATTGTTAGCTCTCCCAATCTAGTGGAGAACAAATATACTGTTGAGGAGTATCGGATAGATACCGGGTACTGCATCCAGTGTGGCTTATGCGTCGAGGCTTGCCCCTATGAAGCACTGTATATGGGTGCCGCTTATGAGCGGGCAAAGTACCGGCGTGGTGAATTGGTGCAAACGAAAGAAATGATGCTAGAATCGCCGGAAAGACAGGTCAGCGCGTACTTCTACCCGGCTTTCGCTGACAAGTTGCCCAAGCAGACATTACTCGTGGAAAGGATTAAGGAAAAAAGGTAATGGCATTAGGTATTACCTTCTGGATATTAGCCATAGTCGGCATAGCTGCGGCACTGAGCGTAGTCTTGCTGCGTAATGTTTTCCGTGCCGCTCTGGCGCTGGTTTTGTGCTTTCTAACCATAGCTGGACTCTATATTACACTCAGCGCCGATTTTCTAGCCGCAGTGCAGGTGCTAGTTTATGTCGGTGGCATTTCAGTATTAATCATATTAGCTATTATGTTGACCAGAGAAGTTCAACAGGGCAGCCCCTCTAATAAACTACGAATACCGGCTTTCTTCGTGGCTATCATCTTCCTGGGGACAGTAATTTTTGCCCTGATTAATACTCCATGGGTAATATCGAAGGCGGCACCCGTGCAACCTACCACTGCCGCCTTAGCCGATAAATTGCTGGATACAGGTGGTTTCATCTTACCAGTGGAAATCGCCGCTGCCCTTCTGCTGGCGGCTATTCTAGGAGCTATTGTTTTAGTGAGGGAGAAGTAAGAAGTGTCGATAGGCTTAGAGCATTATCTCATTGTTTCAGCCATTCTATTCTCCATCGGCCTATATGGAGCGCTGACGAAACGTAATGCCGTAGTCATCCTGATGTGTATTGAAATCATGCTCAATGCAGTGAACATCGCTATGGTTGCCTTCTCGCGATATATCGTGCCCTCACTGCTAACCGGACAGGTCTTCGCCATTTTTATCATGGTGGTTGCAGCAGCCGAAACCGCCGTTGGCTTAGGCATCATAATTGCTATCTATCGCAGCCGCGATACTATTGAAAGCACCAAGATTGATTTGATGAAGTGGTAATAAAAAGGGAGGAAAAGAGAGGCCTCGCCTCTCTTACATAAACACTCTCTCCTCTCTTTTGAAGGAGAGGAAAATGAAGGGTAAGGTAAAACAAACAAAATGTGGGCAGAAATTAAAAAGGCACCGAACCTGATGATGGCGGAAATGTGGAAAGAACTCTTCGAAGGTGAAGGGATACCCACGCGCATCCTGCCAGCTTCCGGTGAGCCGATGGGGCAGGAATTGGCTATCTACCGTATTCTGGTACCCAGCGACAAGGTTCATATTATAGAAGAGGTATTGAGGAAACTGTAATGGCATATCAACTGATTTGGCTCATTTTTCTATTGCCGGTTTTCTCTTTCATCATCATAGCATTCTTCGTCAGGCCCTTCGTGAAACCGGAGTCACGGGTCGCCGGTCATATCACCATTACTGCCCTCGCCGGTTCGTTAGCCCTTTCTCTCTGGACGCTAACCGCAGTAATGGCAGCACCTCATCACGAGTTGCCAGTACCTAATATTACCTGGTTAGTAATCGAGGGTGGGCTTACTATTAACCTGGGGCTGATGGTCGATTCACTCACAGCAGTAATGCTGGTAGTAGTGACCACAGTCAGTCTGATGGTACAGATTTATTCGCAAGGTTACATGCACGGTGACCCGGGTTATCACCGGTACTACGCATGGATGTCGCTGTTTACAGCCTCAATGCTGGGTGTAGTTTTGTCCAACAATCTGCTCTTAATCTTCGTCTTCTGGGAGATGGTCGGACTATGTTCTTATCTGCTTATCGGCTTCTGGTTTCACCGTCCATCTGCCGCCAATGCAGCGAAAAAGGCATTTATCGTTACCCGGTTCGGCGATTTCGGTTTCTTAGCCGCCATCCTAACACTCTATTACCATACCGGGACCTTCGATATTGCGGAACTCCACAGTCTAGCCATAAGCGGGGCTTTAGCGGGTACCACCCTTACCTGGGCAGCAATCGGCATCTTTTCCGGTGCTGCCGGCAAATCGGCACAATTTCCACTTCATCTGTGGCTACCGGATGCTATGGAAGGCCCCACCCCGGTTAGCGCCTTAATCCATGCTGCCACCATGGTCGCCGCCGGCGTCTTTCTGGTCGCCCGCACCTTCCCCCTCTTTGCCAGCTCGGAGCAAGCGGTGACTGTAGTTGCTATCATCGGTGGCTTCACGGCCATTTTTGCCGCCTCTATGGGTCTGGTAATGACCGATATTAAGCGGGTTGTCGCTTACTCTACTATCAGCCAGCTTGGCTATATGATGCTGGCTCTGGGTGCAGCAGGGCTGGCTTTGCGCGAAAATGGAAACTTTACCCTGGAGATAGCCAAAGCCGCCACGGCTATCGGTATCTTCCACCTCTTCAATCACGCTTTCTTTAAGGCATTGCTCTTTCTGGGTGCTGGTAGTGTGAATCATGCCACCGGCACCTTTGATATGCGCCTGATGGGCGGTTTACGCAAGATAATGCCATGGACATTCACTACATTTGTCATCGGCGCATTAAGCCTGGCTGGCATCTGGCCACTCTCAGGTTTCTGGAGCAAGGACGAAATTCTAGCCACAGTCTGGGATGCCCAGAAAATCCTCTTTGTAATGGCGATGATAACAGTGATGATGACCGCTTTCTACATCTTCCGGGTCGTCTTTCTGACCTTTACCGGCAAATATCGAGGAGGTAGCCCCGAAGCCCATGGCCACCCCCATGAATCGCCGCCGGTTATGGTATTACCTATGGTTTTCTTGGCTATCTTAGCCATAGTTTCCGGCTTCTGGAATGTTACCGGCGGATTTAATGCTTTCATGGGCGAAGGTGAGACGCACGGCTTCTTTGAAGGTCTCTTCGGTATTTTTACTCATTCACCGATACCCTTAATTTCACTATTAGTAGCCTTGCTGGGTATTTTCCTCGCCTACGCTATCTACGGTGCAAAATGGCTATCCGCCGAGCGAATTGGCAGCGCTTTCAAACCGCTCTATACACTATTCCTGCGGAAGTACTTCTTCGATGAACTCTACGAGACTGTCATTGTGAGAGTAGCTCTGCTCAAAGGTCTTTTCGCCGGTTTTGAGCAAGTTGATAAATACGGCATTGATGGAATAGTCAACGGAGTAGCCAATGGAGCAATGGCCGGAGGCAGAGCCATCCGGCGAACACAGACCGGGCAGCTCCAGTTATATGGACTGGGTATTGGCATCGGCATTTTGGCAATTGTTATCTGTTTATTTATATTTGGATAAAATATTATGAACTTTAATTATCTTTCAGCTATAGTCCTTCTGCCGGTAATAGGGGCAATCTTGATTGCTTTTATTCCTGGTTTCTCAGACAGGTTAATTAAGCGAATAGCCGCTATTATTACCATTATTCCCTTCGCCCTATCAATCTTCCTCTTCGTCATTTTCGATAAGTCAGCGGGGGCAGCCGGTGTAATCCAGTTCGAGGAAAAGCTGTCCTGGATTAGTGCGGTTAATGCTCACTATCATCTTGGTGTCGATGGCTTGAGCCTGCCCTTGGTGGTATTGACCGCCTTCCTGGGTTTCATGGTAGTCCTTATCTCATGGAAGGAGCACCACCGGGTTCGTGAGTATTTTGCCTGGCTCCTGCTTCTGGAAACAAGCATTCTAGGGGTATTTTCCTCCCTTGACCTCCTCTTATTCTTCATCTTCTGGGAAATAGAAATCATCCCGATGTATTTCTTAATTTCTATCTGGGGGGCAGGAAGAAAAGAATACTCAGCGATAAAGTATGTGGTTTATACCCTCTTCGGCAGCGCCTTTATGCTGGCTGGCATCCTCAGTCTCTACTTCACCACCGGCAGTCTGAGTATGGTTGATTTATCACAAAAAGGGCTGGCGATGGTACAGTCAATCATGCCAGCCGCACCCATGTTCTTCATGTTGCTTACCGGTTTTGCTATCAAGCTACCCGTCGTTCCGCTACATACCTGGCTGCCTGATGCCCATACCGATGCCCCGACAGCAGGGAGTGTGATGCTCGCCGGAGCACTAATCAAGATGGGCGGCTACGGGATGATTCGTGTATGCGTAAGCATCTTCCCCCAGGTTGCCAGAGATTTTGCACCTCTACTGGTTGTCCTGGCAGTGATTAGCGTGCTCTACGGGGCAGCTATAACCCTGAGACAGACCGACCTGAAGAGGCTGATTGCTTATAGTAGCGTCAGCCATATGGGCTATGTGTTACTTGGCATCTTCGCCCTGGGCCAGGTGAGCCTCACTGGAGCCGCTCTACAGATGGTCAGCCACGGCCTCCTCACCGGCCTCCTGTTTGCTATGGCTGGCTTAACCATGCACAATGTCGGGGAGCGTGACTTGAGAAAGCTCGGCGGCCTGGCACGGCAGTTGCCCGTGATTACTCTGGTTTTCTCAATAGCTGGGTTAGGTTCTCTCGGACTGCCGACCACCAGCGGCTTTGCTGCTGAGTTCATAGTTTTTACTGGCAGTTTTATGAGCACTGTTGTTAGTGGCATCCGGGTTTATACTATTCTGGCAGTCCTTGGAGTAGTCGTCAGTGCTGGCTATATCTTATGGATGATACAGCGAGTATTCTATGGGCCGGTACTGGAGCAATATAATAAGGCAAAAGATGCCGATACTGTGGACAAAATATATATGTTCGCCTTCGTGGCTCTGATTATGCTGGTCGGTATCTATCCGGCAATCCTGACCGATATTATCAAGTTCGGCATTTCGCCGATAATGCGCTTATTAGGTGGATAAAGCGGGTGCTTAGAGGAGGAGGGTTTTGGTAGCGGGGAAGGAGATAATGATTGGGGTAGGGGCAGTAATTGAAGATAGAGATGGTAGAATACTTTTGGTAAAGCATATCCCGGAAAGGGGCGGATTCTGGCAGGGCAAATGGATATGCCCGGGCGGGGAGTTAGAACCGGGAGAAACGATAACGGAAGGAATAATAAGGGAGGTAAAAGAGGAAACCCAGCTTGAAATAGATTTGGTCGAACCTCTACACCCATTCGACCGGATTGTAAAGTCGAGTGATAAGGTTTCTCTTCACGTAATTTATATTGATTATCTGGCAAAAGTGAGGAGAGGTAAGCTTAAGCCGGGAAGTGATATTGGTACAGCCATGTGGATAGAGAAGGAACGTATTCCCCAGATATGGGAAGAGTTGCATGACGATACCAAAAAGCTTCTCCAGATAGCAAAGATTGTTGGTCACAAAGGAGTAGACTTTGCATCTTGAACTATTTATACCTGAATTAAGCCTGGCTGTCACCGCTGTAGCAATCATTCTGCTTGACCTGTTTATCCAGCGGAAGGGGCTGCTGACAATAATCAGCCTGGTCGGTCTGGTAGTTTCCGCCGGGTTTACCATAGCTATGTGGGGCAGTGCGCAGACCGCCTTCAATAATATGCTGGCGGTAGATAACTTTGCCCTCTTCTTCAAGCTACTCTTCTTAGGCACTGCCGCTCTGGTTATTCTAGCCTCAGTGGACTATGTATCCAAGTTTGCCCGTTTTCAGGGTGAATACCATGCACTGGTGCTCTTATCTACTCTGGGCTTGATGCTGATGGCGGCTACCACTGATTTAATATCTATCTACATTGCCCTGGAATTGGCAAGCATCTCTCTGTATGCACTGGTCGGCTTTCTAAAAGACCCCAAATCAAGCGAAGCCTCGTTGAAATACCTGCTGCTGGGTGCAGTAGCCTCGGCGGTGTTACTCTACGGGATGGCGCTGGTCTTTGGCGTTACTGGTAAGACACAATTAGGCGAGATTGCACAGGTGCTCCAGTCGATGTCTCTACCGGCTGTTCTAGCCAGCCCGGCGCTTATCCTGGGGATAGTATTATTGATTGCTGGTTTTGGCTTCAAGATAGCGGCGGTCCCCTTCCACATGTGGGTGCCTGATGTCTACGAGGGAGCACCGACGCCGATAACCGCTTATCTTTCTGTAGGCAGCAAGGCTGCCGGTTTTGCCATTATCCTGCGGGTCTTCTATTCTGCCTTTGGGTTCCCCGAATGGTTGAGCATGAACTGGGGGTTAATCTTCGCTGTTCTTGCCGCAATCGGTATGACTGTGGGCAATGTGGTCGCTCTTACCCAGACCAACATCAAGCGAATGTTCGGGTATTCGAGTATCGCTCAGGCGGGCTACCTCATGGTGGGACTGGCTACCATGGGACTTTCTCCAGCCGCTGATGTTCTTGGCAGGAGTGGCGTTCTCTTCTTCCTTGCCAGCTATACCCTAGCTAACATGGGAGCCTTTACTGCCATCATCGCTATTTCGAACAAGCTCGATGGTGACCAGATTCAGGATTATTCCGGTATAAGCAAGCGAGCACCGTTGCTGGCTCTGGCACTGACTCTATGCCTTATTTCACTTATTGGCATGCCACCAGCCGCCGGCTTTATGGCTAAGTTCTACATCTTCAGTGGTGCCGTGCAGCACGGCTTGCTCTGGCTGGTTATTATCGCCGTGCTCAACAGCGTTGTCTCCGCTTATTACTACCTCAGGGTAGCCAAGATGATGTGGTTCGGTGAGCCAGCCTCCGAGGAAAAGGTACCTTCTTCCGGAGCCTTACGGGTGGCTCTATTGCTCTCCTGCATCGGCGTCCTGCTCCTGGGTATCTTCCCCGGTTTTATAATAAACCTCGCCCAAATCGCCGCTAAGATGCTCAATTTAGGCTAGGTTTATCTTTTTTGACCTCACCCCCTTAATCCCCCTCTCCTGAAGGCGAGGGGCTTGTTCCAAAAGTCATTTCGAGGAGCTTTGCGACGAAGCAATCCGTCCTCAGGGGATTATATTACAGATTCTTCGCGGAGTTTACCCTGAGCACAGCGTGAAGGCTCAGAATGACATAAATGTTTTACTTTTGATACAAAGCGCTTATTAAGGGAAGGGGGCAGGGGGATAGGTTACGAAACGAGCTTAAATACTTATTTCTTCTTAACCGGATACCGAATGATGGTCTTCGGGAATTTAGAATCAGGACGGGTTAGATATTCTTCCTCGTGCATGCCGGCTATCTCATAGCCACTTTCTTCAATAAACTTATGCAGGCGCTCGATGTTTGGCTGCTCCTGGTCATAAGAGCCAAGGTGAAGAATCTGAGCCACCGTTCCGTAATCCCAGGTCTCAAGCTTGACATTGATACCAGCC
>JAZDPB010000066.1:0-15367 GCA_043797985.1 Chloroflexota bacterium
TGCGGCGGGCAGGCGCTTCGGCGAAGGCAGGGGGATTAAGGGGGTGAGGTTGATAAACGCTTTCTTAGTAGACGTTTGCTGGCTATGGTATAATAACTGAGCTTAAATTATGAGGTAAGGCAGATGAATGTTGAAGCGGTATCTGTATTTCTTAGTCTCGGCTCCAACATGGGGGACCGCAAAGGTAATTTAGACCGCGCATTAAATTTGCTATCTCAAAGGTTACCCATGGGGCCAGTTTCATCTGTATATGACACTGAACCGGTAGGTGATACTAATCAGCCGCGTTTTCTCAATCTGGCGTGTCAGGTTTATACCACTCTGCCACCCGCAGCGCTACTGGATGCAACTAAAGGCATTGAGTTGAAGATGGGTAGGGCACCCGGAAAGCCTGGTGCGCGCCCTATAGATATAGACATTCTGTTTTATGGTGACCAGGTTGTTGAAATTCCTGGCTTGATTATTCCTCATCCCAGGCTGGCAGAGAGGGCCTTTGTTCTTATTCCACTGGCTGAAATTGCTCCCGACCTGGTGCATCCTGTAAGTGGCAAGACTGTTAGAGAGCTATTACAAAGGGTAAGCGGGAAACAGGGCGTGATTAGGTGGGAAAGTAAGTAAGGAGGAAGAATGTATCAGGTATCTGTAGAGGAGCATTTTGATGCTGCTCATTTCCTGAGAGGCTACCAGGGCAAATGCGAAGCACTACATGGACATCGTTTTCGAGTGGTGGTAAGGGTACAGGCTTCCGAAGTCAACGAGATAGGCTTGGCCTATGATTTCACTTTGCTCAAGCAGCACTTAGCTGGTATCCTGTCTAAGTTGGACCATATCTGTCTCAATGATGTGCCACCATTCGATAAGATAAATCCATCTTCGGAGAATATTGCCTCCACAATCTATAATAAACTTAAGGTCAGTCTTGCTGGAGCCCCTGTTTCTCTCTCATGTGTAGAAGTATGGGAATCTCCACAGAGTGGAGTCACTTATAGCCCCACAAAATAGTAACTTGATTTTACCTATGACGTTGGATATGATATAGGTAACATTATTAGCTGCGCCTGTTGAAATGCTATTTAGGTAGGGAACAGAGTGAATATGGAAGGCAACACTACAATCTTTCAGGATGCAGTAAGTAGGGCTGAAAAGCTCGGTGCATTAGCTCGCCAGGTCGCTGAAGAGTCGGTAAAAGCCTCTCAAGAGGCGATAAGTAAGGCCGAACAAATAAGTAATGCAGCTATGGAGGCTGCTGAGGCGGCAAAGCGAGAATCTCTGGAAGCGGTAAGCAGGGCGGAGCAAGTTGCAAAATCGGTTACAGAAGTAGCTGAGGCTGCGAAAAAAGCCTTTGAAGCAGCTTTAAGCAGGGCTGAGGAAGCGATTAAGATAGCCAATGAGACAACGCAGGCTGTAGTAAAAAATCTTGAGACAACTGTAGCTAGAGTTGAAGAGACATCTAAAACAACTAAGGAAACGGCCAGAGAATCAGCGAGAATATCACGGGAAGCAATAAACCGGGCTGAGGAAACGGCTAAGTTAGCCAAGCAAATTGCCGAGGAATCGATAACCATATCGCGTGAAGCAGCAACACAAGTTGACAATGCGAGTAAGTCGGCTAAAGAAGCAGTTACTGAGAACCGTAGAGCTTCACAGGAAGCTGTGCGTAAGGCTGAGAAAGTCGGCGAATCGGCGAAGAGTATTGTTGAGACATCGACCAAAGCTTTGGAGAAAGCAACCGCCAAGGCTGAGGAAACGAGCGTTTGGGTCAGAGAGACAACCGAGACGCTGATAAAGGCGTTCGAGGAGACAACAAGAAGAAGCGAGGAAATAATCAAATCATTCCTTGAGGCAGGTGGGCAAGCAAAGGACGCTTCAGAGAAGGCAGTAGTTAGAGCAGAGCAAACGAGTAAGTCGGTTCTAGAGGCAGTGGCGGTAGCGACAAATGAATCGAGGGAAGCATTAAACAGGGCTGAGCAAACGAGTAAGTCAGCGATAGAAGCAGTTGAAGCAGTAAGGCAATCCTTCGAGACAGCTTTATCTACTGCCGAAGAGACAACTAGACAGACCAGAGAGACTACCCGGGCTTTAATAGGTAGCTTTGAAGAGCAAGTTGCTACCATTGAAAGAACCATGAATTCAGAAATAGAGGCTGCCGGGAATGCTAGGAAAGCTTCTGAGGAGGCAGTGGCTAGGGCGGAGGAAATAAGTAAATCAGCTATGGAAGCTGCCGAGAATGCCAGAAAAGCCTCCGAGGAAACAGTCGCCAGGGCACAAGACGTGGGCAAAACGGCGATGGACACCGCTGAGAATGCCAGAAAAGCTTCCGATGAAGCAATGGCTAGAGTGGAGCAAATAGGTAAATCAGTTATGGCTGCTGCCGAGAATGTCAGAGAAGCTTCCGTGAAAGCTGTAGCTAGGGCAGAGGAAGTAAGTCAATCAGCTATGGATGCTGCTGAGAATGCCAGGAAAACCTCTGAGGAGGCAGTGGTTAAGACAGAGGAAGTAGGTAAATCAGCTATGGAAGCTGCTGAGAATGCCAGGAAAGCTTCCGAGGATGCAGTGGCTAAGGCAGAGGAAGTAGGTAAATCAGCTATAGAGGTAGCTGGAACCGCGGCCAAAGAGTCCTTAGATGCTGTAAATAGGGCGGAGCAAATGGGTAGGTCAGCGATGGAAGCTTCTGATACGGCGATACAAACAGCTAAAGAAGCGGTTCTGGCGGTCCGGAAAGAGTCACTGGAGGCAGCAAGTAAAGCGGAACAAGCAGGTAAATCGGCCCTCGAGGCTTTAAGAATAGCGATGAGAGAAGCGAAAGAGGCTACAGAAGTCTCTGTCAAGATGTCACAGGAAGCCATAAACCAGGCTCAGCAAGCCAGCAGTTCAGCCAAGGAAACCGCTGCCGCAGCGATAGTGGCGGTTGAGAAAGCCACTGAGATAGCAAGACAAGCTGCGCAGGAAGCTACAGAGACATGGATACGCATTTTCGCGGAAGCCCTGAGTGGTTCTTTGCAGATGAGTAAGTTGCCTACAGAGGTTACCGAGCAACAGCAAATTGGGTCTGGTGGTGACAAGAAGGAAAGGGCGACAAACCAAGTTACCAAGCCACCAACAGAACCGCCACAAAAAGTGACCGACAGAGATAGAGGAACTGTTGCCAAAGAGAAATCGGAGGAAGCTCGGAGAGTAATTGAAAGTCGACTAGACTTCTTGGCAAGAATGTATGATACTAGTAAGAATGAATCAGATGAGGAGGACGAAGAAGACGAAAGCAAAGAAACCTAAACCGGAATTGAGGCAAAGTATCCTCCCACCTTTCGTATTTTTTACGTAGAATCAGTGTTCATTCAGTTTGGCATCCCCTGTAATATTGGGCTAATTTTGGAATTGAAAATGAGTCAAGGGTAGCCGTTATTGAAAGGCTTACTAAGGAGGTAACACCATGACAACGGAAAGAAGAGGAGTCGAAACTGGTACCAGAAGAACAGAAAAACGGGGTGTAAAACCTGCAACTACATCAGAAGAGCAAGGAGTGGAACCTATGGCTACGACGGAAGGTGCACCAAAGCCGTTTGAGGAATTTCTTGGACGAGCTCAGAAGGCTTATACTGCATATCTTGACGCTCAAAAAGAAGTGTGGATGGCGTATCGTGAGACCGAGGTGAAGGTAGATGAGGAGTATAAAAAGACAGAAGAGAACGCCGACACTATGCGCGATGAAAGTGTAGAGCGAGCCTTAAGACTCCGTGAGAAAGTAGAGCAGGAAGCCGAAGAAACTTATAAGACAGCTAGAGAACAAGCTAGAAGGATTTATGAGCAGGATGTAAAACAAGCCTTAGCTGCTTATAGACAGGTTCTTGATCAAGCCTTGGAAAAACGTAAGCAGGCTCTAGAACAAGCTTGGCAGATATTTGTCAAGTAGGCGCGTTAACGCAATTACTCGGAGCCAATTACTTTCGCTAACGGCAGACGCTATCTAAGTGTTCATAGCAGTGAGGGTATATCGCCAAATGACGTGCCCAGTTCGTCGTACCCGTAATCCTTACCTTTTTGCTTCTTACGTGCGGCGATATATAAGATTGCCTTGTTGAAAAAGTCGGTGACCCTTTTTACCGTAGTAAGTTCGGAGAGGATTATTGCAATTTCCATTGCATGTTTTACTCTCGGGTAATCACCGCCTCTTATTATAGCGTTTGTGGCAAACTGCTTCAGGACAGTGCTGATTTCCCCAACTAGCTCGACCGCCATTTTCTGATGCGATGCAGACAGTAGATATAATGCCCTGTTCGCGTTTTTAGGGTCGCATTTCACTGACAAATCACCTAATACGGAATTCATTACTTGGATTCCCCTATGAGCCTCAGCAGCCTGGTCACGGAAATTTCGGTTGCCAATGTGAAAACCGGATGGCGACTCTGGCGCTTTGCCGTAACCAATGACTGACCATCCAGCTAAACTCTGTATTATATCTCCCGCATCAAGTGTCCTTGACCCGATGTACTCAGGCTTTTTCTCTTCGCCAGCGCAAAGTATATTGTAGAATGGCTCGACTATTAAAGCGTTGATTCTAGATAGGTTATCGCTTAGTGATAATCCTTTTCTAAGAAACCTTTGATTATCAACAAGAAATACGGCATCGGCTGCTACGTATGCAGACTTGAGGCATGTAGCTGTATTATAAACGGACCTTTCCTCATTCATTTCCTCGTGCATGAAGGGAAGGATAATCAGATTGTATACCGGTTTTTCTGGATAGCGCTCTTTTAATTGCTTAGTCAATACTGATATGGTTCCTGAGCCTGTGCCACCAGCGGCGCTGGCAGCTACTAGGAAAGCATCCGTTTCTGAAAGGTGTTGGGTTCTCCCAATTACCCCTATAACTGCATCGCCATCTTCTCTGGCTATCTCAGCACCCAGTTCGTTTATCTTGCCTACACCGTGGCCGCTGGTGCTTCGAGTTCCAATCACAATCCTGTGCTCGTAGTCGCGTTTAATGAGTGAAAGCCCGGTTAAATCGGCAGTATCGGTATTAATTGCGAAGCAATCCGTGATTATTTCAATAGAACGTTGGGCACGTGCTCTGCCACCTAGCCGGGCGAACTGGTCAGCAATCCTACCGCCGCACTGCCCACAACCGATAACTAATAGTCTCACACTGTCCCCTAATCTTAGCCTTAGCTGTTATTTAGATTTATGCGCTAGAACTATGAACCTCATATTAGTGCCCATTTGAAAAGTGGCTTATCCAGCTCATATTGGATGGTTATAGTTCCTCACCCTGATTCTAAAGCAGCGATGGAATACCACTACTTGCTTCTTCCAGACTCTTGAGTCTTTTCTCACTATCTTCTTGCCTTTTACGAAATTCAGGAATGAGGCTAACCGACCTGGTGTAGTAGTTCCTGACTTTTTCTACGTTACTCAAGCTAGAGAGAATCACATGAACATTCAAAGTGTCTCTATCTCTGGGGTAATCGCCATTCCTTATTACGGCTTTGGGAGCTTTCCCCCTTAAATAATCGCCGAGTTCCTTAACCAAATCCATATTCATTTCATTGGCTGGTGCCGATAAAAGATACAACGCTGTGCCTGCATCCATCGCATTACAGGCGAGCGACAGCTCGCTCATCGCTTCATCGAGCGCCTTAATTCCCTTTAAGGTCTGGATATTCTTATTATGGAAATCGGATTTCTTAAAAAAGCGGAACTTTTCTAATTCTGATTTGCCGTAGCCTACTACTGTCCATCCCTTCAATGTCTGTAATATGTCCCCAGCATCGAGAGTCTTCGACCCGATGTGCTTGGGTTTCTTCTCTTCACCAGCACAAAGCAAGTCATAAAATGGCGCAGCTATCAGGCTGTTAATCTTGGACAGGTTGCCGGCGAGCGAGGCATCCTTTTTTACATACCTCTGATTATCAATTAGAATAACAGCATTAGCTACCGAATATGCCGATTTAAGACATGTAGCTGCGTTATAAATAGTCCTTTCTTCAGTGGCTTCTTCATGTTCGAACGGTAAGATAATGAGGTCATACACGGGTTTATCTTGGTAGCGCTCCTTGAGGAGTTGGGTGATTATGGGGATTGAACCTGAACCGGTGCCTCCAGCAGCAGAGGCAACCAGTAAGAACGCATCTGCCTCAGAAGACCGCTTCTCCGACCTTATGGCATCGATAACCTTATCACCATCTTCTTTAGCAATCTCAGCGCCTAACTCATTGATTTTACCGACTCCGTGTCCTGCTGTCTTTCGTCCACCGACTAGTATTCGGTGTCGGTAATCTTTCGATATAACCTTTAGTCCGCTTAAATCAGCCGAGTCAGTATTCACGGCAATGACACAGGGAGTAATATCTATGCCACGATGGCTGTGTGCCTTATTATTCAAATACATAAATTCGTCGGCAATTCTACCTCCACACTGCCCAAAACCTACTACGACTAACTTCATCTTTCACCTCCACGAGTATCTTGTCTATCTTACCCATTTTCCTCCGATGATGTCAACCTCATTATGTATTTGGTTCTTCTCAATCATGGTGTCATTGCGAGGAACACAGTGACGAAGCAATCTCATCCCTGCCCATCCGAGATTGTGAGTCCCGATGAAATCGGGACTCACAATGACATACACATCTGAGATTGAATAAAAGGATGTTTATTTTCTACAAGTGAGCGTAATAAAGGGGATATGGTTAGCGCCAGAATTAGTTACGTAACGCGGGAGGTAATAGATTGGGGATGGTGTCCACAATAAGGTAGCGGTCGTTGCACTTCTGGCAATAAAGAAATCCGGCAACTATTTCCTTATCGTTCTCCTCTGCCACACTAAGCTCCAGCTTCCCCTTACACACCGGACAGGCTAGAATTTCTATAAGCTCTTTTTTCATAACTCAATTATATCCTTTTGAGATGGTATTGCTGGCCCGCATTGGATTCGAACCGGGGACCTTCTGGTTAGGCTTGTTCTTCTTGGTAATTCATCACTTCAGCCCAAAGCTCCAGAAACTGAGTTAATATCCGGGCGGTAGCTCCCCAAATTACTTTTCCCTGGTAGTGATAAAAATATGCGTTAACTTTCTGACCATCTATAATGTCAATCTCCTGACGTATGCAATTCTCGTCTAGAAGTGCTGAGACTGGGACTTCAATTATTTCCTCGACTTCCTCTGGATATACCCGCAGTGAGTGTGGCCATGGGATGACGGCGACGAAAGGAGAAATACAATAGCTCGAACCTTTAGTGAAGATATCATCCAGTTCCCCCAATACTTCAATCCCCTCGGCTGGCAAGCCAATTTCCTCACCGCACTCTCTCAAGGCGGTATCAAGCAGTGTCATATCCTGTTCTTCATAAGCTCCCCCGGGAAAGGATATTTGTCCTTTATGGTCTTTGACCATCTCCGTCCTTTTAGTAAACAGAATATAGAATTCTCCTTCTTTGTAATAGATAGGTAGCAGTACTGCTGAAGGCACTCGGCTGTTATCAGCAATAAGCTGCTTTTGTCTCCTGGACAGAGCTTGCTTCAATCTTTGTTGCATAACTCTTATGGTAACACTACCGCTATAGCTAACACAAATTGCTTATGGAGATTGTTTAATAACCTATCCCCCTGCCCCCTTCCCTTGCCAAGGGAAAGGGGTGTAAGTAAGAGAGGGGCTTTGCCCCTCTCTATAATCTCTTCCCTCTCCCCTTGTGAAGGGGAAAGGGGATAAAGGTGAGGGGTTAGTAAACAATCTCTTTCATCAATGAATCATCTTGAAATTAAATTTATAAAGTTTCAGAAACATACATAGTAGCTCTTACAAAAACTTGACAAAGTAATAATTACCTTTCTATAATAAAAGAAACCGATTCTTCATATATCTTCTCAGTAAACCCAACGGAAAGGCGTTTTTATACCCCCTTTAAAGCTTGGGTTTTTGGTTTCCCAGAATGTCAAAGTATATCTTTGTTACTGGTGGTGTTGTTAGCTCAGTTGGCAAGGGCATCGCTATCGCTTCCATAGGTGCTATTCTAAAGAGCCGTCAAATTACTGTGTCGGTGCAGAAGTTAGACCCCTATCTGAATGTTGACCCAGGAACGATGTCACCTTACCAGCATGGTGAGGTATTTGTCACTCAGGATGGTGCTGAGACTGACCTTGATTTAGGTAACTATGAGCGCTTCATCGATGTTAACCTTACCTATGAGTCCAATGTTACCTCGGGCCAAATCTATAGTGCGGTTATTGCCAAGGAAAGGCGGGGTGACTTCCTTGGGGGCACCATTCAGGTCGTGCCTCATGTTACTACCGAGATAAAACAGCACTTTAAAAACCTAGCCGAGCAATCCAAGGCTGATGTCGTTATTGTTGAGGTAGGCGGGACTGTCGGTGATATCGAGGGTCAACCCTTTCTTGAAGCCATCAGGCAGATGCGAAATGATGTTGGGCGGGATAATACGCTCTGTGTCCATGTTACCCTTCTGCCTTACCTTGCTACTACCCAGGAACTGAAGACAAAGCCCACTCAACATAGCGTTAACGAACTACGCCGCATCGGTATCCAACCTGATATCATTATCTGTCGCAGTGACTACCCTATTTCGGAAGGAATCAGGGATAAGATATCCTTGTTCTGTGATGTAGAAAGGCAAGCAGTTATCCCTTTACCGACAATACCTACTATTTATGAAGTACCTCTGGTACTGGAGGAGGAGGGATTAGGACAGCTAATTATCAACAAGCTGGGACTTAAAGCCGGTCAGTCTGACCTCAACCAGTGGCGAAAACTGGTCGCATCTCTGAAAGAACCCCACGAGCAAGTTAATATCGCCTTGGTCGGTAAATATGTAGAATTAAAAGATGCTTACTATTCAGTCCGTGAGGCACTGCGACACGCTGCTTTATACCACAATAGAGATGTTAATCTCATCTGGGTTCCATCTGAGGAGCTGGAAAAGGATGGCAGTGAGGTTCTACTCCGTTCGGCACAGGGCATCGTAGTCCCGGGTGGTTTCGGTGTTAGAGGAATAGAAGGGATGATAAAGGCAGCCAGCTATGCCCGAAAAAATAAAATTCCTTACCTGGGGTTATGTTTGGGAATGCAGGTTATGGTAATTGAGTTTGCTCGCCATGTCCTGAAATCATCTAAGCCAAACTCTACTGAGTTTGATGCGTCTACCCCTTATCCCGTCATTGACCTTCTACCCGGACAGAGGGACATAGTGAACAAGGGAAAAACTATGCGCCTGGGTAACTATCCATGTAAGCTGGTTGATTGCAGCCGTGCGGCTGAAGCCTACGAACAGAGCCTGATTCAGGAGCGCCACAGGCATCGCTATGAATTTAATAACCGGTTTCGAGCGCAGCTAGAGGAGGCTGGGATGATTTGTAGCGGGCTCTCTCCCGATGGTGAGCTGGTAGAGATTTGTGAGTTATCTGACCACCCGTGGATGGTAAGTTGTCAGTTCCACCCTGAGTTTTGTTCACGCCTTGGCCGTCCCCACCCTCTATTCCGTGATTTTATCGGCGTCGCCAAGGATGTGCTGCGAGAAGGTGCCCAACTGCCGCTTGCGACCTAGTTGGTTTTATTAGAAATAATGTCAAGGGCAATGTGAAGACAGAATTCTAGAAATCCATCCACCCTGACCCCCTTCCCTTATTAAGGGAAGGGGAGAAAAAGAAAGAGATGTTTTGCTTCTCTTAGACTCACCAAAATTGGGGCGTTTAAGAGGGGCGAAGCCCCTCTCTACAATTCCTTCCCTCTCCCCTTCGTAAGGGGGGAGGGATAAAGGGTGAGAGGTTAATAAAAAATATAATTTTGTAAGAGGATGAAATGCGCATTTTCTTAGATACCGCTAATATCGACCAGATAAGACAAGGAGTTAAACTGGGAGTGGTCACTGGCGTGACCACTAACCCAACTTTGTCAGCGAAAGAAGGGAACACAGATTACGAAGCTCTCAGCAAACAAATCTGTGCCATAGTCCCTGGTCCGGTATCGGTTGAGGTACTGGTTGAGGGGGTAGAGCCGATGGTTAAGCAGGCCCGGCAAATCTCTACCTGGGCACCCAATGTTGTGATTAAAGTGCCGGCAACTACTGAGGGTCTGGAGGTAACTTCGACCTTGGCTAAGGAAGGCATCAAGGTGAACTTTACACTTTGTTTTTCGCTGAATCAAGCTCTCCTGGGAGCGCTAGCTGGTGCTGCCTATGTCAGCCCCTTCGTTGGCAGAGTGGATGATATCGGGAACGATGGTATGCAGGTAGTCAAAGATATTGTTGATGTCTTTAAACACTACCAGCTATCCACCGAAGTAATTGCTGCCAGTATTCGACACCCCCAGCATTGTGTGGCTGCGGCTAAGGCTGGTGCTCATATTGCCACTGTTCCTTACGGTGTGCTGATGCAAATGATACAGCACCCGCTTACTGATATCGGTAACAGCCGCTTTCTTGCTGACTGGCGGCGTATTTCACAAAGATAAGTTAACGAGAATGACAAATAAAGAACCGGCGGATACACAAAATACCTTAGAGAGCAGGAGCAAAATGGACATTACTCAATTAGAAAACAAGACTAAAGAGGAGCTGACCGAGCTGGCAAAGGAGATGGGTATTTCTAATCACACCAGCCTTGATAAGCAAGACCTAGTTATGCGTTTACTCCAGGCATATACCGAGCAGGAGGGGAATATATTCTGCAGCGGTATTCTGGAGATTATGAACGATGGCTATGGATTCCTCAGGAATAACACGCTATTACCCAGTGCCAACGACGTCTATGTCTCACAGTCCCAGATTCGGCGCTTCGGTCTGCGTACCGGTGATATGGTTACGGGTCAGGGTAGACCCGCCAGGGCAGGTGAGAAATATTTCAGTCTGCTCCGAGTAGAGGCAATCAATGATCTCAATCCTGAACTAGCCAAAACTCGACCCCATTTTGGCTCACTTACGCCCACTTTCCCTGACAAACTAATTAACCTGGAAACTCCAGCCAACGATATAGCTGCCCGTTTACTTAACCTTATTGCTCCAATTGGTCGCGGGCAACGGGGCTTGATTGTATCACCACCTAAAGCTGGCAAGACATTTTTGCTCAAATCGATAGCTAATTGCGTTGCCGCTAATTATGATGATATTCACATAATGGTATGTCTTATTGGCGAGCGTCCGGAGGAGGTCACCGATATGAAGCGCTCGGTCAAGGGCGAGGTGATAGGTGCCACCTTTGACGAGCCAGTTGAAGACCACGTCCGTGTCGCTGAGCTGGCACTGGAGAGAGCCAAACGCATTGTGGAAAGTGGCAAGGATTTGATTATACTCCTCGATGGCATTACCCGCCTTACTAGGTCATACAATTTAGCGATGCCGTCCAGCGGCCGTACGCTGTCCGGTGGCATTGACCCGGCGGCTCTCTACCCGGCAAAGCACTTCTTTGGTGCTGCCCGCAATACGGATGAGGGTGGCAGCTTGACTATCATTGCCACCTGTCTCATTGATACCGGCAGCCGTATGGATGACCTCATCTATGAAGAGTTTAAGGGGACAGGCAATATGGAAGTCCATCTCGACCGTCGGTTGGCTGAGCGCCGAGTTTTCCCGGCAATAGATATTCAGCGTAGTGGAACGAGGCGGGAAGAGTTACTGCTGGACGAAGAGACCTTAAAGCAGGTGTGGTTACTTCGACGTATGGCGTCTATGATTTCCTCTGATTCCCCCAACTTCACCGAAGCTACAGAGCGAGTTATCGACCGTCTGAGGAAGACAAAGTCTAACGCTGAGTTTCTGGCTAACCTGAATCGGGAAGTGTAGCGAGGAAAACGGCACCGCTATTTTTGCTGATTAGTAAACTAGCCCCCTGAGCAAGTAAAGAGACAAAGTTAGAGATTGTTTACCAATCCCCTCACCCTTTGCACTAAGTCTATCCTAAAATGTCATTCTGAGCGTAGCAAAGAATCTCAGGGGGGCAAAGACAATGGATCATACCCGCTCACCCCGAGACCCTTCACTTCGTTCAGGGTGACACCTTAATAAAAAATAAAGAGAAGTGGTGTTTTAAGACAGTCTCACATACGGGGGATAGGTTGATAAACTATCTCTGAATTATTGAAGACCCGAGGGGATAAGGTTTGACTACTAGTCTCATCACAGAGCAATTAAAACAGCTACCAGCCAGCCCCGGTGTCTATCTTATGAGGGACGCCGAAAAGAATATATTATATGTGGGCAAGGCGGCTAGTCTGCGTCACCGGGTAAGGTCATACTTTGCTGGCGGACAAAAACTGCTGCCGAAATTGCAACGAATGGTAGCCCGTGTCAATGACCTTGAATTCTTTGTTACTAATTCGGAACAAGAAGCCCTCATCCTTGAGAACAACTTAATAAAGAGATACCGTCCCCATTACAATGTCAGGCTTAAGGATGATAAGACCTTTCCATACCTCAGGATTAATCTTAATGAAGACTGGCCCAGGGTGTATATTACCCGGCGCTTAGAGGAGAACGGGGCACGCTACTTTGGTCCGTTTGCCAGCGCTAAGTCGGTGCGGCAAACCCTTAAGATTTTGAAGGGAATCTTCCCATTTCGCTCCTGCTCTAGGACTATCACTGGCAGCGACTCGCGACCCTGCCTTGAGTATCACATCCATCATTGTGTCGGTCCCTGTATCGGAGCCGTGAGCAAGCAGGAATACGCTGAGGTGATAAAACAGGTAATTCTTTTCCTTGAAGGCAGACTGGAAAAAGTAGTTCGAGGGCTTGAGAGCAGGATGAAAAAGGCCGCTGAGGCTCTGGATTTTGAAAAGGCGGCGGTTCTCAGAGACCAAATCCAGGCTATAAACCGGGTTATTGAAGGACAAAGAATCGCTACCATAGTAAGAGGCGAACAGGATGTTATTGCCTTCGCTAGCGATAAAGACCAGGCATATGTCCAGGTTTTCTTTATTCGCGGTGGTAAGCTGATTGGTCGGGAGAGTTTTGTCTTGCAGGGCACCAGCTCCGAAGAGCCAAAACAGATTATGTCCAGCTTTATTAAGCAATTTTATAGCTCCACTCCTTATATCCCCCCCTTATTACTGCTTCAGCACCCGGTAGAGGATAAAACCACCATTGAGAGCTGGCTTCAAAGCAAGAGGGGAGCCAGGGTTCACCTTCGAGTTCCCTACCGGGGCAATAAGAAGCAACTGGTAAAGATTGTCGCTGAAAATGCTGAGCAGGGTTTGCAGCAACTTAAAATTAAGCAGCAGGCGGCTCCTTCGGAATTGACGGCAGCTTTAGCTGAAGTAGAAAGAGAGCTTTATCTGCTACGTCTGCCTTTGCGAATAGAGTGCTATGACATCTCTAATATACAGGGGAAACAGGCGGTCGGTAGCATGGTGGTCTTCGACCAGGGAAAGCCAAAACCATCTCACTACCGGCGTTTCCGAATCAAAACGGTGGTTGGTGCTAACGACTATGCTATGCTTCAGGAAGTACTCCGGCGGCGATTTAAGCGGAGTAGCCTCAAAAGTAGTGACGCCTCTACGGCAAATACCTGGGCAGTCTTACCTGACCTTGTCCTCATTGATGGCGGCAAAGGGCAGCTCAGTGCTACCCTCTCCGTAATGCAGGAAATGGGAACTGAGTCTGTGCCTATCGCTAGCTTAGCCAAGGAAAACGAGGAGGTCTTCATCCCACAACAGAGAGAGGCTATTATCTTACCGGCTAGTTCGCCCGGCCTCCAATTGCTCCAGAGGGCTAGAGACGAAGCACACCGCTTTGCTTTAGGTTATCACCGGAAAGTTCGCCAGAAGGAAACCTTTGTCTCAGTGCTCGATACTGTCCCCGGTATCGGTTCCAATCGTAAACGTGCTCTGCTGAGGCGATTTGGCTCAGTCCAAGGTATGAGAGAGGCGTCTATAGAGGATTTAGCTGCCACTAGAGGCATTAGCCGAAGTCTGGCACAAAAAATAAAAGAGTATTTATAAGGTGGTTTAGTAACCTATCCCCTTTTCTTAACAAGTAAAAAATTTTTAGTCAATCACATCTATATACTGGAAGTCTTTATATGTTAATCTTGTTTTTCCTAACAAGTCTTTACGCATTTCAAGGATAATGTTACCAACCGCCTTTCTCCCCCTATCCAAATCTGGGTCTTTACCCTTGGAATTTATAACGAGTTGTACCATATTATTTATTGCTTTTACCACTCCGTCCGAACAATATAACCAAGACTTATATTGTTCTTCAAAGAATCTTCTCTTTGTTTCTCCTGAAGCGGTTCTACCGACAAAACCCTAAAGTAAAACCAATAGATTTGAGTATTTCTCCTCCTTAAATTTCAACATAGCTTCAGTTTTTCGGGACTTTATTGCGAAGTAATAAGTCACGTAGGAGCTAATAATAGCAGTGATTATCGGGATTAATATCAATGATACTGTAGTGATATCCATATTCAATAATTGCCTCCATTGTTCTCAAACACTATATTATAACATTTATATTTATCTGCTTTAAATCAGGGTACTCAACAGGGGCACTAGCCCCTTCTTTCTTTTTGCTCCCCCGTTTTGAAATCCCTCTCAATCTCCCTTTACCAAAGGGAGATGCTTAGTTTCCCCCTTTTCAAAAGGGGGAGTAAGGGGGGATTTAATAGAAAAGATTGCTTTGCTGTTCGCGATAGTGGAAAAACAAGTGATACTTTTGTTATTATGAGAACATGCCCGCTAATTTACCACCGCAATACTTTGAGGCAGAAAAGGTCTTCCGAGCGGCTAAGACTGCCCCGGAAAAAATAGCTGCCATCGAAGACATGCTGGCAATTATGCCCAAGCACAAAGGGACAGACCACCTCCGTGCTGAGTTAAGAGCGAGGATTGCCAAGCTAACCCAGTCGATGGGCATGAAAGCAGCAATTCACCGGGAATCGATGCTTATTGATAAAGAGGGGGCAGCCCAGGTAGTAGTAATCGGTCTGCCCAACGCCGGTAAGTCTCAACTTGTTTCCAGTGTTACCAACGCCTCGCCAGCAGTGGCTGACTATCCCTTCACCACGCACACTGCCACCCCCGGGATGATGGAATTCGAGAATATACAGATACAATTAATTGATACCCCACCATTGGTGCCGCAGGCAATTGAGTTCTGGCTACCACACATGCTACTCCGGGCTGATGCTTTGCTAGTGTTCGTCGACCTCAGTATCGACCCTCTAGCCCAGGTGAAAACTATCATCAGTGAGCTGGGGAATATGAGAATAGGCATCGGCATAGAGAAGGCTGAAGAGGGGGTTGTTTTGAACCAGAAGAAGGCGCTGATTGCTGGTAACAAGATAGACCTGCCTCAAGCCCGCCAGAATTATAAGGCTTTAGAGGATAAGTATGGAAACAAGATACCAATCATCGCTATCTCAGC
>JAZDPB010000088.1:0-9899 GCA_043797985.1 Chloroflexota bacterium
CTAACCTGTTTGGTATCTTCCGCTTTATCCATATTTTTTCTCCTCAGAAGATTCTTTTATCTCACCTGGTAAGAGGCAATTGCCCCACCGTATGATGTAACAGCTATATTAGCATTGGTGGTGACATTCCCAGCAGAGGTGCTGCTATCGTAAGCCGGCACAACAACCGCAGCACTGTTCCAAGTGTAGCCGCTGTTAAAGTCTGTATAGGTAAGTCCAAGGGTTGAAAATTCGGCTGGAACAGGGTTTTTGGTCTGAATTACCAGTTCATTGTAATAGCTACCAGATACGTTTTCTGAAGTTCTCGCCTTGAAAACCATGGTCTTTGTATCACCAGCAGCGATAGAAATGTCATTCCCCCCGGGGAACTGCGCCTTTTTCCATTCCAGTTTCCAGCGGTCAACTCCGTTTATAGGTCCGTAGGTCGTCACCGGGTTAATCGTTGTCAGGCCGCTTGTTGGTCCGATGTAGTAAAACCCGGGAGGCAGATAGTCCGTAATCACCTGTATCTGGTCGTTAGAAACCTGCTGGTTTTTTATAGTGATAGTATATGTGATATCTGTCGGTGTGCCCGGCGGGACGAAGGAGGGAACAGCCGACTTAGTAACATCAATTAGTCCACCCTGTGTGGTCGCCCCGGTTCCAGTAACAATTTTAGCCACTGCACCACTGAGGGTATTCCACGGTTTCAGAATTACCCAGTTATAGTAGGTTTTGTTGTTCTTTAAATTAGTTGACTGCATCTGAAACTTTATCTCTTTCACCTGGCCACCGGTGAAGTCCCGCATGGGCGAGGCGAAGTTACCTGATGCCGGCCAGCGCAGACGCTCGACACCACCAAACGATTCAATCAAGGGGTTGCCAATAACATCCTGCCAGGGTCCACCATCCACGCTCAACAGACTGCTGTCTGTGATGTAATCACCGGCATTGAAATCAGCAGGTAAAATATCGTAAACAGCGTCCAATCCTCCAGAGGTATTGCTACTTACCTGTTCTAGTCTTATGGTATAGGTTACCGGGCCACTGGGGTTAGTATCTGGTGACACGGTTTTTTCCGGTTTTATTGGGGTATTGGATATCAGTGTTACCCCGCGGAAGGTGGCTAACGCTCGCATAACGACACTGGCTTTTACCGGCACTCCACAAACATCCACGGTAAAATTGTCTGTCTGTCCGTCGTAGGTAAAATTAGTGACATAGTTGGTATATAATAGCTTCCATAAGACATACTCCTGGGCGGCGTCAGCGGCGTAAAAATCTTTCGTCCGGCTGGTGACAATCGGACTATTCTTAAGGGCATTCTGAGTGAACACGAGCGATGGAACGATTACTAGAGACCCTATCGCCAGTAAAATCAGAGCCAGAATAAGTGCCTGGCCGGACTGTCCTTTTCTTTTCACTCTATCTCCTCGGGACGCAGGTGGACGCTGAATATCATGGTCTCGACACCCGGTGACAGTGTGGTATTCCCGGTAGAAATGCTTACGGTTGCGGCTTTACCAGTTGAGGTCACACTCTGAGTAAAGCTAATCGAGATAACCTGCCGGCCGACAATGCTTTCCACTCCATCATAGTTACGTCGCAGCTCTCTCCCGACCAGGCTATAGCTGGCGGAATGGTCTGTTCCAAAGGAAGTCCCAAAGCTTGATGTATAGTCGAACCAGGTCAGGTTGGCAGAGCTTTTAGGCACACCGTCTACGAGGTCGGTTGATTGTGCCATAAGCAGGTCATTCCTGATTGCCAGGACCGCCCGGTTAATGTCTGTCAGTGCCACTACCTGTCCGTTACCGCGGACGTTGGTTACCAGGATTGAGTGGATGATTTGTCCGGTGCTCACCACTATCACAGAACTCACCGCCAGAGCCACCAGCAATTCCACCAGGGTAAATCCCTTCTCTCTCATCACTTAATCCTCGGCGACTTAAAGGTGCAGACAGACAAGACCGGCTTGCCTCCCTCCCGCGATACTGATATTCTTATTCTCTGGAGCTTATAGGCACCGCTGCTATTATTCGAGTACCAAGAAATTCCATCGGGAGAGTAATGGATTTCCATAGCTACAATGTATTGGTTTGGTTTGACCACACTGCCGCCGACACTATTATAGGGGCTGCCATTATCAGAGTAGGGCATTTGCCTGATACCCTCAAGGTAAGCTGTCACCAGGTTGGTTGCCTGCACCTTCTCATTGAGAATCTCTCTTGCCCTGATATTCGTATCAACAGCCCTGATTGTTGTGACACCGATGGCACTGATGATAGCCACGCCAACCAGGACTTCTATCAGGGTGAATCCCATTTGCCCCTGAAAGAACTTAAACTTCGTTTTTGGTAACCGTCTCATACTTGTTATTCTCTGGGATTGTTTTTGTCGTCCGCCTTTGGCGACTCCTCGCAATGACGTACTCAACCTTATCTTCGCTGATTAACCGAAGGCTCCGGTGAGACTATACATCGGCATAAGCACCGATATGGCAATAAAACCAACGAATATGGCAATAAATATGGTGCTGAGAGGTCCTATCATCCCTACCATGGCTTTCGTTTTTTCCTCGGAAGTAGCTTCATAAAAGTCGGCGAGAACTCCCAGGGTGAAATCAAGGGTATTACTCTCCTCGCCCACAGCTACCATCTGAACCATGAGGGGCGGAAATATCGATATACGGGACATTGGCTCAGACAGCCCCTCTCCGAGGATAAACCGCTCATTAACCTGATTCAGGGCATCACGGATAACTCTATTGTTGCTGGACTGAGGCATTATCTCCATTATTTCCTGCAAATTCAGCCCGGCGTTGATGAGTACCGACATGCTGCGGCTTAAGCGACCCAACTCCCCCATAAGAGTCGGGATACCGATTATCGGGGCAGTGAGCCGCGCACGGTCAAGAATCCGCCTCCCCGTAGGCTGCTTCACCAGCCAGAGGATCACAGCACCCAACACTGCCCCACCACCCACAAAATAAAGTGGGTAGTTGGTGAGGGTTTCACTCACGCCAATGAGTATCCTGGTAGGCAGGGGCAGTTGGACACCCACACTTTTAAACATGCTCATCATCTGCGGCATGACCACTGTCATAAGAACAATGCCGACCACCACGCCAACACCCAGAACCATCATCGGGTAGGTTAAAGCACCTCCCACCTTTTTAGCTGTTTCGCCCTGCTTTTCCATGTAGTCAGCCATCCGATTCAAAACCGTTTCCATATTGCCCGTCTGTTCGCCCACAGCGATTGTCCTACAGTAGATTTCATTAAAAATCTTAGGGTGTTTGGCAACTGCCTGAGTAAATGAGCCGCCACCGTGGATGTCATCGATAACAGACCCCAGAATTTTCCTGAACGCCCGGCCAGTTGTTACCTGCCCGTGGAGAATGTCCAAGGCGGGCAGGAGCGAGATACCCGACCGAAGGAGTGTAGCTAGCTGGCGGGAGAAGACAATAATTTCTTGAGGCTTGACTTTGAAAAGGGAGGGTAAAGCTTCTTCCAGACTGAACATAGAGGGCACAATCTCTACATTTATGGGATGGTAGCCCTGAGCAATTAGCTGGCGCTCGGCATCAATCTCGCCGGTAGCCTTAATCGTGCCCTTTACTATTTTCCCCGTGCTGATAGCTGCTTCATAGCGGTAAGATATAAGCTTCTTCGCAGGGACCTGTTTACGGACTTCAACTGCTTTTGCCATTGTCAACCCTTAACTAATAGAGAAAACATTACGTATTACTTCATGAGGGGTAGTAACGCCCTCTTTTACCTTCAGCATTCCATCATGCCATAATAAGACGGTGCCCTCTTTACGTGTCTGAGCACGAATCTCATCGGAGCCAGCACCACTAAGAACCAGCCTCCTTATCGACTCACTCATCACCATAACCTCAAAGATACCAGTTCGTCCCAGATAGCCGGTATCAGCGCAGAAATTGCAGCCCGCACCGACAAGGAATTCCGACCGTTTCTCATTCATTTCTTTCTCATAAGACTGTTGCTCATCGTGACTGACCGGCGTGGGACGAGAACAATATGGGCAAACACGGCGTACCATTCTCTGGGCAATAATGCCAATCAGTGCTGAGGTAAGAAGGAAGGGTTCCACCCCCAGGTCTATCATTCGGAAAATAACACTCGCTGTATCATTAGCATGAACCGAAGAGAGCACTAAGTGACCGGTAAGAGACGCCTGCGTGGCTATCTGAGCCGTCTCCTTATCACGTATCTCTCCTACCAGAATGACATTAGGGTCAAGCCTCATACAGGCTCTGAGTCCGGCAGCAAAGGTCATTCCGGCAGCAAAGGTCATTCCGGCAGCCGGATTGACCTGTATCTGGTTAATGTTATTGAAGCGATACTCCACCGGGTCTTCGATGGTTATGATATTGCGCCCGATATTATCAAGTTGGTTCACTGTGGCATACTGAGTAGTCGTCTTGCCAGAGCCAGTAGGACCACTGATTAATATCATACCAAAGGGGGTCTTCACCATCTGCAGGTACCTCTCCAGGGGCTGAGGCAGGAAACCTATCTCTGCCAGTGGAAGGAAGGCAAAGGATTTATCCAGAATCCGCAGTACTACCATCTCGCCGTATACGGTACTGGTAGTAGCCACACGGAGGTCTATCTCTCTATCCCCCATGTCAAAGCTTATCTGCCCATCCTGAGGGCGGCGACGTTCAGCGATATTAAGCCCGGCCATTATCTTCACCCGGGAAAGCAATGGTGGGTGGACACTCAAGGGTAAAGACATAATTTCATGCAAGATACCATCAATACGGTAGCGAATACGCAGTCTATCCTCCTGGGGCTCAACATGAATATCAGAAGCTCGGTCTCTCACCGCCTGCTTGATAAGAAGGTCTATAGCACGGACAACAGGCGCTTGAGCAATTGCCTCAGCAGAGACCCGTGTCTCCGCTATCCTCACTTTTTGGTAGCGAGTGGGAATTTGACTTAATTGCTCTTCAATCTCACCGCCAACCCTGTAGTTGATGTCAATCATTTCCTGGATGTCTTGAGAGGTACTGAGTACTGGCTCAATCCTTTTCCTGGTCAAGGCTGCTAGCTCCTCGATAGCCTCGATGTCCCTTGGGTCTTCCATGGCTACCACTACAGTACCATCAGTCACATCTATAGGAATAATGCCATATTTTCTAGCAATCGGCTCAGGGATTAGCGCTACGGCATTGGGTTTAACCCCTGCTTTCTTCAGGTTAACGAAGGGGACTCGCAATTGCAGGCTGGTAAAGAACGCCAGTTGTTGCGGAGTTATCAATCGCTCCCGCAGCAGGATATGCTCAATCTTATCGCCATCCTTGGCTTGCAACTCCCTGATATAGCGTAATTTCTCTTGAGTAATTATCTTCGCCTCAAGGAGTATATCACCTAATTCTTTTGGCATAGTCGCTTTAGTAGAATCCATCATCATCACCTCCTCCAATTAACCTAAGCTCAATGATAATCCTTAATCCCCTCGAGTTTTGCCAAGATTATTCGTAACCATCTATTTTGAGCTTATTTCAGGACTACCCTAATTTTTCTTGTCCCCTTTTTGTCCCCCCCTGACAACACGCTTGATTTACCTCCCCGCAAAACACCTCCCTCGATTGGCTCCAGGGTTACGCCCACATCGGGTGCTCTTGATATGATACTAACCAGGGGCATCGGTTTATCCGGTACTACTGTTATGGTAGTGCCTTGGTCCCATGAGCCTCTGGTATAGAGAACCTTCAGCTCAGGAATAGTTTGCAGGTAGTTATAGAACTTAGACACCATCGTCAGTTCTACAGGCGCAGCTATAATTAGGTCTACCTCTCCGGAATAATTAGCTTGGCTATCTAGATTTATCATCGCAGCCCGCTCCTCTATGATTGGCGGCTTCACGATTTCCGCTATTTCTTCTACTGGAGAGGCGGCAGCTTCTTTTGGAAGTTGTGGTGGCTCCTTTACTCTCTCCTCTACGACCTTCTTAAGTTGTGTTGTCTCTTTTACTTTTTCCCCTGCCTCCTCCTCAAGCTGGACTGACTTTTCTGTCTGCTGACCGGTAGTTGTATCAGGGCTTAACTGAGTCTCCGCAGCTGCCGACACTCCTATAGTGGGCACAGGTTCTCTAGGGGTATCGAGTAGTGTAGCTTCGTATTCTTTTAGTGCTAGTATTGTACTCTCCCGCAGCTGAGCTGTTTTCTTCTTCAGTTCATTGTCTATACTCTGAACTTCATTCATCAAACTTTGTAAGGAGGAGGATAACCGGGTATATGCCATCTCATACTCCTTAGTTATCTCTTTCTCCAATTCCTCACTCGCCCTGATGAGGAATTGCATAGCCTTCTGTTTTGCTTCCATCTCCGTGATTTGAGCATTCCTTTTTGCTGCCGATAGAATGTCAGCCACTTCTCTCTGGACAGCTATCTCGGCTCTACCTTTTATTTCTTGGACTTCCAGTTTGGCTTGAGCGATAATCCGGGCAGCTTCAGTTTCAGTATCCACTTGTGCTCTCATCTTAATACCGGCAGGCATCCGTTCTGCCCCAGCTATTCCTGTTCCAGGCAGCACGGAGGGCGAAACAAAAGAGGTTTGTGGCGAAAGAATATCCTGTTCGCCTGAATCTCCGGATTTTCTTGCCGGTGATTGCTTAATCTTCTCTTTTCTTTTGCCGAATCTCTGGCCAAGCCAATGAAACATCGGAACTACCATATATTTATTTCTACCCGCAGTAAAATCGCAAATTTACCCACTAGGAAGCACTGCTTATTTTTATATAACATAACTAATTATAACGCTGCCTTGTCTTTTGGGCAATCCTGCAAAAGAATGCAATACTCTAGCCTCCATCCAGAGAAGGACGCTCTTTTTTCACAAACCACGCTGCCGGGTTTTTCAGATATTCGTAATAGTCCATGAGAATCAAATGGTGTTCTCTCTCTTCGGCAGCCAAAGTCTCATAAAAGTCCTTCTCCGCATCATACTCAGCATTTTTCGCCTGACTCTCATAAAAATCGTAGGTCTTATTCTCCATATCCATGGCTTTAGCTATAGCATCGAGCTCCGTAGCTAAAATCTTTATATTGGAACCAACTGTTTCTATTGTCCTGGCAAACACAGTCCTAAGACCTTTACCTCCATCAGGTTGAAAATTGATTATCGGCCATCCACTTCTTACACGGATGGCATTGTAGATATCCTCGAACTTTTTCCGGTGAATGTCTTCTTCGGCAGCCAGCGACTGCAATAGCTTTTTACCTAGCTGATTACTGCTTTCCCGGCTGGCTTTAAGATAGTATTCTTTACCATCAATCTCCATCTGGATAGCAATTCGAACTGCCTTTATGGTTCTATCCTGTTCAACCGCCATCGCTGACTTCCTCCAATTAAGTTCAGTCTATATTACTACAGTATTATCTAATTATATATTATCTGGCCTTAAGTTATGTATAGATAGTCTTGACTCTTGTCCGTCGCTAACGTTCAATCTGCTTAATCTGGTAGCGCAATTTGCCTGCCGGTACTGATATCTCCACTATTTCACCTTGCCCTCTATCTACAATAGCTTGGCCGATAGGGGAAGCATTAGAAATCTTACCCTTTACCGGGTCTACCTCTCTCGGACTGACCAATGTGTATCGCAGCTCCTCACCAGAACCAAGGTCGCAAACGATGACACAATCACCAATACCTACTTTTAGGGTGGACTTCTGTGCCTCATTGATAACAACTGCCGATTTAAGAGTTTCTTCTAACTCCTTAATGCGTCCCTCTAATTGCCCGCGCTTCTCTCTAGCCGCATGGAAAGGCACATTTTCGCGAAAGTCCTTATCGGCAGCGGCTTTACGTATTTCCTCAATCGCCTGAGGTCGCTTGTTATAAAGAACAGCTAGCTCAGTCTTTAGCTCATCATACCCATGCTGGGTTAATAAGGTAGTTTCTGACAGGCTTTGTCTGGAAGATGAGGATACTCTGGTCTTACCCTTTCTGGTCTTGAGATGAGTAGCTAGATTAGTCTTGCTCCATCCCTGCTTCTTAGCATAAACCAGAAAGATTCGCAGCATCTCAAGTTTCTTTATATAGTCCTTATCCGACGTTGATAATCGTTCGGCATAATTGTCTAGCTCACCACCAGCGAGTTCAGCAAAAAGCCGCTCCCCACCAAACCAGCGCACAAACTTGTATATTTCCTGCTGGCTTGTCCCTCTCTCTGCAAGTGCTAAGGTAGCTAGAAAACGGTTGGCTACCTCTCCCAGACTTAGATTCTGACTATCATTACTCATTTCATAACGCCTCATCATAAATATACATTACTTCAATCTCTCCTCGATTGAGGAAAAGGGTACCTTTGCCACTCCAATAGCCTTAGATAACATACTATGAGTAAGTAACTTCAAAACTATACCACCATGCCAGTCAAAGGACAAATCCTTCGCTTTAAGTAAAGCGTCATCAATACCATTGGATTTTATTATGTCAAATATCTTGTCAATCTGCCTGTCACTCAGATGCTCATAGAGCTTTCGAGCCCGGTAGCCTATACTTAACTCCCTTCCCAGCTTCCTTTTCCACCCCTTCTCATAGTTAGCCAGATTCTTGGCAGAGAAGTCATCACCCTGTAATCCTTGGTGTAAACTACTAGCTGCTATGTCAGCACACAACAGACCATAATAGATACCACCACCGGTAGTTGGTTTCACATGGCCGGCAGCAGTGCCAACTACTAATAACCGCTCACTGTACGTTCTAGCTAATGGTCTTAACGGAACCCCTCCATATCTGAGTTCAACCTTAGATGAAACTATCTTGCCCTGAGCCAGCAGTGCAGACAGCAACTTTTTCAAGTGAAGACCTGGACTGTGACGGGCAAGCAGTCCAAGTAATGCTCGCCGAGGTAAGGTTGGCACCAGCCAGGCAAAAAAACCGGGCGCTATCTCCTGACCCAAATAGACCTCAACCTCATCCACCCCTGCTGTTTCTACCTCAGTTTGAGCTCCCATAACAAAATCGCCAGTCTTACCTAATCCTACCTGCTCGGGAAGTTTTGAGCCAAAGCCGGTAGCAATAACTGCTGCTTTTGCCTCAAAGGCGCTTAATTTTCCTCCCCTACAGTCTACCTTAACTATAACTCTACCATCCTCTATCTCTATATCTCTAACCTTACAGTTCAATACGTACTGAACTCCGCTATCCTCAGCCTGGCTAGCCAAGGTCGCATTAAACGCGGCGCGGTCTACAATACAGGCTTGGACTTGCTGGCTACATAGATTAAGTAACTTACCCGAAGGTGAAAAAATCTTGGCGCTATTTACTCGTCTAACGATGACCCCTTCATCAATGCCAAAGGAGTTAACACAATCCTGACTAATAATGCCCGTACAGCAAACTGGTTCTTCTAACCGCTCCTTTCCTTCCAGCACTACCACCTCATATCCCATCCTCGCTAGCTTATAAGCCATTCGACTTCCGGCCGGCCCACTCCCAATAACTGCTACATCATAAAATTTCGCTCTCATGGTGTTCACCCATATATCCTACTCAATCCGAAAGGTAACTTCAAGCACAACTTGAGGATGTCCATGAGCAATTCAAGAATCGTTCATACAGATATGTGACCTTTATAACGACTTATTAACCGAATTTGTCCGGATGTTACCAGGCACAAAAGTAAAGAAATTTCGTAAAATTTGACAGGCGGCAAACATATTGTGTATATTTCTACATATAATATCTATTTATATAATCGTCCATATTTAAATCCACTTGACATCACTCTTAAATATGATATATGTTTGAAACAGGTGTCCTTAATAACCGTAGGACTCTTAAAAGGCGGGAATAAGAAATTTGTAGTAAGGTTAATAACAGCAATTAGCGTGGCATCTGTTGTTCTTTCTTCATTATGGTTCGCGTCACCGGTTGGTG
>JAZDPB010000093.1:0-11404 GCA_043797985.1 Chloroflexota bacterium
GAGGAAATGGCGCAATTTACTCGGGAGGCCGAGGCTATTGTAAGCTTACAACAGATCAAGGATAGATTCTACTCTAGACTTGATCTGTTGACTGAAGTTGAATGGAGGGAATTATTTGTCGCATTGAACCTCCGCATTCATGTTGGCCAGCATTCTGAACCGGGTTGTGCGGAACTCAGCTTATCTAGCCCTGATGTAAGCATAAGTTATTTCCGAGGTAAACATGATTTCGAGGAATTGCAGAAGCGGCAACCGAAAGCCTCCCAGGTCGAAGTCAGAGTAGGTTTGTCATTGGGTGAGAGCACAGAGGCAGTGAGTAATATTGTGTTTACAAGACCTCTTTCTCTTTACTCCCCCTCTCCTTAGAGGAGAGGGGGTTAGGGGGTGAGGTTATTAAACAACCTTAATATGAGGGCTACCCTGCCATTATTGCCTGCGATAAGGATATAGAGCCAGGAAGGCGATAGCGAAAACAGCATCACAGATAATTCCCGTCCCAGCTTGGCTAAAGTCAACAACACCTTGAAGCACTGAGTATAACTGGGTTACCACGCCGAGAACACTCCACAATATCGCAAACTTCAGTCCGCTAATATGTTCCAGCGGATTCAGCCCGGTTACTATCAGCAAAAATGACACGGCGATAAATCCCCCACCAAGCATTGCCATGACATATAAGGCAGAAGGAGCTAGCTCATCAAAGCCGGATATACTCCCCACCAGTTGGGGAGCAACGATAAAACCGAAGCCAAATAAAACATGAATCGCCCCATAAAGAATCAATGCTACTTTTAAGCTTCTTATCATTGCCTGCCTCCTTTGTAAATTAATCTCTATTTTGGTATTATGTCAACAATTTCTCGCTTAAAACTATGCTTATCTGACTGAATAGAAAGGCCGTTACTATTCAACCAGTTTAGCGCCTTTTTGGTATCACTGGCAACCCGCGCCTTATCACAGTGCTTTAGCCGATACTTGAACAGCCAGTAGGTAAATTCCTTTAGCTCAGTAAAGCTAATAGACTTGAGCTGAGGGTAACGCTTCTCTCGACGGAAGTGCCTGAGTAAGATAGCTCTGGTCGTACCATATATTCGCCGGTAAGCCTCGTTAGTATTGTCCCTATCTTTATAGTAACCTGAAATCCGTCGCTCCTTCCGCACCTCTTCCTCCACTGCCAGCATTAAAGCCTCTTCGACAGTGATGCCATAGAAGCAGTTGAGGTACTGGTGATACTTGGCAGCACCAATAAGCTCCCTGAATTTCCCCGCAGGAAGGTTAAGCGGGGGCTTCCCATGAAAAAGGAGGGTGTCTTTCTCATCAGCGGGCAATAAACCCTCAACCGCCTCGCATAGGCGTTCTGCCAGACGTAGCCAGTCGAAAGCTTCGCCGGCGATGAGGTAACGATAGGTCTGCCCGCTATAGTCTTCCTCAGCAATGTCCCACAACTTGATTGCCTCGAGTAAGGCAATATACCAGTGCTTACCACTGATGATTGCCTGCTCCAGGTATCTTATTACCCTAGCGGCTCCGGCTTGAGTCAACTGTGAGGATGATGACTGCTCATTAAGACCGGCCACTTTATCCCCCATCTAGAGCTTGTTTTGTTCTCGCCCATTCCTGGAGTAATCCTATTCCCTTTATCCCCTTGCCCTTAGCAAGAGGAAGGGGAAAGTTTTGAAAGAGGGACTTCGTCCCTCTTAAACGCCCTGTAGATTGTCTGTCATTGCGAGGAGTCCCGATGAATCGGGACTCGCAATGACACATGGTATCCTCTTGAACGCTCTATTTTCCGCAGCAGTGTTTGTATTTCTTGCCAGAACCGCAGGGGCAGGGGTCATTGCGCCCTATCTTTTTACTGGCTACCTTTTGCGGCTGTCTGCCGCCACCAACGCTGGCAGCGGCAACTTTAGCCATAGGTGATACTGGCATCGGCGGCCGTCTTACTGCCTGTCTGACGATGCCGACATGGAAAATGGCATGAGCAACCTCATGCCGGATAGTATCCAGCAATACCTGAAACTGCTTATAGCCTTCTCTCTTATAGGCATCCACCGGCCGCACCATTCGTAAACTCTGCCAGCCTGCCTCCTGACGCATATTCTCCATGGTAGTCAGATGTTCGACCCACAAACTGTCTATGGTTTTCAGCATCACCAGACGCTCCAGCACCCTCATGTTATCCGGGCCTAATTCCTTCTCCCGCTGCTCATAAAGCGACTCTACCTGCTCGATAAGCTTCTCTTCAATCTGCTGGGGCTTGAGTGGGGCAATAGCGTTAACAGTAAGCTCTGGCGGCAAGGGCAGAATGGTAGAGACTTCAGCGATTAGACCTTCTATGTCTCGCCCCTCGCCGTGCTCATTACCACTATGGCTGGCAACTATGCCCCGTGTTTCATCCTCGACCATGGACAGGATGTTCGCTTTGAGGTCGGCACCGCTCAGGAGCTTTCTTCGTTCGTTATAGATTAGCTCGCGCTGCTTATTAACGACATCGTCATACTCGACCAGGTGTTTGCGCACATCAAAATGGTAGCCCTCCACCCTGACCTGGGCATTTTCAATAGTGCTGTTGACCAATTTATTCTCAATAGGGGTGTTTTCGTCCATTCCAGCCCATTCCATGATACCCTTAACCCGGTCACCGCCGAAGCGCTTCACAATATCATCTTCCAAAGAGACATAGAAGCGTGAGCTACCGGGGTCACCCTGCCGACCAGTCCTACCCCGAAGCTGGTTATCAATTCGCCGTGCCTCATGGCGCTCAGTACCAAGTATATGAAGTCCGCCAAGGCTAACTACAGCTTCGTGTTCTTTATGCCACTCCTCCGGACTTTTCCCCTCCGGACTTCCACCCAGCACGATATCAACGCCACGCCCGGCCATGTTGGTAGCGACGGTTACTGCCCCAAGACGTCCTGCCTGAGCGATAATGCCAGCCTCCTTCTCATGATACTTTGCATTAAGCACCTGATGTGGAATACCCTTCCTCTTCATCAGGTCACTCAGCATTTCTGACTTCTCAATAGAGACCGTGCCAATCAGTACCGGCCGTTTTTACGTATTGAGTTGTTCCACTTCCTGCACCACCCCGTTGTATTTTGAAATCTCATCCGTATAAATGCGGTCGGAAAAGTCCGGGCGAACCATCGGTTTATTAGTGGGCACAACTACCACCTCAAGCTGGTATATCTTGTGGAACTCCTCAGCTTCGGTAACGGCAGTGCCGGTCATGCCCGCCAGTTTGTGATACATTCGGAAGTAATTCTGAAAGGTGATGGTAGCGTAGGTAAGGCTCTCCCGCTGGACCTTCACCTTCTCCTTGGCTTCGATTGCCTGGTGCAATCCCTCTGAATAACGACGACCAAGCATTAAACGACCGGTGAACTCATCAACAATGATAACCTCGCCATCTTTTACTACATAGTCGCGGTCTCTCTTATAAAAGACATGGGCTTTGAGAGCAGCCTCCAGGTAGCGAGTCAGCGATTGGTTCGACGGGTCATAGAGATTGGGCTCCTTCAATACCCCTTCTCTCTTGAGCATCGCTTCCATACTGCTTATACCAGCATCGGTCAGGCTTACCGTGCGCAGTTTTTCGTCTATCGTGTAATCTACTCCCTGGTGCAGTCGAGGAACAAGCCTGGCGAATATCTGATAGTTCAGTTCTGCTTCCTCAGCCGGAGCACTGATAATAAGCGGCGTGCGCGCCTCATCAATGAGGATATTATCCACCTCATCGACAATGCCATAGTTCAAGGGACGCTGCGCACACATAGATAGGTCTACGACCATATTGTCCCGCAGGTAATCAAAACCGAACTCGTTATTAGTGCCGTAGGTAATATCAGCTTCATAAGCTTGGCGACGGGAGACAGGGCGTAAAAAGTCCCATCTCTGGTCTTCCGATTTGTAGTCGGGGTCATAAATAAAGGAAGCTTCGTGCTGGATGCTGGCTATGGTAATCCCCAGTGTGTGGTAGATAGGCCCCATCCAACGATGGTCTCGCTTTGCCAGGTAGTCATTAACCGTCACCAGATGACAGCCCTGACCGCTCAGGGCATTGAGATAGAGGGGTAAGGTAGCTACCAGAGTCTTGCCCTCACCAGTCTTCATTTCAGCGATTTTACCCTGATGCAGGACAATGCCCCCCATCAACTGGACATCAAAGTGGCGTTGACCGATAGTCCTCTTGGCAGCTTCACGAACAGCAGCAAAGGCTTCCGGTAGAATCTCGTCCAAAACTTCATTCTCTACTTCTCGGCGCTCTTTCTCCAGTTGGTCTATGCTGCCCTGCAAGCGTTCACATTGGGCATTCCCTTCTTCTCTTTCAAGCTCTTGTTGTGCCTTAGCGAGCTGCTGTCTAGCCTCGTCCAGTTCCTGACGTGACTCTATTAATTGCTTCTTGAGCTCGGTGGTAGCTTCAGCAAGCCGGGCTTTAAACTCATCGGTTTTGGCTCGAAGTTCGGCATCACTAAGTTTTTCAAACTCAGGCTCAAGCTCATTTATCTTTTTTACGAGCGGCTGCAAACGTCGCAGTTCTTTTTCATTAGAATCAATAAAAGTACCCAACCATTTCAACATAACTTAACTCTCTTCTTTATATTAATTATGATTTAAACTTGTCCTAGAGCGCAATCTGTTCCGGCAACTCTAACTTCCTCTGCCACTTCCCTTTGCCAATTGTTATTAACCTCGATTAATTTAGTTTTTAGTGTAACCCTATCTCCTTAATCCCCTTCCCCTAGATTGAGGGGAAGGGGAAAGTTTTGCAAGAGGGACGAAGTCCCTCTTAAACGCCCTGTAGATTGCTTGTCATTGCGAGGAGTCCCATTGAGTCGGGACGACGAAGCAATCTCATGCCTGGTATATTCTGAGATTGCGAGTCCCGATGAAATCGGGACTCGCAATGACATCTGGTATCATCCTGCCAATCAAGGCTAAGGCTCATTTATCAACCTCACCCCTTGTATCCCTCTCCCGGTTCTCGAAGAGGGGAAAGATTTAGAGAGGGGCGAAACCCCTCTCTCACTTACACCCCTTTCCCTTAATAACTTATAAGGGAAGGGGGCAGGGAGATAGGTCACCTTTGTTATTCAAACATAGCGCCCACGGATTGCCCGGTATGAATACGATGAATAGCTTCACCCAGTAGCGGAGCTACAGATAAAACAGTAATTTTATCTAATTTCTTAGCCCCATTGACCGGAACACTGTCGGTAACTACTACCTCTTTCACCGGTGATGAGGATATCCTCTGTATAGCTTTGCCGGAAAATATCGGGTGAGTGCAGCAAGCATAAACCTCCTTCGCCCCTCGCTCGATTAATGTAGAGACTGTATTCACCAGAGAACCAGCGGTGTCTATTTCATCGTCTACGGTAAGGGCTATCTTGTTTTCCACATCCCCGATAACATTAAGCGTTTCAGTCTGGTCAGCATTGCCTAACCGCCTCTTTTCAATAATTGCTAGAGGGGCATCATTAAGCCTGGCGGCTACATCTCGGGCTCGTTTGGAAATGCCGATCTCAGTGGCAACCACCACCAAGTCATCAAAATTTCTCTGCTTAAAGTAATCACTCAGCAGGTATAGGGCGGTCAACTCGTCAACAGGTATGTTAAAGAAGCCTTGAATCTGTGCCGCGTGTAAATCTATGGTCAACAGCCGGTTTGCACCAGCCACGGTAAGTAAGTCAGCTATTAATCTTGCAGTTATTGGCACACGGGGTTGGTCTTTCTTATCAGTACGACCGTAGGCATAATAAGGGATTACTGCAGTAATACGTCCGGCTGATGCCCTCTTCAAGGCATCGAGCATAATTAGCAGTTCAACCAGACTTTTATTTACCGGCGTGCAGAGGGGTTGAATAACAAAGGTATCTCGTTGGCGGACATTTTCCAGAATGCGAACGAAGATATTTTCATTGCTGAACTCAAAAACCTCACATCCACCCAGAGGAATACCCAAATACTCCGTAACTGCCCGTGCCAGGGCAGGATGAGCATTACCGGTGAATACTTTCAATTCATCCATTAAGTCTTACTCCTCCAAGAATAATTTAGCTGGCTCCAAGTAATTATAGCACTAATTTTTATCTACCTCACCCCCTTAATCCCCTCTCTTGGAAGGAGAGGGGGAAACAAAAAAGAGGGCTATCGCCCTCTCAAACACCGTCCTAGTTCGAATCCAACCCCCGCTACCAAGTGTTCAAAAGTCGTTAGGAAGTTGCTAAAAGTTGCCTCCTCAAATCCTTTGCGAGACCCACTCATAGGTCGGTTCTAGATATGACAAAATGCAATTATGTTCAATTGAGTAACAATATACTAAGATTGTGACATCCGGTGTGCCTTTATTTAACATTTGTTAATCGAGTCAGCTGGATGAGGATACACCCTGGCTCAAAAGTTGACAAGGGATTTGGGATGCCACAAACAACAGTGCTCTACAGCTTGAACGATAACCGAAAAAGCCATATGGAAACCACTTCTATCCAGAGGAGTATTACGCAGTAGAAGAACCGCTGTAATAATCCCGCTAACGGTACATATGACTGCACGAAGAAAATTATCGATAATATCAGCCCCATGAATGAGGCAACAATAGTAAACCAGGTAAAGCCAAACCATGAGGGTCTTTTGTATACGCTTCCGGCAAACATCCACATACCAAGGAGCATGGACAAGCACGATGTGATTATTACGGCGTTGTGAAAAATCCCTTCTGTGTTCAGCACAGCGTTACTCCCGCCGGGACTATTCTGGAAGACGCCAGCAAGAACCATACATATACCATATAGCGTTAACATGAACCATGCTACATAAGCTCTAATACCATGCCTGAGGTTGAGAGAGAGCGCATAAGAGAAACCGATCATTAGCACTCCGTAAACGACAAAGCCGATAGTCAATAGTTGAGGAGTCTTACTGCTCTGGTCGCTCAGACTGCTGATTGTATCTGTGAGTTGGTTATAACCCGGAGTTAACAACCCGGCCATTATGATGACGATGATGATTGTGGGTGGCGCCAAAATGCCAGATAAGGAGAAGACACGTGTTAACCAGACTTTGGACATAAGTTAAGATTATAATAAAATATACGATTCTAGTCAAAACAGATACAAAAAACTAACCACGGTTCCTGTAAGAATTGCTTCTATTAACGTCCCTCTTGAAGTAGCCGGCAGGTGGTTTACTCCGACCTAGTTATCAATCCCAGGCACCGGGAAGCGAGAGCAGAGCTGGCGAACTTCCTGGCTCACCTGGCTCTGTATATCTGAGTTACCAATATTGTTGATTACTTTTACAATCAGCGAGGCAATCTGTCTCATTTCCTCTTTGCCAAAGCCGCGCGATGTAACTGCAGGCGTACCGAGCCTGATGCCACTGGTTATTACCGGTGACCTAGACTCAAAGGGAATACTATTCCGGTTAACCACAATACCTGTTTTCCCCAGTGCTTCCTCTGCCTCTTTGCCCGTGACCCCGGTCGAAGTGAGGTCAGCTAAAACCAGATGAGTATCAGTTCCGCCCGATACGAGGCGCAGCTCCAGACTCTGGAGTTCACTGGCTAGAACGAGTGCATTATCCAGTGTAGCACGTTGATAGTCCACGAATGCGGGTTGCATTGCTTCATAAAAAGCCACAGCTTTAGCAGCAATAGCATGCATCAGGGGACCACCCTGCATTTGAGGAAAAACAGCCGCATCAATCGCCGAAGCCAACTCGCGTCGACATAGAATGAATCCACCTCGCGGACCGCGTAACGTCTTATGGGTAGTTGAGGTGATGACATCGGCATAGGGCGCCGGCGTAGGATGCAGACCGGCCGCTACCATACCAGCCAGATGAGCCATATCAACCATAAGTTTCGCACCTACCCGGTCGGCAATATGACGGAAACGCTCGAAATCAATAATGCGTGGATAAGCGCTGGCACCAACAACAATCAACTTAGGCTTATGCTCTAATACAAGCCTCTCCAACTCTCGGTAGTCAATTCGTTCTGTGTCATGATTAACTCCATAGGTTATGAAATTGTATGATTTACCTGAGAAGCTAACCCTGTCACCATGGGTGAGGTGACCACCATGAGCCAGTCTCATGCCCATGGCAGTATCACCATACTCCAGCAAAGCATAGTATGCCGCCATATTTGCCTGAGCACCACTGTGCGGTTGGACATTAGCATGCTCGGCATGGAACAGTTCTTTTGCCCGCTCAATAGCCAGGTTTTCCACTATGTCAACATTTTCACAGCCGCCATAATAACGTCGCTGGGGATAACCCTCAGCATATTTGTTGGTTAGAAACGAACCTTGAGCTTCAAGCACCGCCCGGCTGGCGTAGTTCTCAGAGGCAATAAGGTTTATTGTTTCTCTCTGTCTCTTTCTCTCCAAATCAAGGGCACAATTAATTTCTGGGTCAATTTGACTTAGTGCACTCATTTTCCCTCCTTAGTGAAGTCTACAACTGCGCCCCAAATGCTGTCAACAACCAGATTGATGACTTTTACAACCTACCCCCTCCCTTAAAATCTCTCCCAATAGTAAGCAATAATGGTTGTAATTGCGAGGAACACATTCGCTTCACTCAGTGTAAACTCAGTGACGAAGCAATCTCTTCCATCCCCATCCAGATTGCCACGCCCCTATTTCATCGGGACTCGCAATGACACCACTTTGAAGGATGTCTAAGAGGGGTGTTTAGCCCCTCTTTTGAATTCACTTCCCCCTCTCCTTGTAGGAGAGGGGGAATTAAGGGGGTGAGGTTAACCCTAAACGAAATGCCAACCATAACGGACGTAAAACTTCAATAACGGTTACACTTGATTGACTTGACATATTCGCAGTGCTATCATTAGATAAATTAGATTTATTGTTTTAGTAGTTATGATGACCAGAGTGCGATGTCAGCACTAAGTGAGCTTTATCAGGAAATAGCGCACTGTCGGCAGTGTGAAATAGCCAGATACCGAACCAAGGTAGTACCTGGTGAGGGAGCAGAGAACGCTGATATCCTGTTTATTGGAGAAGCTCCGGGATGGCACGAAGACCAGCAAGGACGACCCTTCGTTGGCCCGGCAGGACAATTCTTGAATGAGTTGCTAGCTTCTATCAATTTGAACCGTGAGCAAGTCTACATTGCCAATGTTATTAAGTGCCGGCCACCGGAAAATCGCGACCCCTTGCCAACAGAAATACGCAGCTGCCGCAAATGGCTGGATAAACAGATTGAATTAATTTCCCCAAGGATGATTGTAACCCTCGGTCGTTATTCCATGGCGATGTTCTTTCCCGGCAAGAGCATAAGCAAAATCCATGGCACTGCTCAAAAATCGGATAATGTCATTTACTATGCTATGTATCATCCGGCAGCGGCCCTTCACCAGCAGAGCTTGCGCCAGGCGATAGAGGCAGATATGCTCAAGATTCCATCACTCTTAGCCGAGACGAAGAGTGTGGCTGAAGTCAAGCCACAGGCGCAGCAATTAAAGATGTTCGAGGTTTAGTTTATACTTCGACAAAATAACTAGAGAGGTTTAAAGGTTAAAAAATGCCAAAGCCAAAACTTAAAATAATCCCGCTCGGTGGGCTAAGTGAAATCGGCAAAAACATGATGGTGATAGAATATGAAGATGACATCATCGCCATTGATGCCGGGCTTATGTTTCCCGAGGAGGACATGCTGGGGATTGACCTGGTTATCCCCGACATCAGTTACCTTCTAGAGAAGCGGGAGAAGTTAAAAGGCATAATAATCACTCATGGTCATGAGGACCATATCGGTGCCTTGCCTTACCTGTTACCCCAGCTTAATGTGCCGGTCTATTCCACAAAGCTGACCAAAGGTCTTATCTCCGTCAAGCTTAAAGAACGTAAGGCACTCTCCGAAGCCAGTCTTAGAGTGCTACCGGCTGGTGGGGGAGTTACGCTGGGAAAATTCAGGGTCGAGTCCTTCCCTGTTTGTCACAGTATACCTGACGCAGTAGGTCTAATCATATATACCCCTATTGGTATTATCGTCCATAGCGGAGACTTCAAGATTGACCACACCCCGGTTTGTGGTCAACCAACCGACTTGTCTCGGCTGGCTCAGCTAGGAAAGCGAGGGGTTTTGCTTCTCCTATCCGATTCTACCTATGCCGAACTACCCGGTTATACCCCATCAGAAAAGGTAGTCGGTGAAACCCTAGACCGCATCATGGCTCAGGCACCAGGAAGGGTAATTATAACTACCTTTTCGTCACTTATATCTCGTATTCAACAGGTTATTGATTCCGCAGCTAAGTACCAGCGTCGTGTTTTTGTCGTCGGGCGCAGTATGAGCGATACCGTTCACATGGCACTGGAGCTAGGTTACCTTAATGCACCTGAGGGAATACTAGCCCGACTGGATGAACTGCGTGGTATGCCCCGTAACAAAATTGTCTTTGTCACCACTGGAAGCCAGGGTGAGCCTACCTCGGCACTGGTGCGTATGGCTAACCGCGACCACCGCCAGGTTCATATTCTTCGTGGAGACACCATAGTTATTTCTGCCACCCCCGTTCCCGGCAATGAAGCACTGGTCAACAGGACGGTGGATAACCTGTTCAAGCAAGGGGCGGAGGTACTATATGATAAGGTGGCACAGGTCCATGTCCACGGGCATGCCAGCCAGGAAGAGCTAAAACTACTACTAAACCTAGTCAAACCAAAGTTCTTTATGCCTATCCACGGTGAATACCGCCACTTAACCCTTCATGCTAAATTAGCTGAATCAGTAGGTATTCCAAAAGACAGCATCTTCGTTCTTGAAGACGGTGATGTCCTCGAGCTTGGTCCAGAGGCGGGCAAAATAACCGGCAAGGTTACTTCAAGCGCTGTGTATGTCGATGGTCTAAGTGTCGGTGATATCGGTAGTGTTGTTCTCCGTGACCGAAGGATGCTATCAAAGGATGGAATAGTAATAGTAATTATTGCGGTTAACCGTCAAACAGGCAAGCTAGTAGAGCGTCCGGATATTGTGTCACGAGGTTTTGTCGATACTGCGGAAGACAAGGATATGCTGGAACAAAGTCGTGACCTGGTAGCCCAAGTCCTAGACCATGGCAGTGCCCGCCCGGCTGATTTGAACTTTATAAACACGAAGGTTAAAGATACATTAAACAGGTTTTATTATGAACAGACCCGACGCCACCCGATGGTTCTCCCCTTTATGGTAAAGGTGTAAAGTAGTGGTGAGGCTAAGGATATATGCCGAAGAAATCTGATTCAGATAGCGGGATAGGTGGACTGTGGGGGTTAGGGGTGGTGCGGTTCTTTGTGGTACCCCCTGGGCTATTTCTAACAATCGGCATTATTGCTGCTGCGCTCGTCTGGTGGAAGTGGTGGGATATAGTCTCATGGATTACCAGCGTAGCCAGTAG
>JAZDPB010000126.1:0-3730 GCA_043797985.1 Chloroflexota bacterium
CTTGAACGAAAGCTATTCGTTCATCAAGAGAAAAATATGGAATCGTTCGTGATAGAAAGTCAGACGGCCAGTAGTTATCAGCATCACAGACAGCGAAAAACTTATAGTCATCACCTATTACCGTCTTCAAGGCGTCGTTCAGACTGCGAGCTTTAAACCCCTGCCTTGGTTGCAGTCGAATCAGAGTGGCGGCGGAAGCAAACTCTTCGTGAAAAGCGTCTACCTGTTTTTTCATATCGGGATTGGTGCTCACATCCAATATGAAAATGTGGTAGTCGGGATAGTCCTGATTCAGGCAGGTCAAAGCTGCCCCTCCATTGAAGTCATTGAAGGTGGTATAGATGATAGCGGCTTTGGGTGTGGGCATATCCTTCGCCAGAGCCCGTGCCCTCGTTTCGAGAACGGGCTTACGCAGGTATGCGAAAATCAAGAATACCAAATGGTAAATCCCGTAAAACCAGAACAGGAACAGGCAACCGGCAAAGGGAACAAACAAAACTTTGGCTAGAATCGAATCTAGTTCGGTGAAAGTGTGCCAGAGGTTAGGTGCCGAACTGACCAAAATCAGAAGCCAAAGCCCAACCATCACAAGATAGAGAGTGGGCTTCTTTTTAGCTACATTAAACAAAGCTTCCCGCCCAGTATAAACTCCTTTCTTCTCACTGTAAAGACTATCTTTAGGCATAGGAGTCATTCCCTCAACGAGAAATATTGCGAGATTTAGAGGCTAATAATATCCCCAGGGTGTTCCAACGCAAGAAACAAAAGCAGATAATCTCGGATGTGACGAGTTATCAAAAAGTTATATCGGACATGCTCCCTACCGTTCTCACCCAACCATTTAGCGTAGTCAGGATTGGTAAGCAATTGCTTTAAGGCGTAAGCTGTCCCTTCTATTCCGTGAGACAGGAGCCCGGTCAATTTGTTCCTGACCTGAAGGGTTATCCCTCCCACTGCCGAAGCTACCACCGGCTTTGCCTTCCACAGCGCTTCCGTCACAGTGAGCCCAAAGCCCTCACGCAGCGACTTTTGCAAAATTATGGTAGACGCCCTTTGTAAAGCATTTATCTCAATATCGCTGCCTGGTGGAACGAGCAGGACATGAATATCGGGATTGTCCCCAGCTCTATCCCTGACTTCAGCCAGCACTTTGTCAGATTCCGGGTCATCCGTCGCCGTGCCACCAGCCAGAACGAGGCGGCAGTCTATGGTCTTTCTCACCATCTCAAAAGCTTGGATTACACCCACCGGGTCTTTCAGGTAATCAAAACGCGAGACCTGGGTAATGATGGGCTTATCCGTAGGTATAGCATATTTAGCTAATACTGAATCAATCGTCTGCTGTGGTAATTCACGGTTCTTGTCGCTCAACGGATCAATGGATGGCGAGATAAGAAACTGACGTATCGGCAATTGGTGGGAAAAGGCAGGCGCCGAAAAAATGGCAGCATCATATTGGACGACAAAAGGCTCGAGGAATTCCCAAACATGCTTATTTGGCTGTGATACGTCGATGTGACATCTCCACACCCACTTCTTACCCAGTTGTTTTTTCCTGGTAACCAGAACTACTGGCTGTGGGTCATGAATCACCATTATGTCCCCAACCAGTTTAAGTTCGGCGATATTCTTTTGGCTTGTTTCCACGAAAGTCGCAAAATCGCTTTCGGTAATCGTTTCTAACCTACCATGGAGGGCGTTATGAAATTTCTTGGTGACCTGGAAAAATGGCTCACTACCCTGTATGATGTTCCAGCGAGCGTCCACCCCAAGTTGCTCCATCAACGGCACCATGCGGTTCAAAATCTCAGCTACCCCCCCGCCGGTAAAGGTGGAGTTAATATTCTCAATAATCTTCCCCGATAACCTAGCCGCCAGCAGCCGGAGTTCATCAATAGTGCTTCTACCAACTATCGGCTCATAGTCAGGAATTCTTATTTGATGCGTTTTTCGATAAGTTGTATCAGTGACGATCTCAGTCCCTCCAAAGTATAAGTATATGGGTCAATCCGAGCAATTTCATCGGCAAGCTCCGATTCGTCTAGGTTGTCTCTTAACCAACTGGAGAAGTCATTAAGTCCTCTACCCAAGCGTAACCTGGACTCAAAAATATGGAAATAGAGAGAACCCACACTAATTTTACGTAAGGTTTCTACAAATTCCCTCAGGTCATGAGCCACATAATGGGTAGGCAAAATCACGCCTACCGACTTAACAAAGTAGAACTCCCCTCCCTCCGTTGCTTCTCTGACGTTGTGTCCCTCGGAAAGATACTCCTCAATAATGCTAACTAGCCTATCCCTGATGGCTACCACGTTGGGAAATTCGACGATATCAACGCTAGCTAGTCTTTCACCCAGCACTTCATCCCCGACGGCATCCGTTACCCAGAGAGCAAAGTCATTGGAGGGCTCAGGTGTTAAATAGTGATGCTCTTCTAAGAAATGATGCGTGTGGTAGTAGATTACCCCGTCTGGTACCGTCTTCATGATGCTAATTAGTTCCGGTAAACTCTTCGCTTTGAGACCGGTTAACTCCTTGAGGTGTGTACGACTATAAAAATAGAAAGGACTGGTTGCTTTTTTCAAAGGGCGCCCGTAATTGATAACTGTTTGCCGGAGAAGTCGGCTGTTTGGGATGAGGACAATACTATCGTCAAAGGCTTTAATATGCGTATTACTCCAACTTATCTCAGTAACGTAGCCTTCCTCGCCAGTTTCCACCTTGATATAATCGCCCACCTTAATCGGCTGGGTCGCGCTAAGCTGGAACCCGGCAAAAAAATTGGGGGCTGTGTCCCTTAAGACTAGTACTGCTGCCAGGACTGCGACGGCTATGAGCAAGATTAGGGGAGCAGTCGGCACTCCCCAAATGTCAAGCACGGTTAGTACCCCAACAACAATGATAGTGATTCTAACCACATTTATTGCTAATGTGGTGGTTGGTTGAGGAGCTTTCATCTTGGGCAAATATAGCTTGAGTAATTGTTCACTTAAAACAATAACCAGCCATCCGAACGACGAAACAAACAGGCTGCCCGCTACTTTGCCGGTTATACTTTTGGCCTCAGGCGGCAATACCGATACTGCAATAGCAATGCCAACGCCTAACAGTAGAAACCAGAGTAGTAAGGGACGGCGTACTGTCTGTGAAACTAATCTGCTTCCTTCCCACTTTGTTCTAGCTATCCAGCGGTCAAACAAGCTGTAGATGACCCTTCTCAGCCATAAACCGACAATAAGGGTGGCAAGAAAAGCGACCACTGGAATAGCAACATGAAGCCAATTATCAATTAGCCACTGAATCACCGACTAATCACCCCCACAGATAATCAGGTTTTGATATTTATCTATTGCTATTGTAGCACAAGAAAAACTGTCCATTATTTGCAATTCCCAAGGTCTTGCGAGTCCTTCTGTTTCTTTCACTGCAACCCGCTCGTTGATTTAGCCGTTGACCTACCTTTTCTGTCCAGAAGCTGGCGGTAAATACTCTCATATTTGGCGGCTGAAGTTCTCCACGAAAAATCGAGTTGCATTACTCGTCGCATTGCCTCGCACCAAGCATCTCTATTTTCAAAAGCTGCTATCCCCTGTTTGATGGTAGTTATCAAAGCATCCGGAGTGTACTCTCGAAAGACAAAACCATTGCCTTCTTTCAAGTCAGAAGTAAATTCTGGCACAGTATCAACCAAGCCCCCGGTGTGGCGGACTATTGGCAAGGCTCCATA
>JAZDPB010000179.1:0-18640 GCA_043797985.1 Chloroflexota bacterium
TACCTCAGCGATATTCTTGCCCTTAAATTTAATCTCAAGGGCTTCACGGTCATAGCGCTTTCCCTTGCATACCTCGCAGGGAACGGTCACATCGGGCAAGAATTGCATCTCAATCTGAATAAACCCCTCGCCACGGCAGGCTTCACAGCGTCCACCCTTGACATTAAAGGAGAACCTGCCCGGGGTGTAACCCTTCATCCGTGCCTCAGGAACGGTGGCAAAAAGCTCACGAATGGGGGTAAAAGTGCCGGTGTAGGTAGCCGGATTGCTGCGGGGGGTGCGCCCAATGGGGGACTGGTCAACATTGACCACCTTGTCGATGTGCTCCATACCAAGGATAGCATCACAACTGCCCGCCGTCTCCCTGGACCGATAATAGAGTTGTGCCAGCTTCTTATACAGGATTTCAGTGATAAGAGTGCTTTTACCGCTACCTGAGACTCCAGTTACGCAGACGAACTTACCCAGCGGAATATGAGCATCTATATTTTTCAGGTTATTCTGTTTAGCTCCCTTGATAACAAGCTCCTTCCCTGAGCCAGAGCGGCGCTTTTGTGGTAAGGGAATTTGCTTCATCCCTCTGAGATACTGGCCGGTTATTGATTCCGGGCAATTCGTAATGTCAGCGAGAGTCCCGCTGGCTACAATTTGCCCTCCGTGCTCCCCGGCTCCCGGCCCCATATCGATAATGTAGTCGGCGGCGCGCATCATAGCTTCATCATGCTCAACAACCAGTATGGTATTACCCAGGTCTTTCAGTCTTTTTAGAGTTTGAATCAAACGGAAGTCGTCAGCCGGGTGCAAGCCTACAGTGGGTTCGTCGCAGATATAGAGCACCCCCATCAGCCCGCTGCCAATCTGTGTTGCCAGGCGAATCCGCTGTGACTCACCACCACTCAAGGTAGCCGAAGGACGGTCGAGGGTAAGATACTCCAGACCAACATCTTTGAGGAAGGTCAGGCGGGATTGAATCTCCTTAAGAATCTGGTGGGCTATCATCTGCTCGCGCTCGGTAAGAATAGCTTCCCTGCCATTACTACCGAGTGTAGCTACCCACTCCGATGCCTGAGTAACCGACATTGCCGTGACGTCGACAATATTCTTGCCGCCAATGGTTACGGCTAGTGTTTCCGGTTTGAGTCTATTCCCGTGGCAAACAGGGCACGGCTTGGAGACCATATAACGCTCGATATCCGCCCGGGAGTGCTCGGATTCGGTATCCCAGTATAATCGCTCCAGGCGGGGAATGACACCTTCGTAGCCGTTAGAATATTCCCGCACCCGACCATAGCGATTCCGGTATTTTACCAGCTCTCCACCTTCCCCATAAAGTACCAGTTTAAGCTGCTCCTCGGTAAGCTCCTTGACCGGAACACGAAGTGAGAAATCGTAATGCCGACCTAAAGATTCAAGCTGGTCGTAATACCATGAAGACCACTGCCAGGGACGGATTGCTCCCCCGGCTAGGGAGAGTTCCTTATCGGGGATAACCAGCTCCGGGTCTATTTCCAGCTTAACCCCCAACCCGGTGCAGGCAGGGCAGGCACCATGCGGGCTATTAAAGCTAAAGGTCCGGGGAGCAATTTCACCCAAACTGACACCACAATACACACAGGCAAAGTGCTCCGAGAACAATAGTTCCTCCCCATCGATAATTGACACCAGCACTACACCGTTGCCCAGCTTGAGGGCGGTTTCTATCGAATCGGCGATACGGCTGCTACTCCCATCCTGCCCGGTTACCAGCCTATCCACCACCGCCTCGATGGAGTGCTTCTTGTTCTTATCAAGGTGAATTTCATCAGAAAGCTCATAGATACGCCCATCCACCCGGACCCGGGCATAGCCTGCCTTACGCAAATCATCGAACACCGTCTGATACTCACCCTTACGGTCCCTGATTAGCGGCGCCAGAATCAAGATGCGGCTACCTGCCGGGATATTTTGCACCGCATCGACAATCTGCTGCACCGTCTGCATAGCGACATCTCGCCCGCACTCAGGGCAATGGGGATGACCAACCCGGGCAAAAAGCAGACGCAGGTAATCATAGACCTCGGTGATTGTGCCTAATGTAGACCTTGGATTCTTGCTCGGTCCTTTCTGGTCGATAGAAATAGCCGGGCTAAGCCCTTCGATATAGTCAACCTCCGGCTTTTCCATCCTGCCCAGAAACTGACGAGCGTAGGCAGATAGGGATTCCACGTAGCGGCGTTGCCCCTCGGCATAGATAGTATCGAACGCTAATGAACTCTTACCTGAACCGGAGACACCGGTAATGACTACCAGTTTATCGCGCGGGATAACTACATCTATATTCTTAAGGTTATGCTCACGAGCACCTTTGACAAATATGGCATCTAATGGCATGTATCCTCCAAACTAACGATAACTCCATTTTAGCATCTTAGTTTAATCCGCCACAAGCCGAAAACTGTCATTGCGAGACCATTCCGACGAAGTCGGAAGGCGAAGCAATCTCATCCCCCTAATATAAAGGGTTTTCTATCAACCTCACCCCCTGTGTCCCCCTCTCCATAATAGGGAGATGAAATCCTTGCATGAGGGGGAAGAAAAAGAAAGAGGGGCTTTGCCCCTCTCCAACTTCCCGTTGATGATTACTATTACTTGAATTAGATTATTTACCAATGTCAGTTACTATTATTGTGTAGCCAACTTTCTGCGGGGGGATATTTCCCTGGACTATAAATAGCGTATCTCACAGAAGCAATAGTCCTCATATTTAAACGCTCTACCTTTTCAGGAGATGCTCGTATATAAGCCCATGTATCTAATGGGAATAAGTAACTTAAAATCAGGTAACGGCTAGCGCTTAAAGGTAATGACGCAAGTGCATCAGGATTCCTCCATCCTGCGTGCAATCGTGAGCCATCAAGATTAGTTAAGTAAACAGGACGGTCTGAGGTGATAAAGAATTTTCCTGCTGGCGCATCGAGAATTATCCAACTCATCCTGGCAATTACTGGTGCCAAATCAGCAATAATACTCATGTTTTCGTTCATCATCGCTTTGCCTGCCTTGCTCTTCTCACGCATTGACTCCAATTCTTTCCCCCACTCGTTTAGTGTATATGTTGATGAGCCTGACTCACCTGTGTCATATTTAATCAGGGGCTGGTCTTTACCAACTTTTACCTCCTCTTTCTCTAAAATTTTCTTAATATTGTAGTCGATTTGCTCCAAACCTTTTAGAAATGCGTTTCCAATTTCTTCTATAGTTGAGGGAGATCTTAAAAACAAGTTTGCAACTAAAAATGAAAATAACGACCTATTTTCATACGTTAGCCCATCTTGTGAGGTCAATAGTTCTCGGAAAATAGGAGCGGTGTATCCTTCAATGTAGGTATTAATACTATCGAGTGGATAATCCTGCTCATCCGTGTCTTGAGAATAAAAGGATTCTTTTACCGCTGTGCTCCTTGCACTCTTAACTCGCTTTGGTTGCTGGTAACTACGAAGATAGACCCAACCTGGTTTGACAAATTGGTTCAGATAAAATTGGGGAATTGTGTGCTGCTTTTTACCCGTTTTCATATCTATGCCATATTCTACTAGAGTTTAGGAGAAAATGGGTGCTGAGGTATTGAGCTCCCCGCATTGTAAATCTAGCCGATTGGGGCGAGTTTCCTACTCCAGATAATCTTTTAGTTTTCGGCTGCGGCTGGGGTGGCGCAGTTTACGCAGTGCCTTGGCTTCAATCTGGCGGATGCGCTCTCTGGTTACATTGAACTCCTGGCCTACTTCTTCCAGGGTGCGGCTTCGCCCATCCTCAAGACCAAATCTTAGCTGGAGCACTCGCTGTTCACGGGGAGTGAGACAGGCTAATACCTCATCAATTTGTTCCTTGAGTAATTGTTTGGATGCGGCATCGACCGGTGGTAGAGCATTACGGTCCTCGATAAAATCGCCCAGATGGCTGTCTTCCTCCTCGCTGATGGGTGTCTCTAGCGATACCGGTAGCTGCGCTACCTTGACTATCTCTCTTACCTTTTGTGGCGGTAGATCCATTCTCTTACCGATGTCCTTGGCAGTAGGCTCTCGCCCATATTCCTGGGCTAAGCGGCGGCTTGTCCTCATCAGTTTATTGATGGTCTCAATCATATGAACCGGGACGCGAATGGTGCGAGCCTGGTCGGCTATCGCCCGGGTAATTGCCTGGCGAATCCACCACGTGGCATAGGTACTGAATTTGTAACCTCTACGGTGGTCGAATTTCTCGATGGCTCTGATTAATCCGATATTCCCCTCCTGAATGAGGTCGAGGAACGACATGCCGCGTCTGATATGCTTCTTGGCGACGCTGACTACCAGGCGCAGGTTGGCTTCAGCGAGATGCTTTTGTGATTTTTCTGCTTCACGCTCAACATTCTTCAGGTAGTCTTTGATTTTCTTTTCGTGAACCCGGATGGACTCAGTTAAAGCATCATTTGTCACGAGACTTTCGATATCAGCCAGCGAGACTCTATCTCCGATAGTATCGAGGACTTCCTTGGGCAGCAGGCCACAATTTAGCGAGAGGTTAACAAGAATCTTTTCTGTTTCAGGGATAAGTTTATCTAGTTTATGCGCAATAGCCTGAACCAGTTCAGGGTTTATCGCACCCTCGATACTTGCCTGTAATTTGGGGTCGGTAACGCTCTTTACAAAGCTATCGGTGGGTGGTAAATCGAGTTGTTCTTGAAGAGCACGGACGACAGTAGCATCTTGCCCGATTTCTTTAAGCATAATCAGTATAATATCAGTCTCGGAAGGTGGCTTTCCATTTTTCTGGAGGTAGCCTTGTCTAATCCTTTTGATGTGTTCGCGTGCTTCTATCTTTTTGGCTAATGTCTTTTCATCCTTGGCGGTGAGAAGGGGGACTTTGCCAATTTCATGGAGGTAGAGACGGACCGGGTCGTCCGCTATCTCTTGCTCTTCCGCTTCTAGCACTTCGAGGGTTTCTTCCAGTTCTTCCGGTGGATTAAGCGCGTTATTCAGTTCGCCAGGTGAAGGTATTGTTTCCTCGCCTTCATTGGCTGCCGATATTTGTTCTAAGTTCTTGTAGTTTGCTCCGTTCATTTCTTATCTCCTTTGTTCCCGACCTCTTCTACCCTTTTGAGCGAAGATTTCTCCCAGTTGAATGCTTGTTTCTATGCCTTGTTCCTTGAGTTTAGCCAACTCGGCAGCAGTGCCTCCCGCTTCCGCTTCTAAGGCAAGCGCAATCTCCTTCTTTCTCTCCAAACCTTTGAGGTATTCTTCCTTCAGGCGGAGGATACTGCTGGTATATTTCTGCTCAATCTGGTTGGCAGGTATGTTCTTATTGATGAGGGCATCAAGGTGCTCCCAGATTGCCGGCTCCAGTCGAGCCCTGAGTGAAGGTAAGTCATTAGACTGTTGCCAGGTGACGAAGATTTCGCGGTTTTCGGTATTCTCAAAATATTCCGGCAGAAGACCCTCGTTACTCTTGTTAAGCTCAGGGTGCTGCAGTAGCAGGGTAAGACAGTATTCCTCAGGCCTGGAGAGAAGCGTGTACCGGACAGGGGTTGCAGGGGATTCCGCGGGTCTCTTTATCTTTTTCTTCGTCCGATATGCGGCAAAGGCAGCATCCAGCCTGCGACGGTCGGTTTTTGTTAATTGAGATAGTTTTGTCATGTAATGGTCCAGGCGTATTTCGTCCTTTATACCATCAATAATAGGGAATAGACTATCTGCGACCAAAGACTTACCCCGTGCTGTGGTCAGGTCAAGTCGAGCGGTAACCATATTGAAGGTGTAATCAATTACCGGTAAAGCCTGCTCAATGAAGTGTTGCCACTTTGTGGGGTCTTCCTTAATAACATCGTCAGGGTCTTTATCTCTAGGCAGGATGATAACCTTAACCTCCGTATCGAGGCTATTTTCATACTCCACACAGCGCAGCATGGCTTCCTCACCAGCGGTATCGGAATCAAGGGCTAAAGCTATATTTTTGCTCAGTCTCTTCAAAATGGTTATCTGTCTATCGGTGATTGCTGTTCCCATCGGGGCAACCACATTGTTAAAGCCATTCTGGTGGGCGGTAATAACGTCCATATAGCCCTCGACAACTACAGCCATATCCTGTTGCCTGATTGCGGCTGCCGCCAGGTTTATGCCGTAAAGGCTGCCACTTTTATCAAATGTTGGCGTCTGTGGTGAATTAAGATATTTAGGTAGTGAATCATCAAGCGCTCTCGCACCAAAACCTATTGTTTGACCCCTATTATCCTTTATGGGAAACATCAACCGATTGCGAAACCGGTCATATACCTTCCCTTCTTCGGTTACGACGATTAATCCGGCTTCAACTAATTCTCGCTCGGTATAACCCTTCTCCGTCAGGTATTGTTTTAATGCTTCCCAGCTATCCAGACTAAAGCCCATCTGGAAGTCGGTGATGGTCTTCAGGGAGATACCCCGACCGGAGGCATACTTCCTCGCTTTTTCCCCTGCCGGCGAGTTGAGGAGTAGATTGTGGAAATACTGGGCGGCAGCCTCATTAACCTGATACAGTCTTGCCTTTTCATCTTTCTTGGGAGCCTGCCCCGACCTTGATGGGATGGTGACACTCGCTCTATCGGCAAGAAGTCGTAGTGCCTCCCCGAAGTCGATATCCTGTTTCTTCATAATAAAGGAAAAGACATCGCCGCCGGTGCTACAGGCACCGAAGCAGTGCCAGCTCTGCTGCTCAGGATAGACGAAGAAGGAGGGGCGTTTTTCACTGTGGAATGGGCATAGCGCCCGGAAGGTTCGTCCAGCCTTGGTTAGTGTAGTGTACTGGCTGATAACCTCAACGATGTCTATCTTTTGCTTTATTTCGTCGATTACACCCATGTTTATATTATACCACTAATGGTGACAAGTCTCTTCTTAGAAGTCTTGGCTTAATCTTAGTTGTTGGTGTCATTGCGAGGAACACAGTGACGAAGCAATCTCATCCCCGCACATCCGGATTGCCACGTCCCGATTTTATCGGGACTCGCAATGACACCATGATTAAAAGAAGAAGCTCTTCAATCGTTCTCTTTTTATGCTTTCTATTATGGATTATTTTCGAAGACAGGAAGCCTAGTTGCTCTATATATTATTAAAACGAAATGAGACGGTTTTTGTTATCTGGCTTAGCCCTTGGTTGAAGCTAGCTCATCAGCCAGTCTTGTGGCATATTGGTCGGTCATACCGGCGATATAGTCAACCACCCTTCGCTTTGCCTCATCACTGTATAGAGAGTACTCTGGTGGCAGCTTATCTTCGTGCTTATTGAAGTAGCGATATAACCAGCGGACTATCCCCCTTGCCTTTTCTGCTTGCTCTTGGGCAGAACTCAGGTTGTAAACCCGGTCGAAAAGAAATCCACGTAAGGTATTTGTTGCCTCTAAAACCTGAGGGCTCATACCTATAGTCGGACTGGTAGTATCAGAGTCCCTGACCGCCCATGATTGCTCGATAATGTTGCAGACCATGGTATTGATGCGCTCTCGGTGCGAGTGACCCAATATAGCAGTGGCTGAGGCTGGTAAATCATCATCGGTGATAATAACTGCTCTTATCGCATCGTCAATATCATGGTTAATGTAGGCAATTATATCAGCAATCCTGCATATCTCGCCTTCCAATGTACCTATCCTTCCCCAGTCTTCCAGGATATTCGCCCTTGACTTCGAGTGATTAAGAATGCCGTCTCTCACCTCCCAGGTAAGATTAAGTCCCTTGCCATCATTCTCCAGGAGGTCAACGATTCGCAGGCTTTGCTCGTTATGTCTGAACCCCTGGTGATACAATTCATTCAGGACTTCTTCACCCACATGACCGAAAGGGGTATGACCCAGGTCATGACCTAAAGCAATTGCCTCAGTCAGGTCTTCGTTGAGGTTTAAGGCCCGGGCGATAGTGCGGGCTATCTGGGAAACCTCTAGAGTGTGGGTGAGCCGTGTCACATAGTGGTCACCCTGGGGAGCGATAAAAACCTGCGTTTTGTGCTTCAAACGACGGAAAGCCTTGGAATAAATAATGCGGTCGCGGTCACGCTGAAAAGCAGTGCGTACCGGGCACGGCTCTTCATATCTGAGCCGGCCTCGTGACTGCTTACTCTTTACGGCGTAGCGAGATAGGCTTTCTTCCCTTTCTTCAGCTAACTGGCGGACCTTAAGCTGACTTACCATTCGGGTTTAGTCGCTCTTCTACATTGGCAATTATCTCTCTGGTCTGGTCAATCATATCAGGACTAACTGAGACGGAGGTAATGCCCCATTCCACTAGCTTTTCCGTAACTTCGGGGTAGACGGAGGGCGCCTGTCCGCAAATAGAAGAGGTAATTCCCAGACTCCTGGCGGTTTTAACCGCTTTCTCTATGGACATCATTACCGCTTCATTGCGCTCGTCGAATGTCGAAGCTAATTTGGCGCTATCACGGTCAATGCCAAGGGTAAGCTGGGTCAAATCATTCGAGCCAATGGATATTCCATCAATACCGACGGCAATGAACTTATCCATGAGTATTATATTTGACGGCACTTCCACCATCATCCATATTTTGAAATCTTTAGAGCGTTTTAATCCCTCCGCGTTCATAATCTTTATAGTTTGAGCCAGCTCGTTTACCGTGCGGACGAAGGGAATCATCACCCAGAGGTTATTATACTTCTCTCTTACTTTCTTTATGGCGGCTAGTTCCAGCTTAAAGGTCGCAACGTCGGTGGTGTACCGCGAAGCACCTCGATAACCAATCATGGGATTTTCTTCAACTTCTTCGTATTTCTCTCCACCCTTGAGAGCCCGATACTCGTTGGTCTTGAAATCGTTGGTACGATAAACCACCTGACGGGGGTAGAATGGCTTGGCAAATTGAGTTAGTCCTTCGGCAAGCTTATCAACAAACTCACTGCCTCGGTTCTGGCTTATCATATAGCTGGGGTGCTCACCAATCGCAGCAATCATGAATTCGGCTCGAAGTAATCCAATGCCATCCACATCACGGGCTGCTACCCTGTCGGCTAGCTCCGGTTGAGCCAGGTTTACCAGGAGCTTTGTCTTAGTCTTTATCTTTGTCCGGGCTCGGGTTTTCGCTTTTGCAGCGATTGCTATTTTGCCGTCATAGACCTTACCACTAGTGCCATCCACAGTGATTACCTGCCCGTCTTCTAGGGTAGCGGTAGCCTTTTCCGTGCCGACAACACAGGGTATGCCTAGCTCTCGGCTGACGATGGCAGCGTGTGCGGTTCGGCCACCACGGTCAGTGACGATAGCTGCCGCCCGTTTCATGGCGGGCACAAAGTCAGGCGTGGTCATTTCAGCAACCAGAATGTCGCCATCTTTCACCTTGTTTATTTGGGAGGCATCGGTTACTAGTCTGACTGGACCCGAGGCGATACCGGGGCTGGCTGGTGCCCCTGATAGCAGTACTGGGGCGGTAATTTCAGCTCTAACCACAGCCGCTGCTTTCCCCACTGCCTCTATGTTAGTTACCGGGCGCGTTTGGACGATAAAGAGTTGGTTTTTCTCTTTTGCCCACTCAATATCTTGAGGGAATTGGTAGTGGTCCTCTAAACGCTTCCCTATTTTCGCTAGGGTTATTATATCAGCATCACTTATTTTTTGCTGCGCCTGCTCTTCAGGAGTAAGTGTCACTTTTATATTGGCTTCCTCGCCCTTACCTTTATCGCTCTTTATCAGTTTCCATTCCTGCTTGGCAATTTTCTTGCTGGTAATTTTTAGGGCATCCTTGCTGACGATATACGTGTCAGGGGTTACATCTCCCGAAACAATCATTTCACCAAGTCCCAAGACAGCCTCAATGGTTATCTTGCTTCTATCACTGGTTTCTGGCTCTAAGGTAAACATGACTCCGGCGGCCTCGGATTGCACCATTCTTTGCACCGGGACAGCGATGCCAACCTTGAAATGGTCGTAATTTTGCTGCACTCTATAGAAAATAGCTCTGGCCTCAAAGAGCGATGCCCAACAATCCTGAACCGCGATTACCACCTCTTTGTCGCCTTGCACATTAAGGAAGGTTCTTTGCTGGCCGGCGAAAGAAGCGTCGGGGAGGTCTTCGGCAGTAGCTGAGGAGCGCACGGCAACCAGCCCCCTGCCCATCTTGATATAGGCTTGCTCAATTTCTTGGGCTATTTCCGGTGGCATAGCCGCCTTTGAAATTATCTGTCTGACCTGAGCGGCAACTTGCTGAAGTTGTTTACTATCATTAACATTTACAGGCTTCAGTAGTTGGCGGATTTTATCGAGGAGTTTTGTTTTCCGTAGGAAGTAAAAGTAGGTATCAGAGGTGACGATGAAACCCTGGGGGACAGGTATATTAGCGTTAGTCATTTCACCCAGATTTGCCCCTTTACCACCGACAAGGCCTACATCTTTTTTGGTAACCTCGTTGAACCAAACAAGTGTCTTTTTACCTTCCTGCATAGGTGCTCTCCTTATTATTCAATTTGTTTAAAGAGTTTGATTTTCCGCCCCTATTATTTATGAGAGCTTATTATACCATAAATAAGATTATTTGTAAGGGGGTTTTTGGGAGCTAATTGGACTCGATTTCCAGTTGACAGAGGTAGTTAGGTGGGGTAGAATGGGGGGTGTTGGTTGAGAAATGGAGGAGGTTTGCGCATGGTTGAGATGACTATTGATAGTATTCGTGTTAGTCTAATGAATTATCAACGGGTAGTCATTCTAAAGGAAAAGATGGCGGACCGTTACTTGCCTATCTGGATTGGACCTGCTGAGGCGGATGCTATAGCGGTGCAATTGCAGGGGGTGAACGTCCCTCGGCCTTTGACTCATGACTTGTTACGTTCGGTCATCGATGCCCTGGGAGCCAGGGTTAGTTCGGTTGTCGTCAATGACCTTAAGAACGATACTTTTTATGCCAAAATTACTTTGACCGTAGATGGCAGCCAGATGGAAATAGACTCTCGCCCTAGTGATGCACTGGCGCTGGCGGTAAGGCTAGAAGCGCCGATATATGTTGATGAGTCGGTCCTGGATAAAGCAGGCATACAACTAGACAAGGAGACAGGCAAGCCTCTTTCTGAAGAGGAAGGTGGTAAGGTTGAAGGTAAGGGTAAGCAGGTACGCGAAGAAGATATAAAGAAGATGTCAGCCTGGCGTGATTTCATTGACACTCTTGATTTAAATGATTTCGATAAGCGTAAATCCTAAGCTGGATTCTATTCATACTAGGTGGGAGTGGAGACTTAGCCATTGGGCTTGAAATAAACCGGCAGATTTGATATGCTGCCAGTGTTATGAGCAGGTGGCAGGCAGCCTTAAGGCTGGTGGGGATGGGGTGGTATGTTGGCGGCTGTATTTTCTTAGGGGTAGTCGCCGGGCTCTGGCTTGATAACAGGCTAGGAACACATTATTGGGTCATAATAGGCTTGATGCTTGGACTTCTGGTTGCTTTTTATGGTGTTTATCGGATGATTCTTCCTAATATCAACAAAAACCAAAAGAAGGGAAAAAGCTAGTGCCTAAGAAAGGCTGTCTTGGTTGTTCTTTTCCCCTTATTATTGTAATCACAATTCTCTTTCTTGCACTCTTTATCATTGGCTTCGCCAGCGGTTCTCTAGGTAAGAGTATGTTTGGTGATTTAGGACTACCAAGCTGGCTTAGTGTCCCCCAGCCACACCCTGAGCTTCCGGCTGAGGTAGTTTTCCATCTATTCGGTTTTCCTATTACTAATAGCATCATCGGTGCCTGGCTTACTATTATCGTCCTGGTTGGTTTCTCATATGCGGTGAGCCATCGGTTAAGGATTATTCCGAAAAGGTGGCAAGCCTTGCTCGAGTTTATCCTTGGTGCTCTTCTCAACTTCTGTCAGAGTGTTGCTGGTGAGAAAAATGGGCGGCGTTTCTTTCCGATAGTGGCTACCATATTTCTCTTCGTAGCCTTTAATGCCTGGTTGAGTCTGCTTCCGGGGTTCGGTTCTATCCTCGTTCATACCGCTGAAGGTGAGACACATCTGCTGCGTGGGGCTAATACCGATATTAATTTGCCTCTGGCTCTAGCCCTGTTTTCCTTTGTTTTTGTAGTATTCTTTGGTTTGAAGCATGGTGGTATCGGTTACCTGGAACAATTTTTTAATGTGCGTGGTTTCTTGAGAAGTCTACGTCTAACAGTAACTGGTAAGCTTAAAGCTGGCTTGTCCGGTCTGTTGCTTGGGGCTATTGATATTTTTGTTGGCTTGTTGGAACTATTAAGTTTGTTTATCCGTATTGTTAGCTTTACCTTCCGTCTCTTTGGCAACATGACGGCGGGTGAGATATTACTTTTAATGGCCACTTTTCTTGTTCCTTTTGTCGTTGCAATACCATTTTATGGGCTTGAATTACTTGTTGGCTTTGTGCAGGCGCTTATATTCAGTGGCTTAACGCTAGTATTTCTTACGGTTGCTACGACATCCCACGGCGGGGATGCACACGAAATAAAAAGTCATGAAGAAGGAGGTAGATAGTAGATAATGGATCCAGAAGTAATGAAAATGTTAGCAATTGGTTTGGCGGTTGGACTGGGGATGTTGGGCCCAGGACTAGGAATCGGACTTATTGGTTATTCCGCTTTGCAGTCCTTGGGACGTAACCCTGAGGCGAGTGGCCCCATAATGACCAATATGATATTGGTCACGGCTTTTGCTGAAGCTATTGGCATTTACGTACTGATTGTGGCCATTCTCTTGGCTATGGTTGTATAGGATGCTGAAAAGGAGAGTATGCCATGTCTGAAGAGGGTCTGCCAATATTCGTCGCGATAATCATTGGCGCTGCAATGGTTAGTGTATTCATAATTGCAGCATCGATTGTTGGGGTTGTTTTGCTAGCTGGGATGATTGGTTGAACCAGTTAGTGTTGTCCCGAACTTGTTGAAGGAGGGTCTTTGTGGAAGGCCTGGGTATTAGTTTACCAAATTTAATAGCGCAGATAGTGAATTTTGCCATTCTTTTTGGGTTGCTGTATCTGGTAGCTTATAGACCTATCATGAGAATGCTCGACGAACGCTCCAAGCGAGTGAAAGATAGCATGGAGCAGACAGAATACATCAAGGGGCAAGCAGCTCAGGCTGAGGGGGAAGCTAAAAAACGGATCGAGGCGGCTAGTAAAGAGGGGCAGGAAGTAATTGGCCGGGCGGTGCGAACCGGGGAGGACATCAAGCAACAGGCGCAGCAGGATGCCAGGCAGGAAGGTGAAGCACTTATTAACCGGGCGCGGACAGAGATTCAGCGCGAGCGGGATAATGCCGTTGATGGATTGCGTCGGGAGTTTGCTGACCTGACCATACTAGCAGCAGAGAAGGTTATTGAGCGCTCGTTGGATAAAGAAGCACACCGTCAGCTTATTGAGAAAACGCTGGAGGAAAGCACAACCCTGAAAAAGGGTTAGCTATTTAGTTATAGTAGAACATATCGACAAGGGGATATATTGGCGAAAAGAGCTTATGCTAAGCGCTATGCGCAGGCAGTATTTGAAATTGCCATGCAGCGAGAAGAGCTAGATAAGTGGCAATCCGACCTGAAGAAGGTTGCCGGCTTAGGCGAGGATGCTACGATTGCTCACTTGCTTGAGAGTCCTAAGCTCCCCTTTAATGCCAAAGCCACGTTGCTGGGTGAGAAACTTGGTGATATAAACCCTCTAGCTCTGAATCTGGTTTACCTGTTGTTAGAGAAGGGCAGGTTGAGTATGGTGGGTAAGATTGCTGATGAATACCAGCGATTGTTAGATAGTCACCGTGGTATTGAGCCGGCTGAGGTTGTTACTGCCGTACCGCTTAGTGATGAGGATAAGCTGAGATTAGCGGAGCGTCTGGGTGCGGTAGTTAGTAAAAAGGTAGTAATCAAGTCTGAAGTAGATTCAAAATTGGTAGGCGGAGTTATAGCTAGAATTGGTGGTAAGCTTATCGATGGTAGTACCCGCAGTAAGTTGGAAGCATTGAAAAGGGAGTTGAGTGGGGCGGGGAGATAAAAAGAGGGAGTTAAAGAGAGGCGAAGCCTCTCTTATAAAACTAATTTCTTTCTCTCTTTTGAAGGAGAGGGAGATTAAGAGGGTGAGGTAGATAAGATGACGACAAGAGGACAAGATATCGTTTCGGTGATTAAGCAGCAGATTGAGCAATTCGGAATGACGGCGACCATGGTCGATATTGGTACCGTGATTGAAGTGGGTGACGGTATCGCCCGAATTCACGGGCTAGCTGCCGCTAAGTATAATGAGCTACTCCAATTTCCTAATGATGTTATGGGGATTGCCATGAACCTGGAGGAAGATAGTGTGGCGGCGGTTATCGTTGGCGACTATACGGGTATTAAGGAGGGGGACGAAGTCCGGTGCACCGGTCGGATTGCTGAGGTGCCGGTAGGTGACTCCCTTATTGGCCGGGTAGTTGATTCGTTGGGGCGTCCTCTGGATGGCAAAGGGGCAGTAAAGAGCGAAAAAACTAGGCCCATTGAGCGCGTTGCTCCTAACGTTGCCTTGCGCCAGTCAGTAAACACCCCGGTGCAGACCGGTATTAAGGCAATAGATAGTTTGATTCCAATTGGTCGTGGACAGAGGGAGCTTATTATTGGTGACCGCTCAACCGGGAAGACAGCTATTACTCTTGATACTATCATTAACCAGAAGGGTGGCAATTTAATCTGTGTCTACGTTGCCATTGGTCAGAAGACATCCAAGGTAGCGCGGATGGTTGCTCTCCTGGAAGAACATGGGGCTATGGCGCATACCATTGTGGTAGCGGCTAATTCCTCTGATTCGGTTGCCTTGCAATATCTTGCCCCCTATGCTGGCTGTGCTATGGGAGAGGAGTTTATGGAGCAGGGTAAGGATGCCCTGGTTATCTATGATGACCTTTCCAAACATGCCTGGTCGTATCGCCAGCTTTCGCTTTTGTTGCGACGTCCTCCGGGACGGGAGGCATATCCTGGCGATGTCTTTTATCTACATAGCCGTTTGCTTGAAAGAGCCGCCAAATATAATGATGAACATGGCGGTGGTTCGCTCACTGCCTTACCGATTATTGAGACACAGGCCGGTGACCTGTCTGCCTATATTCCAACAAATGTGATTTCTATTACCGATGGCCAGATTTATCTGGAATCAGACCTGTTTAATGCCGGTCAAAGGCCAGCAGTGAATATTGGTCTGTCAGTTTCCCGGGTGGGGAGTAGTGCCCAAACCAAGGCGATGAAGCAGGTGGCGGGCAGACTCAGGCTGGAACTGGCGCAGTACCGGGAGCTGGCTGCCTTTGCTCAATTTGGCACTTCGGAGCTTGACCAGGCGACCAGGTCTCAGCTTGAGCGCGGGCGACGGATTACCGAAGTCTTGAAACAAGGTCAGTATAGCCCGGTAACGGTAGACCAACAGGTCGTAATTCTATATGCTGCCATTAATAGTTACCTTGATGATATAGCTGTAGATAAGCTTGGTGCCTTTGAGATTGGCTTCCGTCAATTCATGAAGGCGAATCACCCTGAGATAGGTGAATCTATTCTTAAAACAAAAGAGATTTCTGCCGAGACCGAGGGAAAGTTAAAAGCTGCTATTACAGAGTTTAAGCAGAGCATGGCGTTAAAGTAAGATAGGAGAGTTGAAGAGAGGCTTCGCCTCTCTTATAAAACCACTTCTCCCTCTCCATGAAAGGAGAGGGAGTCAGGGGGGTGAGGTCTAAGATTGGCTAATATCCGTTTAATTCGACGCCGAATACGGGGCGTGCAAAGCATAACCAAGATTACCAGAGCTATGGAGATGATTGCTACCTCCAAGATGAGGAAGGCACAGGAACGCGGCTTGGCTGGACGACCTTACTCGGAGAAAATTCATCAGGTGATAGCTGACCTGGCTGCTTTACCCCAGGCGGAGGGTGTATTGCATCCCTTATTACAGCGTCGGCCGGTAGCCAAAATTGCCATAATACATATCACCCCAGACCGTGGTTTATGTGGTGGGCTCAATGCTAATATCAACCGCCGGACAGGGAGTTATATCCTGCAGCAAAGTGCGCCGGTTACTCTTATCTGCGTTGGGCGGAAGGGGCTTGACTTCATGAGACGGTATGGTCGTGATATCAAGGCGGAATTTACTGGGCTTGGTGACCAGCCGGGCTTGCTTGATACTACGCCAATAGCTCGGATTATCATTGATGATTATACCAATGGCGTCATCGATGCTGCCTTTTTAGCCTATACCCAATTTGTCACCACCTTAACGCAGAGACCGGTTGTAGTACCGATATTACCAGTTGAACCAGCGACAATACCCAGGGTGCAGAATGTAGATTATATCTATGAACCAAGACCAGATGTGGTGCTGGGAGCACTCTTACCACGATTTGTTGAGATGCAGATTTATCATGCTATTCTAGAGTCTATCGCCAGTGAGCAGTCAGCTAGGATGGTAGCGATGCGAAATGCTACGGATAATGGCAAAGAGCTGGTTGATGATTTAACCCTGATGTATAACAAAGCTCGTCAGGAGGGAATTACTAAAGAACTTCTTGATATTACGGGTGGTGTTGCGGCTCTAACTTAGACAGAGTGGTTTAGGGTTAGCACGCAAACGGATTTGAAAGTATTGAATTTGTCCCAATTAGAATTTGAAAAAGGTATGTGAGGTTAAAAATGGCTAAAGGTAAAGTGGTTCAGGTAATCGGGACGGTAGTTGACATAGAGTTTCCACCTGATGGGCTACCAGCAATCTACAATGCAATTGAAGTCACCAGGGATGGTGAAAAAATTGTGCTGGAAGCTCAGGAGCACATCGGCAATAACTGGGTGCGATGTTTATCCTTTTCACCTACAGAGGGGCTTGCGCGAGGCACTGAAGCGGTAGATACCGAAGTGTCGCTTAGTGTACCGGTAGGTAGAGGTACTCTGGGGCGTCTGTTTAATGTTTTGGGTGTGCCTCTGGATAACCTTGGTGAGGTTAAAGCTGACGCCCAATGGCCAATCCATCGTTCTCCACCCTCGCTCGAAGAGCAAGAAACAACTACCGAGATGTTGGAGACCGGGCTTAAAGTTGTCGACCTGATTACTCCCTTTACTAAAGGCGGCAAGGTAGGTGCTTATGGAGGTGCCGGGGTAGGTAAAACAGTTATTATCCAGGAGCTTATCCGCAATATTGCCACTGAGCATGGTGGTTTTTCTGTTTTTGCTGGTATTGGAGAAAGGTCTCGTGAAGGTAATGACCTGTGGTATGAAATGAAGAATTCGGGCGTGATTGAAAAGACGGTTATGGTTTTTGGTCAGATGAATGAACCACCGGCAGTTCGCCTGCGTGTGGGACTAACCGGGCTGACCATGGCCGAATATTTCCGTGACGTTGAGCGCCGGGACGTATTGCTGTTTATTGATAATATTTACCGCTATACCCTTGCTGGGATGGAAGTATCAGCCTTGCTGGGACGTATGCCTTCGGCGGTAGGCTATCAGCCCACGCTCGCGACAGAGGTTGGCGAACTGGAGGAGAGAATTACCTCGACTAAAAATGGTTCAATAACCTCTTTTCAGGCAGTCTATGTTCCGGCTGATGATTACACTGACCCTGGAGTCGCCACAACATTTGGTCACCTTGATGCGGTTGTTGCTCTGGAGAGGTCTATTGCTGAACAAGGCTTATTTCCAGCGGTTGACCCGCTGACCTCGAGTTCTCGGATACTCGACCCCAATCTTGTTGGCGAAGAGCACTTTCGGGTAGCCCGCGGAGTGCAGCAGGTATTACAGCGATATAAGGACCTCCAGGACGTGATTGCCATATTGGGCATTGAAGAACTTAGCGATGAAGATAAAGTCACCGTAGCTCGGGCTCGTAGAATACAGAGGTTCTTATCTCAGCCGATGTTTGTTAGCGAAGTTTTTACCGGCCGGCAAGGAAGATATGTGCCCATAGCGGAGACGGTGCGTGGTTTTAAAGAGATTCTAGAAGGTAAGCATGATACTTTGCCAGAGCAGGCTTTTTATATGGTGGGTACCATAGATGAGGCGGTAGAGCAAGCAAAGAAGCTGGGTGTAGGAGCATAGAAGTGGGTATCAAGCTTGATGTCGTTACTGCGGAGCGGGTGGTTTATTCGGAGGATGTCGACGTAGTCGTGGCTCCGGGCATTGTAGGCGAACTGGGAATCTTACCCCGTCACGCACCCTTGATGACGACACTAGAGGTGGGTGAGTTGCGGGTGAAAAAGGGTGGGGATGAGTTCTCATTGGTCATTTCTGGCGGCTTTCTTGAAGTAAGACCGGATAGGATTATAGTTCTGGCTGATGTAGCGGAGAGGGCCGAGGAAATTGACGTCGCTCGTGCTGAGGCTGCCAAGCGCCGTGCCGAAGAGCGGATAGCAAGCCGTGCACCCGGCATTGATATGGCTCGGGCTGAAGCGGCGCTACACCGTGCGCTTGTTCGTTTGAAAGTAAGTGAGCGGCGCAGAAGAAGAGGCCTGGGTAGATAAGAGCTATCTTGCGCTACTCAATGGCATAAAGATTACCATCGTCCGAACCAATATAAACTATCCCGTCAGCCAAAGCGGGTGACGAAGTGACCTTACCCCCGGTGCTGATGTTCCAAATCTCTTCACCAGTGATGGCATTGACAGCATATAGGTGATTGTCTTCACTGCCGACAAAAACGGTAGTGGCG
>JAZDPB010000017.1:0-19327 GCA_043797985.1 Chloroflexota bacterium
ACCCTGAAGAAATCTTCAGGGTCATTTTATATATCTCTTACCTACTGTCTACTCACCCATAATCTGCAGTATAATCTCCCGCGACCGGTGCCGATTATCAAAATCTACCAAGATTATCTGCTGCCATGTACCCAGCATTAACCTTTTGTCACTGAAAGGAACAACTAATGAGGCGCCAAGGAGCGAGGCACGGACGTGCGAGTATCCATTACCATCACCCCAGCGGCGGTCATGCTCATAGGGAATATTTCGGGGGACGTTCCGCTCCCACATATCCTTGAAGTCAGAGACTACACCAGGCTCAAATTCAATAGTAGATAGTCCGGCAGTTGAGCCAGCAACAAACAGGGTCGCCGTTCCATTGTTTATATTCGTCGCGCTGACCTGCTGTTGTACCTGAGGAGTAATATCAATAATGTCACAGTTCCCTTTGGTCTGGAGACTGATTTTCCTGGTGACTATCATCTCGTTTACCTCCTTTAACCAATAATCCGATTTCTAGTAACGCTGTCTGGAAACCTATCCCCCTGACCCCTTCCCTTACGAAGGGAAGGGAGAGTTAAGCAAAGAGGTGGAGCCTCTCTACAACTCTCCCAATATTAGGGCGTCTAAGAGGGACAAAGTCCCTCTTCCTATACTTAAGGTCGCCCGAAAACTGTCATTGCGAGACCATTCCGACGAAGTCGGAAGGCGAAGCAATCTCAGAAATTGCCACGGGCTTCGCCCTCGCAATGACAAAGAGCCCTTTTCAGACAATTTCACCTAGTGCCACTTAACCACAATAGATTCCCGCTGGAAGAGTCTTACAGCAATCCGCAGAACGAATATATCCACCAGGCAGAGACCCAGCGCCAGAACGATAGTTAGGAGAGGAGTGAACCAGACCACTCCGGTGACCTGGACTCCGATGAGCACCAGAACCGGAAAAATAATGACCATGACAATGTTCTGGGCGCTTTTTGCATCTTTGGCGCGAGATGAACCAATAATACCCAGCATGAAACTCAGCATGGCTACTGCCGGGGTTAGCCAAAATACAGAGATAAACCATGAAGGAGTGAGCACCAGAGCAACTAGCTGCCCCCACCCCAATCCGACCACACCCAGAATGAACACCAGAGCACAAATCCAGGTAACAAATAGCGCCGGCACTGCCCCGGCGAGAGCCTTGCCCAGTAAAAGCTCCCATGTCCTTACCGGCGTCGCCAGCAGTGCCTCGAGACTTCCCGAGAGCTTTTCGTCAACAATACTAAAGGTAGCAAAGTTGATGGCAATCATCGTTGGGATGAGGAGCAGGAAAAAGTTAAACTGGCTGAGCAATAGCACCTGAAGTTGCTCTCTATCGGGAAGTCCAGCCGTGGCTAGAAGCGCCTGACTCAGTTTTTCCAAAGCCGTCTGGAACATCGTGTTGGTGAGAATAGTCTCACCGCCGAAATGCTCAATTAGCCAGATATAAAGTATCGCCTGCCCGACAATAAGCAAGGGGAGCAAGGTAACCAGAAGTATACTATTGAGGTCACCCGACATCACCTGCCATTCCTTCTTCAGGATATTGCCGATACGCCTGCCGGTCACGCTCTCTCCTCCCCTATCAGGCTTAAATAAACCTCCTCAAGGGAATGCTGTTCTTCGGAGACCGCCATTATCTTCCCACCAGCCTCGACGATGCGCTTCACCAGCTCGGGACGACTACTCTCCGGGTCTTTAAGCTCGACGAGGAGCCGATTCTCCTCCGACTTAACCTGCTGGACAAAGGGCAGCTTGCCTACCAGTTCCACAAGGGAGCCAGGTAAAGATTCCAGTTGAATTATGACCTGGCGGCGGAAAAGACGCTGGCGGAGGTTCTCGGCTGTATCTAGAGCTAACAACTGAGTCCGGATGATAGCAATGCGGCGACAGAGAAGCTCAGCTTCGGTGAGGTTATGAGTGGAAAGGAAAATGGTACGTCCTTCAAAACTCAGCCGTTTGACCAGGTCTCTCACTTCATGCGCCGCCTCGGGGTCAAGCCCAGCAGTAGGCTCATCCAAAAACAATACCTTCGGCTCATGCAATAATGCCCTGGCTAAAGCCAGTCGCTGTTTCATTCCCTTGGAGAAAGTGCCTACTTTACCTTCTCTCCGTTCCCAGAGTCCCATCGCCTTGAGGTATTTCTCCACCTGATGATTAATGTTGAGGTTGTTGTAGAACCCGGCAAAGAACTCCAGATTACGCTTAGCGCTGAGGTGCTGATAGAAGCCGGGGGTTTCCGTGAGCAAACCAATGGCTTCATGAAGCTGTTCCACATTACCGCCAGTGCGCTGTCCGGCAACAATGGCGAAGCCGGAAATGGGTGAGATAATACCGGAAAGCATACGAATTGTAGTTGTCTTTCCCGCTCCGTTAGGACCGAGGAAAGCCAGCACCTCGCCCTCGGCTACTTCCAGGCTCAGGTCGGCTACGGCAGTAGTTCCCCCGAATTTCTTCGTCAGACCATGAGCCTCTATCATTGCCATCAGTAGTTCAGTTCATCCCAGAGGATATCATCCAGGTTAAACACCGGCCCATCCTCGCACACCTGCTTTAACCCGCTCTTTGTCTTCACTGTGCAGCCATAGCAGACACCACGCCCGCACGCCATGACCACCTCAAGGGAGACCTGGACTGGCTTACCCACAAGTCTAAGCTCTTCCCTTCTGCGTGCCATATCCCGGTACATCGGCATCGGTCCGCAGGCAAAGAGCTGGTCTGCCCCGTCAACAAAATCTGGAATTAGGTCAATTACCCTGCCTTTCTTCCCCACACTACCATCCTCAGTAACCGAAACCAGCTTGACTCTGGCGGGTAGCTCAGAGTATCGCTCCTTACTAGCTGTGCCGTAGAGCAAGGTTACCGAGCATCCCTTACTTACGGCTTCTTGCGACAGAAAGTAGAGCGGGGCAATGCCGATGCCCCCTGCCACCAGAAGTACGTTTTTCGAATCAGGACGGATAGAAAAGCCATTGCCCAGCGGCCCAAAGATTTCTACCCTGCTGCCTTTACGGCGCCGGGATAGCCAGTTTGTGCCCTTACCACCTTCCCAAACTGCGAAGAATAATGCCACATCCCCTCCCTCTACCTGGTGGATGCTGAACGGGCGTGGCAGTACGCACTCTTCCCCACATCGCACCATCACAAACTGCCCCGTCTTAGCTTCCTGAGCTATCTCCGGGCACTTCAACCAGATAAGCCGGCTACTCAACATGCTCCGGGCGTGGACACGTGGAACTCCTGGCAAAACCTTACGGTTAGAAATAACGGTCGCTACAACCTGCTTCAAGCCGCCTCCTTTCCAACGATTAGAACTTTAGATGGTTTAGACAAGGTTTTTAATGAGGGGGATCCGCCCCTCTTTCTATAATTCCTTGTGTTTCAGCGAAAACTCCGCTACAAACAAACCTATCAACTACTGGGTAGCAGCGACTTCAAAGCCTCTTCATAACAGTCCAGTTGACGATGGTATTCCTGGTCCTGTCCCATCGCTGTCCGCACTATAAAGGCTTTTCCCGGAGCATTAACGAAGCGTTTATACTGGGTCGATTCTTTACCATAAATTAATTCCAGAGTACGACTCACTCTATCTTTCCACGCAGGCAACTCGCGATTACCAAACTGCAACTCCCGCAGACTGGTAATCCCATTCAGAGCTTGCTTCAACATCTCGATTTCTTGAGCTTTGTCCAACTATTTATCTCCTTCCCTAAGTTCAGAAATTTTTAAAAGAGGTATATTATTCTGTTTTACCTCACCCTCTTAATCACTGTTGAAATCCCTCTCACTCTCCCTTTACGAAAGGGAGAAGCTCTCTGTTCTCCCCCTTTGTAAAAGGGGGACTAAGGGAGATTTTCCTGCCCGTCTAGATTATAATTTGGCGGACCCCTTCTTCTCAACTTTAATCGAGTCGTCCTTATAGACCAGCTTTCCCCGGGAGACAGTTGCCACTACTTTACCCTTGAGTGCAGTGCCAGCGAGCGGAGTATTCCTGCCTTTTGAAGCAAAGAGACGGGTATCCACTATCCAGCTTCTATCGGGGTCGAAGATAGTAATATCAGCGAGGGCACCAATAGCCAGAGTACCCAGACCATATCTGCTACCAAGGATTCGGGCTGGTTCACAGGTTAGCTTGGAGATAAGGGTAGCCAAAGTCAGTTTTCCATCGTGCACCAGACTCATCAGGCTCCCCAATGCCGTTTCAAAGCCACTGATACCAAAGGCAGCCAGCGTAAAATCGCACCGCTTATCAGCTTCGGTGTGAGGAGCATGGTCGGTAGCAATAACATCAATCACATCATCTTTTAACCCCTGAATCAGGGCATCAACGTCTTTTCGAGTTCTCAAGGGAGGATTGACCTTAGCATAGCTACCATACCTCCTTACCATTTCCTCGGTCAGCGTGAGATGGTGTGGTGTAACCTCGGCAGTAACTCGAATGCCCTTCTCCCTGGCACGGCGAATAAGTTCAAGCGAGCCTTCGGTGCTGACGTGGGCAACATGCAACCAGCCACCGGTACGTTGAGCCAGCTCCAGGTCACGAGCAATCATATTTTCTTCGGCAGCCGCGGGTATTCCCCGCAGTCCAAGTCTGGCTGAAACTACTCCTTCATTCATTACTCCATCGGGAGAAAGACCCTTATCTTCACAATGGTCAATGATAGGTAAAGTCAAGGCTCGGCTATAATCCAGCGCCTGCTGCATAAGTCCTGAATTCATCACCGGGTCACCATCATCACTGAAGCCAGCTACCCCGGATGAAGCCAGTTCCCCCATTGATGCTAGTTCTTCACCCTTCCTACCTTTAGAAATACAACCGATAGGTAAAACACGGACTACGCCTTCCGTTGCCGCCTTCGATTTTACATACTCTATGGTAGCCTGATTATCCAAGGGGGGACTGGTATTGGGCATACAGCAGATAGTAGTAAAGCCACCCCTGGCAGCCGCCTGCGTTCCGGTGGCAATGGTTTCCTTATCTTCAAAACCGGGTTGCCGGAGATGGCAGTGGAGGTCAATGAATCCGGGGCAGACAATTAATCCTTTAGCCGGCAGAATATCGTAATCTGACTCGGGCGGGGTTAGTTCGCCTTTGCCCAGCCATGAGATTTTATCTCCAGTAATAAGCAAACTGCCAACTTCGTCTCTCCCCTGGCTGGAGTCAACTATTCGGCCGCCATAAACAAGTAAAGGTTTCATTCTTCTTTACTAGTGCTTCTCGGATGAGACATTGTAACATAGTGGCTGGGTTTGAAACCATGAGCTTCAGCCTCGCTCGCTGAATCGAAGAGAATCAGGTTCTCTAGCTTAATCGTTCTAGCCCAATGGCTGTCAGCACTGTGGTATTTTTTACTTTCCAAGCTCCCCTCGTGCCATTCCGAAGTCGCGACATATTTCGGCTCGAACCCGTGTTCACAATAGACACACCTGAGCGTAAAAGGTTCACGGTCCACTATTTTAAATCCGGGCTTTATGTAGTTAGCTTCAGTTTCCTGTATGGAAACGCATTTTGGGTTAGGGCACCTGACCCCGAAATCCCGCTGATACAAAGGGTAATCTGTTTTCGGGGTAAAACCGTTTTCGCTGGGAACAGAGACTTCCTTAGCTCCAAGTAAGAGGGAAATAAGCGCCATTCTGACCGGCACTCCTCGCGCTGCCTGTTTGAAATACATACTCCTGGGGTCGGCATCTACTTCATAAGCCAACTCATCAACGCGGGGTAGCGGATGCATAACCAGCGTTTTCTGGAATGCCTTACCTTGGAGCAGTCTCTTATCTACTATGGGGTATTTCTTTAATTGCTGTCCTTTTTCAGCAGCCTCAAACCTTTCATTCTGAGGCCGGGTAACATAGAGAGCATCAACCCCACCCTTCAACTGTACCCCGACATTGATACCGGGTATCATTGCCAGTTGATGCGGGCTACTCGGCGTCATATACATAGCATCCATAGGGAAAAGACCATCCTCGACCTTTTCTTTTATAGCCTCGTACTTTTGTAAATCACCTCCATATTCGGTGATTAGTTTTTTGATAACATGCTCTGGTACCTCCAAACCCGGACTGCTACAAAAAAGGATATTAGCCCCAAACTTAGCCAGCGCAAAAACAAGGGAATGTATCGTCCGTCCATATTTCAGGTCTCCCCATAAAGCAATATTTAATCCCTTGATAGTTTGCCGCTCCTTCCAGATGGTATAAAGGTCACACAAGGTCTGCGTCGGGTGCTGATGGCCTCCATCACCCGCATTTATTACCGGGACACCGGCGTAATCAGCCACTATCTTAGCCGCTCCTTCCCATGGGTGTCTGATGACAATGATATCGGCATAGCTGCCGACAATCCTCGCCGTATCGTGGAGGCTTTCACCCTTAGCTAGAGAGGTCGCCTTGGCATCAGACACACTTATCACACTACCGCCAAGCCTTTGCATCGCTGCCTCAAATGACAGCCGTGTCCTGGTGCTGGGCTCAAAAAACAGGCTTGCCATGATTTTGCCCCGGCAGACATCAGATTGTTTACCCATCGTCTGCGACATCTTATCAGCTAAGGAAAACATGGCTTCCATTTCGGCGCAGGACAGGTCATCTATGGTCACCAGACTCCTATTAGACAGGGTCATATTCCCTCCTCCAGCTTAGTTTGACATCGCTTCTTCCCCGGAGACTGCATCTTGCTATCCTTGATAATGACCACACCATCAATACCATCAGTCTCCACCAGACGAACCTGTATCTCTTCGTCTCTGGCGCTGGGTATGTTCTTGCCCACATAGTCAGCACGGATAGGTAGCTCACGATGACCACGGTCTACCAGCACCGCTAATTGAATTGACCGGGGACGTCCCCGGTCAATAAGAGCATCCATGGCGGCACGAGTGCTTCGCCCGGTATACAGGACATCATCAACCAGTATCACGGATTTGCCATCAATACTGACCGGAATGTCAGTGTGTTGGACAATAGGCTGCGGATTTAGTGATGACAGGTCATCCCGATAGAGGCTGATGTCCAGTGCGCCAACAGGTATCTTAGAAGACTCAGGTGCTTCCATATTGGCGGCTAGCCGCTTAGCCAAAGGCACGCCGCGGGTACGCATGCCAACCAGCACCAGGTGCTCGGTAGTCTTGTTTCGCTCTATGAGTTCATGAGCAATACGAGCCAGACTTCGCCTAATATCATCTGGAGTCATTACGATTTTTTCAGTCAAAAAATAACCTCTTACTTTTGCCAGCAAGAGGTCTCAATGCTTAAGATACCCACTTCCCCTTGCTAGCCTCTCTGGACTAACTTAAAGGTTTAATACTTTGTTAACTATTATATCATCCCAAACAAACCCTTGCAATCTACGAATCGGTGGGTTCTGTTTGCATTTGGTTGATTCCAATGTTATCACTAGAAACTAAAAAATATTCAAAGATGTCATTCCAGCGCAGGCTGGAATCCAGTAGCGGGAAGAGGTAGACCTGGATTCTGGCTCCCGTATCAGGTACGGGACAAGTTTCGCCAGAATGACAACACAACCAAAATCGAATAGCACCAATCAAAGGAGTATCTGGAACAACGCAAGACTAACAAGAACGGCTGCGGGTTTTGCTCTCGCAGCCGTTCTATGGTTCTGAAGTCTAATAGATTTCCCGATAACTTTAAGCAGGGGTATGCACAGATTCTTTATTTGATTTAGCTGAATGAGTTACCATATCACGCCGATGGCTGAACAGCGGGTTACGCATAAAAGAGGGAACGTCTAATTCCTCTTCGCTCTCCTTCAAGTTAGTCAGGAACGCTTCAAGTTTCTCATCCCGTATAGCACCCATCAGGCCCCTCTGCGAAGCAAAACCAGTAGCAATCAGGGTAATCTTTACATCTTTGTCCAATCTGGTATCATAACTCACCCCGAAGATAATGTTAGCCCCAGGAGCCACCGCCTGCTTGATTATCTCAGCTGCCTTATTAACCTCAAACAAAGTGAGGCTATCGCCACCGACAACATTGAATAGCACTCCGCTTGCCCCTTGAACAGAAACATCCAACAACGGACTGGCTAAGGCTTGCTTAGCCGCATCTACAGCCCGAGTCGCGCCAGAACCTGTTCCTACTGACATCCAAGCTGGGCCAGCATCCTTCATTATCGCTCGGACATCAGCAAAATCAAGGTTAATCAGGCCTGGGACAGTAATAACTTCAGAGATAGCCTGAATACCATGGCGCAACACGTCGTCAGCCATCTTAAAAGCATTATCCACACCTGTTTTCTGGTCACAAAGACCAAGCAAGCGGTCGTTAGGGATGGCAATTAGCGTATCAACCTGGCCTAACAAGTCGGTAATACCTTCCTCTGCTACCCGACAACGGTGTGCTCCCTCAAAAGTGAAAGGTTTAGTAACCACGGCAATAGTAAGTGCTCCACTCTGCTTAGCCACTTCAGCAACGACAGGAATAGCTCCGGTGCCGGTGCCACCACCCATACCACAGGTGAGGAACACCATATCGGCCCCGACTACGGCCTGCCTAATCTCATCACGATTCTCCTCTGCCGCCTTTCGACCAAACAGGTGGTCACCACCTGCACCTAACCCTCTGGCTAGTTTCTCTCCAAGTTGAATACGGACTGGAGCTTCGGTAATGGCCAGATGCTGGGAGTCAGTATTCATAGCAATAAATTCAACACCTCGAATTTCCTCGCGGACCATCCGGGTTACCGCATTGCAGCCACCACCACCCAGACCAATAACCTTAATTCTGGTTGGGTTTGGGGCAAAGCTCGTTTTCGCCATCTTCTTCTCCTCCTTTCTTTACTAATCCTCTAATGAAACAGACTCCAGAGACGAGAAACCAAATTCCATAAGCCAGTATTAAATCCACGGAATTTTCGGCTTTGCGTACCTTCATTTTTTACTCCCCAGAGTAAGAGACCAACGGCTGTAGCATACGCTGGGTCATAAAGGGCATCACTAATGCCAGGCATATGAGCCGGACTTCCTATCCTGACCGGGAGTTTCAGTATTTCACGCCCCAGTATATCCATCCCATGAAGTTTAGAGCTACCTCCAGTGAGCACCAATCCGGCAGGAACTAATGATTCTCCAGACCTTGGTAACTCAAGTTGAATGAGTCTTATCATTTCCTCAGTCCGTGCCCTGAGAATGTCACACAAGGCTTGATAGGAGACACCATGACCGTTTTCGCCTACTTTACTGTCAGTTTCCCTTTTGCCTTCGTAAACTGGCATAACGCTACCGTGTTGCTTCTTCATCTCCTCAGCTACGTCAAAGGGTAGACCCAAACCGATAGCAATGTCTCTCGTGAGCTGATAACCGGCTACAGGTAGCACTGCGGTATGCCAGATGCTCCCGTCCTTAAAGATAGCAATATCGGTAGTACCACCACCTATATCAGCAAGCATAACTCCGTTCTGTCTTTCTTCCTGAGTGAGCACTGCTTCACTACTGGCTAAAGGTTCAAGGATGAGGTCCTCAATATCTATGCCAACACCCCGAATGCACTTGGTCAGATTCTGGACAGAAGCAATAGCACCGGTAATAACATGTGCTTCCACATCCAACCGAAGACCGTGCATCCCTATCGGGTTCTTGACTCCAACCTGTCCATCGACAGCATAGCCCCGCGGAATAACATGGAGCAGCTTTCGGTCGGTGGGAATCTTAGTACTCTGAGCAGATTGAAGTACTCGCTTCAAATCCTCCGGGCGGACCAGCCGGTCATTGCGAGCAATAGTTACTACTCCACGATTATTCAACGAGGTGACATGCCTACCGGTCACACCGACATAAGCCGATTCCACCTTATAGCCACTAACATGCTCTGCTTTCCTGATTGACGCACGGATTGATTCCTTGGCATCATTGATATTGGACACCAGTCCCTTATGTAGTCCGTTCGATGGTGTGATGCCTACACCAACAACCCGCATACCGCCATTTTCCCCGACTTCAGCTATAATAGTGCATACCTTAGTAGTACCAACATCAATCGCCGCCAAAATAGTCGGTTTACTCATTCGTGCCTCCTTACTAGCCAGACTTTAATCCTCTCCTGAGAAAGATTAGTTTTCACATCTTCCAGACCTCCTTTTTAGGGACAGTCTCAATTATTTAGCTAAGCAGTTATAAAAGCCTCTCGAAGCCTCCTCAGTAAAGTTGGTCTCCTCCAGGCATTAGCTTTAATTACCACTGAAGAACACAGCCCTTCTACAATTTTATAGTCCTCATCCTGAGTAATAATACGCTCAGACGCTCTCAATTTAGCACTGCGACTGCGCGGATTAATTTGAACCTCTGCGACAGAAGGAGTAATGACCCTCCGGTTGATTAACCTAAGGCTGGCACTGTGTCCGCAAACACAGGTCGGTATGTCCGGGGGACAAATACAACCCTGTGATTCTTGCTGCATAAACCGTTTCACTATTCTGTCTTCGAGAGAATGATAACTAATGACAACGAGCCTGCCCTCAAAACCAAGGAGGTTCACTGTTTGTTTTAGGGCTGCTTCCAGGTACTCAAGTTCCCGATTAACTGCTATTCGTAACGCCTGAAAAGTCTTGGTGGCTGGATGGATTCTACCTCTTCGGCTTCCGACAGCCCGCTCTATCGTGTGAGCTAGCTGAAGAGTGGTTTCTAGGGGGCGTTCTTGTACGATGCGATGGGCAATCCGACGACTAAAGCCTTCCTCACCATATATCATTAGCAAGTTAGCTAATTCGTTCTCGGAGTATGTGTTAACAATATCGGCAGCGGTGAGATGCTGATCAGGACTTAAGCGCATGTCCAGTGGTGCATCATGCTGAAAGCTAAAGCCACGACTGCTACTGAGCTGAAGGGAGGAAAGCCCGAGGTCAAATAGAATACCATGCACCGGAAGAAAGTCATGCTTGTAACAAATAGCCTGTAAATTAACGAAGTTGTCATTAATGAGAAGGGTTGAACCACTATAGGCTTGAAGCCTTGCCCTGGCTATTTTTATAGCTTCAGGATCAGCATCGATGCCCAGCAGTTGTCCACCAGGTGAGCTATGCTCCAAAATAGCGGCGGCATGTCTGCCACCTCCCAGAGTGCAATCGATATAGCGACCACCAGGCTGAACATTGAGTGCCTTAATGGTCTCCTCAACTAGAACCGGGATATGAGCAGATGCCACCATCATTTGCCCTATCAATGCCGTTCTATACTTTCTATAATTTGCCAGGCTTGCTTCTGGCTAATCGCCTTCTCTGATGCCCACTGAGCCTTATTCCACAGTTCAAGATAAGTATTGGCGCCGACGATAACAACTTCGCCCTCAATCCCGGCATATTCTCGCAACGGGGGAGGTAACCCTATCCTTCCTTGCCCGTCAATCTGAAGACTAAAGGCAGCAGCAAAAACAGCACGGTTTAGCCTTCTTAGCTTACTGGGGGTGACTGAACCGGTGGTCAGGGTGGCCGCTAATTTCTCCCAAGCCGCTAATGGATAGGCAATAATGCACTTCTCTACTCCCGGGGTCAATACTACCCCCTCCTCAAGTTCCTTCCTGAACTTGGGTGGTGTAGGGACTCTGCCCTTTTCGTCGACCCTATACTCAAATTCCCCGAGGAACATCTCGTCCCCTTGTTGCCCCACTTTTTACCACTTTCTACCATTTTCCAACACAATCTCCTTTTTGTCAAGCCCCTTTTTATATTTTTTTTAAATTTTACCGTTATTTTTTAGAAACCTGCCTGGAATATGGTTCTGCGGTTATGGTTGGCACTTCATTTAATGACCTCACCCCCCTGCCCCCTCTCCTGTAGGAGAAGGGGCGTTACATTATAAGAGGGACCATCGCCCCTCTTTAACACCCATTATTAGATTAGCTAATGCCCTCCTTAAACACCTGCTCCTACGATTATAAGGAGAGTCAAAGAGAGGCTTTGCCTCTCTTAAAAATATCTTCCCCTTCCCCTATCAAGGGGAAGGGGATTAGGGGATAGGGTCTATAATATAATAGGTATTCGCCAAGCTGGTACGGTAGTAAACCTCAAATGTCATTGCGAGGAACACATTCGCTTCGTGTCATTCTGAGCACAGCGAAGAATCTCATAGCTCAGGACAATCCCCGCTCATCCGGATTGCGAGTCCCGATTTCATCGGGACTCGCAATGACACCAACAACCAAGATTGAGTAAAAGGTATCGGTACAATATCTTGACAGACACTACAGGTTGTGGTATTATGACTCCATTCCCCCATACGATGTAGAGCAGAGCGATGAATTGTCCTTATTGTGGTTATCGTGATTCTAAAGTCATCGATTCCCGGGAGGTAAACGATGGCGTACGCCGTCGTCGTCAATGCCTGAGCTGTGGCTCTCGCTTTACTACTTATGAGCGGCTGCAGCCGGCGAGTCTTTTTGTCATTAAGAAAGACCAGCGGCGCGAGGAGTTCGATAAGAATAAACTATTAACCGGGATTCGCAAGGCTTGTGAAAAACGGCCATTGCCTACCGGCACCGTTGACAAGCTGGCTGATGACATAGAAGCTGAGCTTTACCGCCAGGGTAAGGCAGAAATACCCAGTGCTTTCATCGGTGATGTGGTAATGGAAAAGCTAAAAAAGCTCGATTACATTGCCTATATCCGTTTTGCCAGCGTCTACCGGGAATTTACCGATATCACAGCCTTGAAGCAAGAAATAGATAGTCTGGTAGGTGGCGAGATTAAGGCATCCCGCCCTACCACCCAGCTACCATTGCTCTCTACCGAGGAACTGGAGATGGCAGGCAGTAAGAAGGGCCCGAGGAGACGGGAATAAGCATGGCTAATCAACCGAAAAACAAACAATTAACCGAGTTTAACCGCACTGAGATTCTCCGGGCGGTAGTTGCCCATGCTGAATCGATGGGTTTGCGTGATAGACAGAAGATAGAGCAGCTCACCAGCCGGGTAATTGAGCGTCTGGAGAAGCCGCAAACCCTACCTGGAATGGAAGACCTTGTGCCCAAGACAAGCCGTCAAAGGAAAGCACTACCGACAAAGTCTGAAATCCAGGCCATTGTGAGAGAAATCCTGGCAGCCGAAGAACCGACTCCAAAAGAGGAGGACAAGCCCATGACAGAACCAACCACCCGAGTCAAACCGAAAATTAAGCCGGCTACGAGCATAAATCTTACCGAGAACGCACGCCGTGTTCTGGAAAGAAGATATCTCAAAAAAGATAAGCAGGGACAAATTATCGAGACCATAGAGGAATTGTTTCATCGTGTGGCGCAGGCTATCGCCGCTGCCGAGCTTATATACGACCCTAAGGCAGATGTCAAAACCACAGAGAACGAGTTCTACCAGTCTATGGCTAACCTGGAATTTCTCCCCAACTCCCCTACCCTGATGAATGCCGGCCGTGAGTTGGGACAGCTATCGGCTTGTTTTGTCCTGCCGGTCGAGGATTCGATGGAGTCCATTTTTGATGCCGTGAAGAATACCGCCCTCATTCATAAGAGTGGTGGGGGAACCGGCTTTTCCTTTTCCCGACTAAGGCCGGAAACAGATAGGGTTGGTTCGACCGGCGGGGTCGCCAGTGGTCCCGTTTCCTTCATGCGCGCCTTTGACACGGCCACCGATGTCATCAAACAGGGAGGAATGCGCCGTGGGGCGAACATGGCTATCCTTAATGTTGACCATCCCGATATTATGAAGTTCATAACCGCCAAGGAAAACCCCACCGCCTTTACTAATTTTAATTTTTCCGTAGCAATAACCACCGAGTTTATGGAAGCAGTCAAGGCTGATGCCAGCTATAATCTGGTAAATCCACACACCAAAGAAGTACAGACTACAGCTAGAGCTAAAGAGGTATTTGACAAGATAGTAGCTCTGGCTTGGAAAACAGGTGACCCGGGCATTGTCTTTATTGACCGGATAAATCAGGATAATCCTACCCCCCATCTGGGCAAAATTGAAAGCACCAACCCCTGCGGTGAACAACCCCTGCTCCCCTATGAATCATGCAACCTGGGTTCCATCAATGTAGCAAAGATGTTACGAACCACCAATGTGACTAATGAGATTGATTATCCCAAACTGGCAAGGACAGTAAAAATTGCCGTGCAGTTTCTGGATAATGTTATCGATGTCAATAAATTCCCACTACCCCAAATCGAGGAAATGACCAAAAAGACGAGAAAGGTTGGACTCGGAGTAATGGGGTTTGCCGATATGCTCATCCAGCTAGGCATCCCCTATGACTCGGATGAGGCACTGGCACTGGGAGAGAAGGTAATGGTTGCCATATCTCGCGAGGCAACCGAAACTTCAAAGAAACTAGCTAAAGAAAGAGGTGTATTCCCTGCTTTCAAAGGAAGCATCTATGATAGACCGGATGGTTTTGAAGTAAGAAATGCCACCAGAACCACCATCGCCCCTACCGGCACCCTTAGTATAATCGCTGGTTGCTCCAGTGGTATCGAGCCTCTTTTTGCTCTGAGCTATGTACGCAATATTCTGGATGGCGCGCATCTGGTAGAGGTAAACCCTTACTTCGAAGAAGCCGCCAAGAGCCAAGGCTTTTACTCCGAAGAGCTTATGCAGAAGCTGGCATCAGGCGCTAGACTGCACGACATTGAGAGCGTTCCTGATAACATTAAAAGACTATTTGTCACCGCTCACGAAATAAGCCCGGAATGGCATGTCAGGATGCAGGTAGCCTTTCAGAAGTCCACCAACAATGCGGTGTCTAAAACGGTCAACTTTCCTCATGAGGCTACCATCGAAGATATTGACAAGGTCTATATGATGGCTTATGACATGGGACTAAAGGGGATAACTATTTACCGCGATAGAAGCCGTGAAACACAGGTACTGATGACCGGTGAGGAAAGGAAAGAGGAGAGGGCAGGACTTACCCCCAGGGAGCGGGCGAAAATAACCACCGGGATAACGGAAAAGGTAACCACTGGCTGCGGTAATATATATATAACCGTGAACTCCGATAAACAGGGCATATGCGAGGTCTTCTCCACCCTGGGTAAAGCTGGGGGATGTGCCTCAGCACAGCTTGAAGCTACCTGCCGGCTTATCTCGCTGGCACTAAGAGCGGGGGTAGATGTTGCCTCGATAGTAAGACAGCTTCGTGGTATCCGCTGCCCATCTATCGCCTGGGAAGAGGGTAAGGCAGTGCTTTCCTGTGCCGATGCCATCGCCAGTGTTCTGGAAAAGCATATCAAGAGTGATGACGAGAATAAGCCCGAACCAAAGGAGCATGCGAAGGACTATGGCGTAGCCAGGAATATCGCCGGGCAGTGTCCCGAATGCGGTGGCTTGCTGGTATATCAGGAAGGCTGCTTCATCTGCCCCGCCTGCGGCTATACCAAGTGCTAAATGAAAGAAGGTGAGATATGACTGATAGAACAGACCGGGTAATGGTTTTCATTGATGGCAGCAACATGTACCATTCTCTTAAAGGCTTTTTTAAGAGAACTGACATAGACATCGGTACGTTTTGCCAGAAGCTGTTGGACAGACGCCGACTGATAAGAATCTATTACTATAATGCGCGGGTAGGACGTAAAGAGGAGCCCGAGCGATACCGCCACCAGCAGGCTTTCCTTGATAGCGTCAGCGCCATACCCTATTGCGAACTCCGCTTAGGACGTCTGGTTTATATCAACTGGCCTAATTCGCCCCCTTATGAGAAGGGGGTCGATATAATGCTGACTACCGACCTGCTGACTCATAGTTTCAAAAACAACTATGATATAGCGATTCTTGTTGCCGGGGATAGCGACTACGTAGGCGCTCTCCAATCGGTAAAGGATAATGGGAAGAACGTAGAGGTAGCCTTATTTGGCAAAGAACAGACTTCCCGGCCGTTGCGGGAGGTAGCCGATAGAGTCATAGCTATAGACGGTCGTTTCTTAAGAGGCTGCTGGAAATAGGTAAGCTCTCACACCTTTGATTGGGAGCTTGCCCTGGTTATTTACCCCTGACTAGACTTGACCGAGGTCAGCCTACTCTACCTCACCGACGACGAAGGCGACCGCATACTCCTTCGAATCCGAGAGGCTGATAGCCAGCTTACCCAAACATAAGCCGCCGGCTCTAGTTCGTGCCTTGCCATGAAGACTAATGAATGGCTTACCACTAGGCTCAGCCAGTATTTCTATCTCCTTCCAGCTAATGCCTTTGGCACCAGTGCCAAGAGCTTTCATCACTGCTTCCTTGCCGGCAAAGCGACCGGCAAGAGAGGAAGGCCTCTTGTGGCATAACCTTAGTTCCGGTTCAGTATATATCCGGTGAAGGAAGCGTTCTCCCCAGCGTTCAATGACCTTCTGGATACGAGCTATTTCTATTATATCTACACCGATATGATGCATTGTTTAGTGCTTAACCTAACGATTTTGAAGTATATTCTACCATAAAGCAGCAACTTGCTACAGGTTTTTAGAAGTTTTTTCTCTCACCAGACCGAAGCATATCCCGGCACCCAGAACGGAAGATATGGTACCAATCAAGAAGGTATATAGTGGCCCCAAGGCAGTCCAGGCAACTCCAGCCAGTGCCGAGCCGGTAATAACTCCGATATCCTCCCATGCTCCATACACTCCCATAGCCGTGCTTTGCCGGTGGGACGGTACCGTATCCGATAGTAGTGCTACTGCGGCCGGACTGAACATCGCTGCGCCTACATTGTGGATAATGTAGAACGCAATAAGCCAGGGAAAGCTTTCCGCAGAAGCTAATCCTGCTATGCCGCCGGCCGACACTAAAAGTCCAAGTATCATGAAAACTCTTTTCCCATGCTGGTCAGCCAGTCTTCCCATCGGGATAAGCATCGCCGCGTTAAACAACACTCCAACGGTAATGAGGATACCAACCTCAGTAGCCGTAGCACCTACTACCTGGGCAGCCAGAAGCGGCAGGAAATTCATAACTCCCATCCCCAAAAAGTAAAGGACAGCTACGCTGCATTGAAAAGCAAAAGGGCGATTGTTATACGCTATCTTCTGAGATGGGGGCTCGACATTGGGTGAAGAGAATGTGACTTGCGGTCTAGGCATCAACAGTGGGATTTTCCTTAAGCCGATTAACATTACTGTGCCACCCATGAGGGCAATCAAAGCAGAGAGGAAAAAGTTCCAGTTGTATCCCCAGTTATCAGCTACAAAGCCACTTAGAAAAGCTCCGAGACTTCTAGAAATGGCTAGAATGGCTGCCAAAAGGCCCATGAAGGTTGCCTTCTTCAATAGCGGCACAGCATTCCCCACGTATCCGCGACCAGGTCCGAAGATGGCAGCGCGGACTATTCCCCAAAAGAAGAATATGAGAAAAATAGCGGGGACATCCCGGGTTAAGACAAAACAAAACACTATCGGAGCACAGACAAAGGTCCCCACGCTCAGGGGAACTTTCAGTCCGACCCTATCGGCTATCCATCCTCCGGAGCTTTCACCGATGACCATGCCTACCATTGCCACTGAAAACATAAAGCCCAGGATTGTGGGAGCAACCCCGATAGAGGTCAGATAAAGGGGCAGAATCGGTTGCAGGACACCCATAGCAAGAACGCCCATTCCCATGGTGGCAATTACAGTCACCAAGTCATTATTAACAATCTTTTTCATCTGGTCCGCCATCTTTTACTCGGTTACAGTAAGAGCGTTACTATCCTGCGCTGCATCAATAATATGTGATTAGCCCTGAGTGGTCAAACATCCAGCAAGCTCCACTTCAGGCAACTCATCTTCTTGCGGTTCTGCTCTCTTTTGGTTGGCTAATTCTATCACCTCATTTACTATCCCTATCCCCTTAATCCCCTTCCCCTGATAGGGGAAGGGGAAGAGATTTTAGAGAGGGGCTTCGCCCCTCTCTTACTCACACTCCCCCTCTCCTTTCAGGAGAGGGGGCTGGGGGGTGAGGTTAAAAGTTTGAAAATCAACCCCCACTGAGCAGAACCTCCTTTGTTATCGGCTTTTTCAGCAGCCGCTACCTGTGATAAAATAGGGACTATGCAAATTGATATCCTAACCTTGTTTCCAGAGATGTTCCAAAGCCCACTTAGCGCCGGCATTTTCAAACGGGCTATCGACCAAAAGTTGGCTGAGGTTAATGTCCATAATATTCGAGACTACACCCATGATAAGCACCACACTGCTGATGACTATCCTTACGGGGGTGGAGCCGGCATGGTACTTAAGCCCGAACCTATTTTTGAAGCGGTTGAGGCAGTAAAATCAAATATATCGCAGAAACAAGGGATTGATGAGATACCGATTATTCTGCTTACGCCGCAGGGCCGTCTTTTGTCTCAACAAATTGCTTTAGAGCTATCAAAACATAGCCATCTAATTCTTATTTGCGGTCACTATGAAGGGGTTGACGAACGGATATGTGAGCATCTAGCTACCGATGAGATTAGTATTGGTGACTACGTGCTTAGTGGCGGTGAGTTGGCAGCTATGGTGGTAGCTGATGCTATAATCAGACTAGTACCCGGGGTTCTTGGCTCAGAGTTTTCAGCACTAGACGATTCTCATACTACAGGGCTGCTGGAATACCCGCAATATACGCGTCCCCCGGTATATCGCGGGTGGGCGGTGCCTGAAATCTTACTTTCCGGAAATCACGCCCAAATTGCTAAATGGCACCATGAGCAGGCAATTCTCCGCACCCTCGAGCGTCGCCCGGAGCTATTAGACAAACTCAAGCTCAGCCCGGAGGAAAGACGGCTGGTTGACAGACAGCAATAATTATAATAAATGTAAGGTTCTGCTATCCTTTTGTTGATGGATTATCTATTCTAGCAAGACCCTATCCCCTTTATCCCCTTCCCCAGAGGGGAAGGGGAAGTGATTTTAAGAGAAGCGAAACCCTTAGGTAAATCCCCCTGAATCCCCCTTTGCGAAAGGTAACTATCCCCTCATATCTATTGTAGCCGGAGCCATCTTCTTTTGTTATTCCATATACTAAAACAAGCTTATGTGCAGTCTTGGGCAATCCGCCCGCCTGCTCCTGAAATCAAAATACAGGTAACTCTAACTCCATAGGTGGTATAATTATTGGAAGCAGGTCAATAGGATATGATAGGAAGGTAGCAATGAAGGCACAATTGATCATCACGCATCCTGGCAGTGCACATTTTGATGAGGTGACAGCCGTCAGTCTGATCCTATCCGTATATACTGATACGGAATTCCGTATTGAGCGGCGCGAGCCCGTACCGGCGGAGTTGGATGATCCGGATGTGTGGGTGGTAGACATCGGCGATCGACATGAGCCGGAGAAGCGTAATTTCGATCATCACCAGGACACGGACTGCCCGGCCGCCTTTGTCCTGGTGGCCGAATACCTGGG
>JAZDPB010000044.1:0-2320 GCA_043797985.1 Chloroflexota bacterium
TCTAGGAGAAGGGGACAAAGGGGATGAGGTCATAAGAATAGGTGCACAAATTAGGAGGAATATTTGTCCAGGTTACTCTTGGTGAGGCATGGCATTACCGAATTCAACAGCACGCGCAGGTTCGCCGGATATAGCGATTGCGAGATGAGTGCTGCGGGTTCTGAGCAAGTTGAGAAGTTGCGTGATCGCCTGGTAAATGAGAAGATTGACGCCATTTATTCCAGTGATTTAAGGCGAGCTTTGTCGACGGCTCAGCTTATCTCTAACGGGCGTAGCAAGAACATCGTAGCCTGCTCTGAACTGAGGGAATGCAACTACGGTAAGGCTGAGGGATTAACATTCGGAGAGATTCAAAGTAGTTACCCCGATGTAGCCGAATCCATCACTAACTTTAATTTGCGGCTGAAGTTTCCCGGTGGCGAAAGCCTCCAGGAGTTTATTGAGCGGACAAGTAGATTTCTGGATAGACTGAATAAACACGACCCATCGGAAACGATACTTATTGTCTCGCATAACGGACCGCTACGGGTGCTGGTATGGCATCTGCTTGGGATAAGCCAGGAGCACTGGTGGCAGATTCGTATTGATAATGCTTCGCTGACTGTAGTGGAAACATACCCGAATGGCGCAATAGTGAACGTATTAAACGATACCTCCCATTTGAGATAGGCAGGAAAGTTGAAAAGTCTTCTCATAATTGGTGGCGCTCGCAGTGGCAAGAGCCATTTTGCCCAGGAGCTTGCCCTGAAGTCAGGCAAACCAGTGCTTTTTGTCGCTACCGCCGAAGCTGGGGATGAAGAGATGAAACAGCGCATTGAGGCGCACCGCAGGACAAGACCGGCATCCTGGCGCACTCTTGAGGCTACCACAAACATCGGTAGCGAGATTGCTAAAAAAATCGGCGGTGCTCAGGTGGTAATTGTGGATTGTATCACACTCCTGGTCAGTAATATTTTGGGTCAATATACCGACCAGGTTGACGAGAATTTCGATGCCTCCCTCATCGAAAAAAAAGTCATCAATGAGATTAGTGAGATGGTGGAGTGCATTAACCATACCGATGCCAGCTTTATTATTGTTACTAATGATGTTGGTATGGGACTGGTACCAGCCAATAAAATAGGCAGGTTGTATCGTGATTTGCTGGGCAGGGCAAACCAGCTTCTGGCAGAACGGGTAGACGAGGTTTGCCTGATGGTCGCCGGCTTACCGGTTAAGATAAAACCAACGAAGCCCCGTGGAGACCAGGATATCTGAGGTTGCTATTAACCTCACCCCCTTAGTCCCCCTCTCCTTTCCAAGGAGAGGGGGAGAATAATGGAAGAGGGACTTCGTCCCTCTTAGACGCCCTAATATAGGAGCTTTTGTATCAAAGGTAATACATCCTTATCATTCTGAGTGTAGCGAAGAATCCATAATAAAATGACTGGAACAAGCCCTCATTTAGGGAAGTAACGGATTGCTAAACAACCTCCCTTTTCTTTGTTGTATCTGGCATGATAAACTGTGGGATAGCATAAAGTTACTGAAAAAGCGGGGGTAATAAATGGCTCTTTTTATAACCTTTGAAGGGGGCGAGGGTGCCGGAAAGACAGTTCAAACCAAGGCGCTATACAGAAGGCTATCCCGCCTGGCAATTCCCGCACTGCTGACCTACGAACCAGGTGGAACCCCGCTTGGTAAGAAAGTCGCCCGCTGGTTGAAGGGGGCTCAGAGTACCGGTATATCCCCATTAACCGAGCTACTGATGTTCAATGCTTCCCGGGCCGAGCTAATCAAAGAGGTAATCCAGCCTAATCTAAAGAGCGGCACGGTTATTATCTGCGACCGCTACACGGACTCCACTATCGCCTACCAGAGCTATGCGAGAGGGCTAGACCTGGAGATAGTCAAGTATATTAATAACACGGCTACTCAGGGACTAAAACCCCATTTGACTATCCTGCTGGATATACCAACTAAGGAAGGGTTTGCTCGTAAAAGAGACAAAAAGCACGACCGCTTTGAGCAGGAGGATATGTCTTTCCACAAAAAGGTGCGGGAGGGTTATCTTAAGCTAGCGGCTGGTGAGCCACAGCGCTGGCTAATTATAGATGCTCAGCAATCCAAAGAAAAAATAAGGGAGATTATCTGGCAAAGGGTAAGCCAGCTACTCAAGACCCAGTAGCGAGTTGCCTACCAATAGTGATATAATAGGCAAAACCAAGCGAACCGACAACCAGTTTGGAGCATAATTATGCGAGAGTTGGGTGAAAAGCTAAAAACAAGTGTGGACACAGTCGTTGAAGCCAGGTCGCTAACAGTAGAGGAAATGAAAGCT
>JAZDPB010000089.1:0-13811 GCA_043797985.1 Chloroflexota bacterium
GGGTTAGCATTTGCTCAGACCATAATGGCCAAAGACCCCGAGATGGAGTGTGTACAAAATGATTATGATTAGCGAAATAGCATTGAATGTGCTCTCTGAAGGCCTACAGGCCAGCGGCATAGAGCGAGCAAAGGGCCTTCGGTTAAAAGAGGAAAATGAGCGGCTAACACTTGAACTGGATTCACCAAAGAAGTCAGACCGTGTCATTTTGTACAATGACCAGATGGTGCTCATCATCGACCCCGGATTTGAAGCCAGTATTGGAGATGCCTTCATAGATGTGGAGGATACAGCAGAGGGCCCCGACCTCATTCTAAGCCCGGCAAGAAGCTGGTGTTAAAGCTAGAGACTTTGCCGGATATTAGTCTCTTAATCTGTGTAAAGCTAGAAAGGAGGTGTCTAGGATAGCTAATCGATACTTATCGCGAAAGAGTTTCATGAATTCTAAAGGAAGGGAGTACTAAATGATGGTTTTGAGAAAACGAAAGTTGCTGGTGATAGCCGGAGTTCTCACGGTAATAGGCTTACTTCTGGCGTCGTGCGGACCAGCTGCTGAAGGACCAACTACTGGAGGGCCAACTACCGGAGGACCAACTACCGGAGGGCCAACCACTGGGGGAACAACGACGACCACACCACCAGTGGCGAAAGAAGGCGCCGGCATACTTAGAGTCGCACACAACCAATACTCATTTAGACAGGCAATGGACCCGGTCAACACTAGTTCGCACAATGCTGGCAGCGTAGGAGACATGATATGGGACCAACTGGTTAAGCGGGCAATTAATAGCGATTATATACCAGCCATAGCTAAATCTTGGAAGGTTGGCGAGGGTGCCATGTCGATAGATTTTACCCTGGACGAAAGAGCCAGGTTTCACAATGGGGACCCGGTTACGGCTAAGGATGTCAAATTCTCCATCGATTTGTACCGGGACCCGAAAGCCCTGAATAGTTACACCCCGGAGCTGCGGGATAACGTTACGGAAACCATAGTGGTGGATAATTATCATTTTACCATCCGTTTCAACAAGGCTTATCCAGGATTTTTAGACCGCTGCGCCGATAGGATAGCGATAATGCCCATGGACTACTATAATAGCGTGGGTCTGGTTGGGTATGCCGCTAACCCCGTCGGGTCAGGCCCATTCAAGGTAACCAGCCATAAGCAGGACCAGTTTATAAACATGGAAGCAGTCACCGACCATTATCGCCAGCCTCCCTATATTAAAGGTATCAGATGGTTCATTGTTTCAGAAGCTACAACCCGTTTTGCCATGCTGAAAACAGGGGAAGTTGACATGATAGTGCCCTGCGAGCCGGTTCTGGTACCTGACCTGAGAAGAGACCCGAACCTGAGGGAAGTAACCTCCACGTACTTCAGTGGCGTCAGCATGGTCTGGCTTGACCTGGCATATCCCAACGAGCCGAGTCCATGGAAGGACATACGGCTGCGCCAGGCAGCTAGCCTAGCCATCGACCGGGAGACAATGTGTGAGAAGGTTTTCAATAGTTGTTATACGCCAATGGCATCGTTCCTCGCCCCCTACTGCTATGGCTATGACCCAACCGTCAAATATGAACCCGACCCCTATGACCCGGTGAAAGCGAAGCAGCTTCTGGCTGAAGCAGGATACCCAAATGGCATTGATGTCGTCTATCCCTGCTCATCAGAGAATAAGTACTTTGTTGAACCTATGGTGGCATATTTCAATGATGTTGGGATAAGAGCCAAGATGGTGATGTATGAGGCGGCGACTCTTAACCGCTTGTCTTACGTACCATCGCTGCACGGTATTATGACACGAGGGTCTCCATTCTGGATTGGCATCAAGCATGCCGGTTTCGCCATGTACAGCATGATGGGCGGCGGTTCTTTCTCCAGTTATGGCGTGGTAGATCCAGCGGTAAGGGCAGCTATCGAAGCATCATTTTCCATCACCGACGAGAAAGCCCTGACTGAAGCGGGTAAGAAGATAGCCGACCTCGAAATGACAGGGTTTTATTCACGCCCCCTCTGGGTTAATAACGTGACTTTTGGAATAGGGCCCAGAATTGCTGAATATAACCCACCTCTGGGTAAGGGTAGTGCATACCGCATTGATTTGCTCAAACTGACGGACTAACGAATAGCTTATATGTCAGGTGTTTGATTAATCAAACACCTGACATAACAATGAAAACGACGGTGTAAACGTAGCAACATAAGAAAAGTACCTCAAAAATCTCTTGTGGAGAGGTGCGGAGATGTAATAGGGCACGAGAACCGTTGCACTAACGCAATGGTGGCGAGTGTCCTTTTTTATTTGGGTCGGTGAGTCCGACGGAGGAGGCGGTTATGTAGCGAATACGAGACTAATAACAAAGCAGTTCAAGAATTTTAAAGGAAGGAGGTACCAAACATGGGTATAAGGAAGAGGAAATTGCTGGTGATAGCGGGGGTTCTCACGGTAATAGGCTTGCTGCTGGCTTCGTGTGGCCCAGCCGCCCAGGAGCCAACCACCGGGGGACCAACCACCGGAGGACCAACTACCGGAGGACCAACCACCGGAGGACCAACCACCGGAGGACCAACTACCACCACTCCACCAGTGCCGAAGGAGGGTGCGGGTATACTCAGATACGCCATGGCAGATATGGCATTTAGAAATGCCATGGACCCAGTCGGCACAATGAACATCAATGGTGGCTTTCAGGTAATGCAAATCTGGGATAGTCTGCTTAATGGGGATGCTACTGGCAATTATTTGCCAGCCCTGGCTACATCCTGGACGATTGCCGACAATTGGTCGTATTATGAATTTACCATACGACAAGGGGTCAAGTTCTCTAATGGTGACCCGGTTACGGCTAAGGACATCAAATTCTCCCTCGATTTGTACCGGGCCAAGAATTCCCTGAATAGTTACGCCCCTGAGCTGCGGGAATATGTTAAGGATACTACGGTAGTCGATGATTATCATGTTCGCGTCTATCTCAATATGCCTTATCCAGGACTAATAGACCGCTGCCCCCTCAGGCTGGGGATAATGCCCATGGATTACTATAATAAAGTAGGTTTTGAAGGGTTTTGCGCCAAGCCTATTGGGGCAGGTCCATTCAAGGTAGTTGACTTTAAGCAGGACCAGTGGCTTAACCTTGAGGCGGTGCCAAACCATTACTTCAACACTCCCTATATCAAAGGAGTTCATATAGTTTATGTGAAAGAACCTGCAACCCGCATGGCCATGCTGAAAACGGGGGAAGTAGACATGAAAACCGTGACACCAGAATTTGTGCTCGATTTGAATGCAGACCCCAACCTCAGGAAAGTGGTGTCCACATACTTCTCCGGCACCAGCCTGGTCTGGCTTGACCTGGCTGATGTTTATAAGAACGAGCCAAGCCCATGGAAGGACATACGAATGCGACAGGCATGTAGCTATGCCATCGACCGGAAGACAATGTGCGACAAGATTTTCAATGGTGCTTACACGCCAATGGGGCATTTTCTTGCCCCCTACAATCTGGGCTATGACCCCTCACTGGACACCCAATATCCCCCTCCCCCCTATGACCCGGTGAAGGCTAAGCAGCTTATGGCCGAAGCGGGATACCCTAATGGTGTCGATGTCAACTATCCCTGCTCGCCAGAGAATAGGTACTTTGCTGAAGCTATATGTGCCTATTTGAATGATGTCGGGATAAGAGCCAAAATACAAATGTTTGATGCCGGGACTCTTAGTCGCGAAACATACGCAGTTGCCAGTTCAGCGGGAAAGCTGCATGGTATACTTACCCGGGGGTCGCCAAGTTGGTATGGTATAAGGCATGTCGGGGTTGCTTGCACCGCCATGATGGGGGGCGGTTCCGCCTCCAGTTACGGTGTGGTAAATCCAGCGGTAAAGGCAGCCATCGAAGCCTCATTTCCACTCACCTCCGAGCAAGACCTAAAGGTGGCGGGTAAGAAGATAAACGACCTTGAATTATCGGGACATTGGTCAGCCCCCCTCTGGGTTAATAACACGATTTTTGGAATAGGTCCGAGGGTTGCCGAATTTACGCCGGTGAAAGGTAGGAGTAATGCCTGGCGCCTTGACCTGATTAAGCTGACGGATTAATGAGTAGCTTTCATGGCAGGTGTTTGGCTAATCAAACACCTGCCATGATAACAAAAGAAAGGCGCGAGTTGTAAACATGCAATAAAAAAGTATCTGTGAAATTGAGGGGAGGTGCGGAGATGTAAGAGGGCGCGAGAACCGTTGCACTAAAGCAAGGGTGGTGCGTGCCCTTTTTCATTTGGGTTGGTGGGGCTAAGGAGGTGGTGATTAGAAAACGAATAAGAGATTAATGGCAAAGCCGTTCAATAATTCTAAAGGAAGGAGGTACCAAACATGGGTATGAGGAAAGGGAAATTGCTGGTGATAGCCGGGGTTCTCACGGTAATCGGCTTGCTGCTAGCATCGTGTGGTCCAGCCGCTGAGCAGCCCGCCACTGGAGGACCAACTACCGAGCAACCAGCCACTGGACAGCCAACTACCGGGCAGACAGTAACCGGGCAGCCAGCCGCTGGAGGGCCGAGAGGCGAGGTAACGGTGGCATTGACAACTAGCGGAATGAGAAAAATGTGCGATGTTAACACTAGTACGACCATCAGCGGGGGTAATATCAAGCAATTGCTTTATGATAGCCTGATTTGGATAGATTCCAATTCGAAGGTGCAACCAGCCCTGGCTGAATCCTGGAAGATTGCTGACGACTGGTCAAGGATAGACTTTACCCTGCGACAGGGAATTAAATGGCCTAATGGTGACCCTTTTACCGCCAAGGATGTTGAATTCACCATCGTTAAGAGGTTGATGGACACGATGTATCATTACAGCGGTGATTTTAAAAGGTTTGTTAAAGAAGTCAAGATAGTGGACGATTATCATGTTAGCATCTATGTCAATATGCCTTTCTTAACAATCTTTGACCGCATGAACGATACGGGATGCATCTATCCCAAGGATTACTTTGAGAAAGTGGGCGCTGATGGATTTGCCGCTGCACCGATGGGGCTGGGTTCATTCAAGGTAATCGACTTCAAGCAGGACCAATTTCTAAATGTTGAAGCCGTGGTGGACCATTACCGCCAGACTCCCTACCTGGAGAAACTTCACATTGTCTTCGCTCCTGAGCGGACGACACAACTGGCGATGATAAAAACGGGCGAAGCCGACATTATCACTCCCGAGTTGGCACTGATTCCGGATGTGCTAGCGGACCCGAAACTGAGGTTATCCATAAACAGGGGCACAAGCGGCAGCGCCCTTTGCCTCCACGACATGATGAAACCCAACATACCGACCCCATTCCACGACTTGCGGGTGCGACAGGCAGCAAGTCTTGCTATTGACCGGGAGACAATGTGCGAGAAGGTTTTTTATGGCTTGAATGAACCAGCATCACAAATTTACCAGGACTACAACTTTGGCTACGACCCTACCCTCCCGGTTCTCCCCTACGACCCGGTGAAGGCTAAGCAGCTTCTGGCTGAAGCCGGATACCCCAATGGTTTTGATACTACCTACACTTACTCCATGGCTACCAAAACCGAGTCTGAAGCTACAGCCGCGTATTTGAGTGCTGTTGGGATAAGAGCCAGGCAAGCTCCGATGGAGGCTGGGGCTTATACCAACTTACGGAACACAACGGCACGGAACCCAGCAGGAGCAACGTCGCTCAGTGGTTTGACGATTCACCTCAATAATTACGCCATCGGTATGGTTCATCCGGGCGCTGTCACGCAAAGCTCGATTGCCGGCGGCTCCCTGATGGCGGCTGGCTTATGTAATGCAGAAGAAGTAGCGCTTGTCGACAAGATGTTGAATTACAACGTAGGCGACCCGAAGTTATTTGAGCTTGCTCAGCAGCTAAACAAGCTTGTCTTGGCAAATGCCTGGCGCGCTCCCCTGTGGGTTGTCCACACACCCTGGGTGTTTGGCCCAAGAATCGGTGAATACCAGCATACGCCGGGTAAGGGATTTAACATACGCTATATCGACATCAAACTCAAATAGTAATGAGGGATCCCAGGGTCAGGTGTCTGGGTTAATTGACACCTCCTAACTCAACACCTGACCCGATAACAAAAGGGAAGGAAAACTTAAGGGATTAGACACGGGAGACAAAATCAAATCCCCAGCCTCGGTATCACTGGGCTTTGCCTCAAATGTCATTCCGAGGAATCCCGATTGGTCGGGATGACGAAGAATCTAGGAGTGGGGTGGCAAAAAGGCCCCCCCCCGAGACCCTTCGCTATGCTCAGGGTGACATGAGGAATAGCACTTTTGGGGCAAGGCGGTATCACTGGCAGTGACAATCGGTGAGGCTGATAAAAACGTGGTCTTGAAATAGCTATTGCGACACGAATTTAGCCACCTGTGCTGCGATTTCTGACTCTGGTTCGCCCTGTATGTCAAACCACTGTATTCTACTATCTTTCAGTCGGAACCAGCTATACTGATGGCGCGCAACACGGTGGGTCTCGAACTTAATCTGCTGGATGGCAGTCTCCAGGGTTAGCTCATTTCTGAGGAACATGCCAATCTGCTTATAGCCTATCCCCGTCATAGCTGGCAAACCAAAACCATAGCCCATATCTACCAGCTTTTTCACTTCCTCAACCAAGCCTTGAGCTATCATTTGGTCAACTCTCGAGTCAATTCTACGATATAGCTCGGCCCGGTCTGCTGTTAAACCGATGATAAGGGGAGCAAAAGGTGGTGATTCTTTACCTTGAAGCTTTGAAAAGGGATAACCGGCACCTTTAATTACCTCAAGAGCCCTGATGACACGCCGTATATTACGAGGGTCAATCTTCTGTGCTGCTACCGGGTCAGCCTTCACCAGCTCTTGATAAAGTTCGCCCGTTTCACCCCTCATTGCCCTCTCATTCAGACTATTCCTTAATTCTGAGTTAGGCGTAACCCGCGGTATCATCCAGCCTTCCAATAGTGCCCACACATACAGCCCGCTGCCACCCACCAATAGTGCTAATTTATTACGTTGTTGAATTTCCTTAATTGCGCTATAAGCCAGATTTTGATACAGCGCCAGGCTAAAGTCCTGGTCAGGGCTGACGATGTCGACTAAGTGATGGGGGACAAGGGTTTGCTCCTGCGGGCTAGGCTTAGCCGTTCCAATGTCCATATGCCGGTAGACCTGCCGACTGTCAGCACTTACTATCTCCCCGTTAAAGGCTTGCGCCAAACGGAGACCCAGTTGGCTCTTACCTATGGCAGTGGGACCCACGATGGCTATTAGGGGATTCATATGTCTACCTGTACGACCCTATCCACTTAGAGGCTGTCTGGAATTGTCATTCTTCGGTCGCTACGCTCCCTCAGAATGACAATTTACTGTTTTCGGACAACCTCTATAACTTCCCTGATATTAGGGCGTCTAAGAGAGACTTCTCCCTCTTTTATTTTCCTCCCTCTTATACAAGGAATATAATATCCATCTCATTGAGAGGGGTTAGGGGGTGGGTGCAAAACGGAATAGAATACCAAGCAAAAACAGAATCTGAAAAGCTATGAACGAAGGGAAAGTTAAGACTTAACTTTTTCGAAGTCCCCTTGATAAACCCTTAATCTCTGAAGTCTGCTTAACAATACTTAAAAACTGGCCTGCTTTCAGACTTGCCCCACCGACGAGAGCACCATCTATATCTGACTGTCCCACAAATTCACCAACGTTATCAGCAGTAACACTACCCCCATAGAGTATGCGCACCTCTTCAGCAACCTTTTCGCTATATAGTTTGGCGAGATTACGGCGAATAAGGCTAATCGTCTCATTTGCCTGCTTACCAGTTGCCGCCTTGCCGGTGCCGATAGCCCATATTGGCTCATAAGCTACAACCAGGCTACCAGAGCCAGCTATGCCAGCCAGAGACGACCTTAGTTGTCCGGTTACTACCTCCTCTGTTTTTCCTGCCTCATTCTCTTCCAATCTTTCTCCAACACACAGGATTGATTTCAGACCAGCCTTCAGTGCCACCCGAATCTTTTTATTAACAACCTCGTTTGTCTCATAAAAATACTGCCTGCGCTCAGAGTGTCCCAAAATAACAAATTCACATAGTTCAGCGAGCATTAATGGAGAAACTTCCCCGGTATAAGCACCCTTCTCCTCAAAGTAGAGGTTTTGTGCGCCCAATCCTATCGAGCTACCTTTGATTAACTCCTTTACTGCCGTCAGAGAAACGAATGGTGGGCAAATCACCCTGTCAACGTTCCTTATCCCATCAAGCCCCTGACGCATTTCATTGACCAATTTTATCGCTTCGCTGACTGTCGTATTCATCTTCCAGTTGCCAGCAATCATCGGCACACGCATATTATTCTCCTACGAAATGTTTATTAGACCCTATCCCCTGTATCCCCTTCCCCTTGATGAGGGGAAGGGGATACAGTTTGCTAAGAGTGGTTTTTATACCCTCTTTAATTCTCCTTCAATTCACACTAAGCACCAAACTTAGCTAATTTTAGTGCATTCGCCATGGCTAATGGCATAATCTCGGTAGCCTGGATTCGCCCCAGCCCACCCAAAACACAGGCTGACTCGGAGAATTCCTTTACCTGGTCAGTCCGACACCACTTAGAATGTAAAAGCACCGGCAATGGGTGCCAGCTATGCCCCTTGAGCAAGGCTGGTGTCGAATGGTCGCCGGTGACCAAAATGACATCCGGATGTAAACTTGTTAGCTTGGGTAATGCATTGTCAACCTGCTCAATAACGGTAACTTTTCTATTGAAGTCGCCATCTTCACCAGCCGAATCAGCTCCTTTTACATGCAGGAAGAAAAAGTCATAGTTACTATAGTTCTTAGTTAACGCTGTGAATTCTTCTTCGATGCTGGTCCCTGTTTCCAGGATGTCCATACCAACCAGCCTGGCTAGTCCCCGGTACATAGGATAACTAGCGATGGCTGCTGGCTTCAGTTTATAAATCTCACCCATGGTAGGGAGATGAGGTCGCTGAGAAAAGCCGCGGAGAAGGAGCATATTCGCTGGAGAATGTTTAGCCAGGATTACTTTCGCCTGAGCGATAAACTTATTGGCAATCTCTGCCATTTTCTCAGCTTCTACATGTAAAGCAGTAATAGCTAGTGGCAGTATCCCTGCCTGTTGTGGGTCGGACTCACTAACATCGGGAGAAAGTTTATCACCACGAAACACTACGGCAAAGCGGTGCTCTCGCACCGGTTGAACAAAAATCCTGACATCATCTATGACCATGCCATCAAGCAACTGGCACAATTCGGCGCACTTCTCGGTAGAGATACGCCCCGCCCTGCGGTCAGTAACTAGGCCTGCTTTATCTACAGTGCAGAAATTACCACGAGCCGCCACATCCCCCGACTGGATATCAAAATCTATCCCGACTGCCTCCAACACACCACGGCCAATGTTACAGCTGACAGGATCGTAACCAAACAAAGCCAGATGACCAGGAGCACTACCAGGAGTTATCCCCAGGCTTACCGGGACGCTAAGCCCACATATACCTTCACTTGCCAACTTATCGAAGTTCGGTGTCTTAGCCGTCTCCAACTCCGTCTTTCCCGTTGCTGGATTGGGCAACCCACCCAAACCATCAATGACTAACAACACAACTTTGGTAGGTGAAGACATGGAAATCGACTTGATTAGTTCTAAGTCAGCCATTCTGCTAAAGGCTCCTTTGGACGAATGACAAGTCGTAAAAGGTTACGCAGATTTCGTAAGCCCTTTCAATTTACCTGAAGCTAACGAACTTTTATCAAGCAATGCCTCTACGCCGGGCAGTTTTTGACCACTCAGAAACTCGAGCGAAGCACCACCCCCCGTGGATATAAAGTCCATTTTATCAGCCAATCCCATCTCAGTAACTACCTCAGCAGTAGAGCCTCCGCCAACAATCGTTGTCGCCTTGAGGGTAGCTAAAAGTTTAACCAGAGCCTGAGTTCCCTTGGCAAATTGAGGAACCTCGTATATACCCATTGGACCATTCCAGAAAACTGTTTTGCTCTTTCGCAACTCCTGGGAAAAGTTTCTAATAGTCTCCGGGCCTATATCTACAATCCTCGTATCTGTGGGTATGTTATTGACCGATACCACTTTGACTTCAGCGGCATCCTTAGGATTGCCGACAACCACGTCAACCGGTAGTAGAAAGTGCACGCCATTCTTTTCTGCCCTTTTCATTAAGCTGACAGCAGTACCCAGTCTGTCTGCCTCGATTAGAGAAAGACCTACCTCGTAGGATTTAGCTTTTAAGAAGGTAGCTGCCATGCCACCACCGATTAGCAGGAAGTCCACCTTTCCCATGATATTTTCCAGCATACCCACTTTATCTTTCACTTTAGCACCGCCAAGGAGGGCGCCAAAAGGATGAGCTGGATTCTCTAGGATGCCCCCCAGAGTCTCAACTTCCTTTTGCAGCAATAGTCCAGCTACCGAAGGAAGATATTTGGTAATCGTTACTACCGAGGCATGACTACGGTGAGACGCACCAAAGGCATCATTAACATAAATATCAGCTACCTTAGCTAAGGCTTGGGCAAAGAGAGGGTCGGCCGCCTCCTCCTCAGGATGAAAACGGAGATTCTCCAGAAGCAAAACATGACCACTCTTTAAACTTTCTACCGACTTCTCTACCTCAAGGCCGATACAATCCTTGGTAACTCCAACCTGTTGTCCCAATATTTGCGAGACGCGCTGAGCTACGACGGTTAATCGCAGGTTATCAATCACCTTCCCATCAGGTCTGCCCAGGTGAGAACAGAGAACAATCCTCGCCCCCTGGTCGATAAGATACTGGATAGTAGGTAGAGTTGCCCGAATACGGCTATCATCGGTGATTGCCTCCGTCTTCTCATCCAGAGGGACATTAAAATCGACCCGGACTAGGACTATTTTGCCGGTAACATTAATGTCCCTGACTGTCAACTTGTGCATCTCTCTCCTTTAAAACTGAGATTATTTATTATCCCCTCTCTCTGACCCTCGCCCAACAGTCTTCGCCTCATTCTTGACCTTTATCAAGGAATTAGACTCAAGCGCAGGGAAAAGGGATAAGACCTGCCGGACTATACTTTTGGCATCAAGTCCATAATTGGAGCGAAGTATAGCTTGAGTACCTTGCTCGATAAACTTATCCGGCAAACCAATGCTTTTTAGTTGAATGTCACTCATACCTGATTTCTGGAGAAGGTCTGCCACACTGCTACCAAAGCCACCATTAAGAGTATTCTCCTCAACCGTAACTATACATCTAATACGCCTGGCTACGTCCAGTATGAGTTCGGTATCCAGCGGCTTAGCAAAGCGAGCGTTAATCACTGTCGCCCGAATGTCATTTGAGGCAAGTTCCTGAGCAGCTTCAAGGGCAGGAGCTACCATAGCACCTATAGCCAATATGGCTACATCTTCCCCGTATTTTAGTATTTCCCCTTTCCCAACAGTAAGATGATATGGCTCTTCCTTCATTTTCACCCCCAGCCCATTACCGCGGGGGTATCTTATAGCCATCGGATGACCCGCCTTTACAGCGGTATAAAGCAAGTGTCGTAGCTCATTTTCATCCTTGGGGGCTGATACAATAAGATTAGGTATCAGAGTGAGATAGGAGATATCGAAAGTACCTTGATGGGTCTTACCATCATCACCGACAATGCCACTACGGTCAATGGCAAAAACAACCGGTAAATCTTGCAGACAAACGTCATGTATAATCTGGTCAAAAGCACGCTGTAGAAAAGTTGAATAAATAGCTACAATAGGTAGGTAACCTTGCGTAGCTAAACCGGCAGCAAAGGCAACAGCATGCTGCTCACAGATTCCAACGTCAAACACACGGTTAGGAAACTCAGCCCGAACGATATTCAAGCAATTCCCCTCAGGCATAGCCGGCGTTATCACTACCAAATTAGGGTTTTCACGAGCCAGACGAAGCACAGTCTGAGCAAATACCTCACTATAAGTCGGGATTGCTTTATTTTCTGCACTCTTAGCCGGTATGCCATGAAAGTAAACCGCATCCCCTTCGGCGGGAAGATAACCCTTGCCCTTGGTAGTAACGACATGAACGAGGGTTGGTTTCAAACGATAGTCTCGTGCCTGGATAAGAGCGCTCTCAAGCTCACGGAAATTATGCCCATCAACCGGTCCCATATAGGTAAAGCCGAGTTCCTCCCATAGCATTGTCGGCATAACCAGTCCTTTAACTCCACTCTCAATATGCTGGCTTGCTCGCCACAATTTATTACCTAGCGGAAGAATATTGAGTAAGCGCTTACCTCTTTCCTTTGCCTTATAGTAACGCCGGTCAAACCGAACCCTGCTCAGGAGTTTAGCTAAGGCACCAACAGTGGGTGAGATTGACATCCCATTATCATTCAAAATCACAATAAGCCTGGAGCCTAACTGTCCCACCTGATTGAGCGCCTCAAGAGCCATCCCTCCCGTTATCGCTCCATCACCAATGACAGCAATGGTGTGATAGTCATCGCCGGAAAGGTCGCAGGCAATCGCCATACCAAGAGCAGCCGAAACAGAGGTGCTGGCATGACCAGCACCAAATGGGTCGTGCTCACTCTCGTCACGTGAGGTAAAACCAGAGAGCCCCCCGTACTGACGGAGAGAAGCAAAACTGTTTCTCCTGCCGGTAAGCATTTTATGGGTGTATGCCTGGTGTCCTACATCCCATACAATCTTATCTCGTGGGCTATCGAATACCCGATGCAAAGCTATGGTAAGTTCAACCACGCCAAGGTTAGAAGCGAGATGCCCGCCGTTAGTCGAAACGATAGTCACCAGCTCGTCCCTGACCTCAGAAGCTAATTGCTTAAGTTCCTCATGTGACAATAGCTTTAAATCTGCCGGGCTATCTATTCTATCTAACAATCTCGGCATTTCTAGCCTGCTTTGCCTCTCCGATTCTGCAAATCGCTATCATACTAGCAATGTAAGCTAGTTATTGTCAAGCTCACATCACCGATGTTGACCTCTTTTTCAACTCATGCTACATTTGAAGGGTAACAATGTCCCTGTAGCTCAGTCGGACAGAGCGGCTGCCTTCTAAGCAGAAGGTCGAGAGTTCGAATCTCTCCAGGGACGCTTTAGCCTCAATTTTGGCCCTTCTCCAAGACTTAGACCGCAAAAAGGGTAACTGCTTTGACAAAAATCACCTAAACTGTCATCGCCAAAGGCTACCTCATAGTATACGCTATCAGCGTGAGGAATTTCAACTAATGACGCTTCAGGATGCACTGGTAGCCTATAAGACTTATGCCCGAGCTGAAGGTAAGAGCGAGAAGACAGTTTGCTGGATTACCCAGAGCGTTGGCTACTTCGCTGATTTTCTTAGCGCCGACCACCAGGATATAGCCAGCATTACAAGCAACGACTTGCGCCGGTTCATTATTGCTCTCCAAGCCAAACAGAAGTTCAGCAATCACCCTTTTAACAAGCCTCAAGCGACCAAGCTATCACCACAGTCCATCGAGACCTACTGCCGGGGAATAAGGGCATTCTTTGGTCATCTCTACCGCGAAGGATTTATCGACACGAATCCGATTGCCGGGGTCAAGATGCCGAAAGTGCCGGAGACCGTAGTACCCACGTTTACTGAAAAGGAAATTGAGAAGCTACTCGCCCAGCCAAACAAGCAAAGCAGTGAAGGCTTCAGGGACTATGCGATGCTCCTGACCTTTGTTGACACTGCAGTCAGGTTATCTGAATTAGCCAATCTCAAGGCGAGCGACATTGACTACGAGCAAAACTTGTTCAGGGTGATGGGGA
>JAZDPB010000098.1:0-5609 GCA_043797985.1 Chloroflexota bacterium
TGCTACCTTTGAGCAAGCGCAGGCAATAGCTCAGCTTGAGGGCAGGGACAGTGTTAGTGGCGGCGATATCGAGAAAGCTGCCATGATTAGCCTGCAAGGAAGGACGGAGGTTTCACCCAATAGCCAGCACTACGATAATCCTAGAGACCTCTTTAGACAAATAGTAGGAAAGAGTCTCCAGGACGAGCAAAGCTGATGGCAAACTACTGACGGGCTCGGTTGCTAAATCTGCTGTTCTGGCTTTTTGCGTAACGGTAATTATGGAAAGCGCTCGACTTCAGCAGTGCCAGGATGAACTGCCGGTAGCGCTTAATTATACGAGAGCGCCAGTAATGACAGTCGGACTTACTAACCATCTCTGGGCTATCGAAGAAATTGTTAAGCTAGTCAAGTAATGTGCTAAAATAGGATAAATTGGGCTTGAGGCATGGCATATGGCAACTAATGCGCTATTCTATGGTGATAATCTAGTTTGGTTACGAGACCACAAGTACTTTCCTGATGAATCAGTTGACCTTATTTACCTAGACCCACCATTCAATAGTAAGGCTGATTATAACCTCCTTTTTAACGAACCGGGGCAAAGAAGCAAATCGCAAGCTCAAATTAAAGCCTTTGATGATAGTTGGCATTGGGATAGCGAAGCCTCTGCAATAGCACTTAACGAATTAGCTCAGCATAAGCCACAAATCGCTGAGTTCCTTTCTTGGCTCAGTCGTCAAGGCAAAGCACAAGAAAGCATGGCAGCTTATCTTTCTATGATGGCTGTTAGGCTTATAGAGCTTCAACGAGTGCTCAATTTGAAAGGCAGTATTTATGTTCATTGTGACTCAACGGCAAGCCACTACCTAAAGATGCTAATGGATGTAGTGTTTGGTGTTCAACATTTTAGAAATGATATTAGGTGGAAGCGACAACCAGTGCGGGGAGCTAAATCAATATCCCAGCAGTTTGCCAGAACTTCGGACAGTATTCTTTTCTATACTAAGACTTCAGAGGCTACTTGGAACAGGCAATTCAAGCCATATAATGAGGGCTACGTTAAATCTAAATTCACATATCAAGATAAGAGTGGACGAAGGTTTCGTATAGGGGACATCGGGGACTATTCCGAGAAGTCTATTGTTGAATTTAGAAAGCTAGGGAAAATTTATGATTATCCATCTGGGAAAGTCGGACTTAAGCGTTATCTTGACGAGCAAAAAGGAGAGGCATTAGGAGACTTTTGGACTGAACCTGCGTCTATTAACGCCCAAGCAGCCGAACGCCTTGGCTACCCCACGCAGAAACCCCAAGCCCTTTTGGAGCGTATCATTTTAGCCAGTAGCAACGAGGGTGACCTAGTGCTTGACCCCTTTTGTGGTTGTGGAACGACTATAGATGCTGCGCAAAAACTCAATAGACATTGGCTAGGTATAGATGTTACTTGGCTTGCGATTGGTTTAGTAGAAAAGAGACTGAGGGCAACTTATGGTTCAAAGGTTGACGGCAAATTCGAGGTTCATGGCAAGCCTTATGATGTAGCTTCTGCTCAAGCACTAGCAAACAAGAGCAAAAAGGAATTTGAGATTTGGGCAGTCACTTCAGTTGGTGCTGCTCCCAGAGAGCATGATGGTGGCGTAGATGGCATCATGGGCTTTGTAGAAAAGAATAAGAAAATCCAAACTATTATAGTTCAAGTCAAGGGTGGCGATGCTCTTAACCCAGGAATGGTCAGAGATTTGATAGGAACTGTTAAGAAAGAGGGTGCTGCTATTGGGTTACTGGTTACTCTAAAAGAACCGACTGCTGGAATGAATACGCTCGCTGTTCACTCTGAATCCTATAAGTCGGAACTTTGGGATAAGGAATTTCCCAGCATCCAGATTAGAACAGTTGAAGAACTATTTGCTGGCAAGGCATTTGACTTACCACCAACAAAAAGCCTACTGAAGAATGCTCAATTGGCTAAGGAACAAGGTCAACAAATTAGCCAAGATATTTAATCAAGTCCACAATGTCTCAACTTCAAATTGATACACCACCGAACTGCCTAGTCTCTTGAGCGCCGATACTAGATACTTCTATCGTTCCACGGACGGAAGGCTTTCGGTTCCATTGATGGCTCCTCATCGCTATTTAGACTACCAGCATGAGTAGCTGCCCGGATGTATGTTGGCTGGGTATATGATATTACGGATTTAAGCGGCTTTCCTGGGGCAGAGTCTTGAGTATCTCCATCACCAGCAAAGCGGAGCGCTCTGCTGCTATCCGAAACCATCGGGCGAAGTCATCAAGTGAGCTCTCATCTGCCAAGTCAGAAATACCTCGGATGAGAGCAAAAGGTACCTTGTTCATCCAGCAGACCATAGCCACTGCCGCCCCCTCCATCTCCACGCAACTCCCATCAAAGGTCTGGCGCAGATGTTGCTTATGGGCTTGATTATTTACTGCTTGGTCGCCGGTGAGCACCTTGCCCAGGTGCATCTTTCCACCAAGCCCCATCCTTTGCCCCGCTTCCAAAGCCAGCTGTACCAGTTGGGAGTCTGCCTCATACCAGTGTGCTCCTCTCTGGCGTGAGACAGAGCCTGCGCTGATGTCAAAATCATGTTCCATAGTCTGGGAGCAGACGACGATATCACCTCGCTCAAGGTGGGGGTCGAGTGCCCCTGCCACTCCGACAAAGATGAGCCGGCTGATATCAAAATGGTCAATGAGAAATTGGGTTCGAGCGGCTGCCCTGACCTTTCCCATTCCCGAGGTAGTAATCACAACCTCTTGCCCACATAGCTCTCCCCGATGGAACTCATGCCTCAATCTGGTTTGAGTTTCCCCCAATATCAGGCTTTTAAGAAAGGTTTCTACCTCTCCGGGATTAGCTCCTATAATCCCAATCATAAACTTATCATAGCCGTCACCTTAATGAGCTGTCAATCCACGGGGGCATTTATCTTGGTATTTGGAACTGCTGTTATCCCCTTTTATTTTTGAAGAACAGAACGGCTAGTGGTGGTAGGGTGATTTCAAGGGAGTAGGGACGACCATGGGAAGGGATTGCCACTGCTCCTATCCCACCTAGATTGCCCAGGTTGCTGCCACCATACTCTTTGGCGTCGCTGTTCAAAAGCTCCTTCCAGAAGCCATCGTTTGGGACACCTATCCGGTAATTAAAACGAGGCACCGGCGTAAAATTACAGATAATCAGTATGGTACTATCTGCTGTTCTTCCTTTGCGGATGAGGCTGATGATGCCTTGCTCTGCATCACTGCAATCTATCCATTCGAAGCCTGTCGAGTCACAGTCTAGCTCGTAGAGTGCCGGTTCATTGCGGTAAAGTCGGTTCAGGTTTTGCACCCACTTCTGGATTGCCGCGTGTCGCTCATACTCAAGGAGGTGCCAATCCAGACTCTCGTCATGATGCCATTCACGCCATTGTCCCAGCTCTCCTCCCATGAACAGCAGTTTCTTTCCTGGCTGGGCATACATGTATCCCAGAAGAAGCCTCAAATTGGCGAATTTTTGCCAGTCATCACCAGGCATTTTGCTCAGTAGCGAGCCTTTGCCATGCGTGACTTCATCGTGGGAAAGGGGCAGAATAAAATTTTCATAGAAAGCATAGAGCATGCGAAAGGTTAGATTATTATGATGGTACTTCCTGAAAATAGGCTCATTAGAGATATATCCTAGCGTATCGTGCATCCATCCCATATCCCATTTCATGCCGAAGCCCAGGCCACCCACATAAGTCGGTCGTGAAACCATAGGCCAAGCAGTGGATTCTTCGGCGATGGTTTGCACGTCAGGATAATTACTGTAGACCTCCTTATTGAAACGCCGCAGGAAAGCAATCGCCTCAAGGTTCTCCCGTCCACCATATTTGTTAGGAATCCATTCCCCCTCTTTCCGGGAATAATCCAGATAGAGCATAGAGGCGACAGCATCGACACGCAGCCCGTCCACATGGTATTTGTCCAGCCAGAAGAGAGCGTTACTGATAAGGAAGCTCCGCACTTCATTCCGACCATAGTTGAAGATGGCACTATGCCAGTCAGGGTGAAAACCCTCCTTGGGGTCGGCGTGCTCGTAAAGATGGGTCCCATCGAAAAAGCTAAGTCCGTGCTCGTCATTAGGAAAATGTGAAGGCACGATATCCAGGAATACACCAATGCCGTGCTGGTGCAGATAGTCAATCAGGTACATTAAGTCCTGCGGTGTGCCGTAACGGCTCGTAGGCGCGAAGTACCCGGTGGTCTGGTAACCCCATGAGCCACCAAAGGGATGCTCCATAACAGGGAGGAACTCTATATGACTGAATCCCATTTGTTGGACGTATTCTGCTAGCAGAGGTGCTAGCTCACGGTAGGTGAGGGGACGATAATTCTCGGTGGGTACTCGTTTCCAGGAGCCGAGGTGCATCTCGTAGATGGAAATAGGTCTATCCAGTCTATTGTGTTCATACCGTTGCTTCATCCATGCCTGGTCTTCCCAGGAGTAATCGAGATTCCAGACAATGGAGCTTGTCCCGGGCGGCGTTTCGTCAAGAAAGGCGAAGGGGTCGGCCTTATCCACACGGTAATTACGGTAACGAGAAACAATATGATACTTGTATCGGGCACCCTTGTTTACTCCGGGGATAAATCCTTCCCAAATCCCTGACTGCTCCTGTGGGTGCAAAGGATGACTGGCTTTATTCCAGCCGTTAAAATCTCCCATGATGAATACCTGTTCTGCATCGGGCGCCCATACGGCAAAATAAGTCCCTACTTGGCCACGAACAGCCAGAGGGTGGGCTCCTAGCTTCTCATACAAGCGGAAATGAGTGCCTTCGTTGAAGAGATAAAAGTCATTTCTTACCAGTAAGCTCGTCTCTGGTGATGCCGGCTGCTTTTCGTCCTTTGCTCTAGAACCTTGATTTGGCTTGCTGGTTTCTTTTCGCCTGGTCATTTCCTAAGCCCCCGCTTTCTCAAATAGTCTATGCCTATAGTGTATCATAGTGTATCAGGCATAAGGGCATTTGGCAAAATATCAGGAAAGGAGATTCAGCCCTGAACTAGTTCAGTTAGATTGGTGAGACTTACCGGTCTTCCTTCTGGATGGTTTGACCCTATCCCCTATATCCCCTTCCCCTGATTAGGGGAAGGGGAAGTAATTTTAAGAGGGACTTCGCCTCTCTGACACTCCTTAATTATAGGTGGGCGTTTAAGAGGGGGTTTAGGGGGTGAGGTCAACCCCCAAATGAGATGCAAATAATAACGGGTAAACCTGCGAGAACGGTGCCATTCGGTTTTGGTGTTGTCATTCTGGCGAAAGCCAGAATCCAGGTCTACCTCTCCCCACCACTGGATTCCAGCCTGCGCTGGAATGACATCTTTGAGAAAGTTGTTTAGTTTCTAGTGATAACATCGGAATCGACCAAATGCAAACAGAACCGATGCTTACACGCTCTTGACTAGCAGGTTACCTTTGTAGTAAAATAATGAGCAGTCTCAGAATGAGAGTGCTAATTTTCCTTTGAGTTACCAAGTGTTTTGCTATTACAAACCCCCACCATCGCCTTGACTCACTCAGGTTTACGAGTGAGCGGAAAGGTTGCCTTTTCCTCAGGTATGTTTTCCATTGAGTATTAAAA
>JAZDPB010000116.1:0-32197 GCA_043797985.1 Chloroflexota bacterium
GGTTGCTAAACGACCTCCTTAGTCTTATTTCGCTTGATTCGGTGCCGAAACTAACTTGTGAAATAGTTTAGTGTATGCTATTATAATTACATAGATACACTAGGTATTATGGTAAACGAGGTAAACTAATGGCGCAGGCACATAAATTAATGAAAAGTAATATCGATTCCTTGCTACTGAGCTTGATAGGACAGCAGCCGATGTATGGTTACCACATCCTTAAAGAGCTTGAGAGCAGGAGCCAGGGCTACTTCAAGTTTAAGGAAGGCACCCTTTATCCGGCTCTTCATCGGTTGGAGAAGGCGGGCTTGGTTGTAGGTAAATGGCAGATGTTACCCAGCGGCCGACAGAGGAGATATTACTATATTACTGACAAGGGGCAGCGGCTGCTGGCAACGAAGAGGAGCCAGTGGCAGGATTTTGCGGCGGCTATGAATTTGATTATTCAACCGGCAAATACTTAGTACGAGGTAAGAGAAAGGTGGCGACGGGACCGACGGCGGTAATCAAATACCTGGATAGCGTTAGGGATGACCTGAGGCTGGACCTTGGCTCTGAGAGAGAAATTATTACTGAATTACAAACTCATATTGAGGATAAACTAGAAGAGATGAGAGAGGCTGGGTTATCTGAAGATGAGGCGACTAAAACTTGCGTCAAGCTTCTCGGTTCAGCTAGATTGGTAGCCCGTCAGATATATGAAGCCCACAGCCAGGGCAGCTGGCGACAGGCGCTACTAGCTTCCATGCCTCACCTGCTTTTTGCCTTTTTGTTTGCTCTGAATTGGTGGCAGGGCATTGGTTGGCTGGCAATTATTCTGGGCTTGATTCTCACGACAGCAATCTATGGCTGGTGTCATGGTAAACCGGTATGGCTTTTTCCCTGGCTGGGTTACTCCTTGCTGCCGGTGGCAATAGCCGGTCTTCTTCTGCTCTATCTGCCCAGGAGTTGGTCGTGGTTGGCAATACTTGTTTATATCCCGCTGGCTTTATGGCTGGTATATTCTATCGCTGTTCAAACCATAAAGAGAGATTGGCTATTTAGTGCTCTGATGCTGCTACCGCTGCCAGTTATCATCGGTTGGTTTTTGGCTGTGGGCAAAGAAGGTGAATTTCTTGAACTTAGTTTCGAGCATATTCAATATTTTGCTCCCTGTATCGGGCTGAGTTTTTTAGCGTTAGCTTTAACTGCCTTTGCCTTCGTTCGCTTGAGACAGCGCTGGATAAGGGTCGCATTACTCATTGTTTCGGGGCTTCTCACTCTGAGTGTGGTTGCCTATTATGCTGAAGAAAGACTTGGTCTGCCTGGCTTTTTGGTTCTGGCTGTAATGATGCTGGGGCTATTGTTAAGTCCGGCATTAGTGGAACGACGGATAAGACGCCGCAAGCAACGACTGATGGCTTAGCGTGCCGTCTGGCCAGGAGGTTCCTGACGCAAAAGGTAGCTATTTTGACCGACAGCATAGCCTGCTTGACTCCAGAAATGGTAAGGCAGTATCGGTTGCGAATAATACCGATTAATATCCACTTTAACGGTAAGATATACCGCGATGGTGTGGATATAACCGCAACAGAGGCTTACCAGCTACTGGAAAAGGCGCCCGACCAATTTGCTTCTTCACCAGCTTCAGTTGGTGAGTATCTCAGTGCTTATCGAGAAGCATCTGCTAACGCCGAGGGTATACTTTGTATCACCCTTTCCTCCGGGCTTAGTACTGTTTATAACATGGCTTGTGTAGCCAAGGAAGAAGCTAAGACTGAACTTCCCCAGACACTCATTGAGGTGTTGGACTCAAAGACGGCTGCCTGTGGCGAAGGACTTATCGTCTTGGCGGCGGCACGAGTTGCTGAAACGGGAAAGGACTTGTCTGAGGTGACTGGAGTAGCTAAATCAGTAAGTGAAAGGGTCGGCGTTATTGGTATTATGGAAACAATCCGTCATGCGTACAGAACCGGGCGAATCCCCAAGATTACTGCTGTGGCAGGCTCTATGCTCAACATTAAGCCGATTTTTATTATTTCAGGGGGGTTAGTGCATATTGCTGGCCTGGCTAGGAATAAAGAGCAGGCGGTGAAACGGGCACTGACCTTGATGAAAAAGATGGTTGGGGCGAAGCCAGCGCATGTGGCGGTAGCACAGGCTGATGTGCTTGAGGAGGGAGAAAGGCTTAAGGAACGAATCTCGGTTGAGTTTAAATGTGTCGAGCTTTGGCTTACCGACTTTTCAGCAGTAATGGGTTATGCTGCTGGCTCCGGGGTGCTGGCTATTGCCTTTTATACCGATACCGAGGTGTAGAAATCTGTGGCTAAAGTGGCTATCGTTACCGACAGTGTTGCCTGCCTTCCTAAGGAACTGGTAGAGAAGTATGGCATTGAAGTAGTGCCAGTACAGGTCATTTTCGGGGATAAGGTCTATCGGGATGGAGTAGATATAACTCCGAGCCAGTTCTATGCGCTTCTCAGGCAGGCGGAGAAGCTTCCGACTACGGCAGCCTCTTTACCCGGCCCCGTTCTTGAGGCTTATAATAAAGCCAGCCAGAGGGCATCCAGCATCCTTTGTATCACCCTTTCAGCGAATTTTAGCGGGATGTTCAATACTGCGCGGCAGGCTGTAGAGATAGCAAAGGAGCCGCTCTCCAGTGTAGTTATAGAGGTGCTTGATAGCAGGACTGCCGCCGCAGCCGAGGGCTTTGTGGTTCTGGCCGCAGCTCGAGCTGCGGCCTCAGGGAAGAGCCTGAGCGAAGTGGCTGAAACAGCTACGAGAGTAATACGGCAGGTGTACTTATTTGTTTCCTTGGATACCCTCTACTATCTGGTTAAAGGGGGGCGTGTACCCAAAGCAGCGGCCTGGGCTGGCGCTCTACTTAAAATTAAGCCCATTTTGACTGTTGCCGAGGGCGAGGCTCATCCCGTCACTAATCCCAGGACTGATGCCAGGGCGATGAAACGCATATTGGATATGATGGGGCAGAAAGTAGTCAAAGGGCTGCCACTTCATGTGGCTGTTACACACGCTGATGTTCTAGACAGGGCGATAGCGCTCAGGGATGAGATTTCTTCCCGCTTTGATTGCGCTGAGCTATTTATTACCGAATTTACACCGGTAATGGGTGCTCACACCGGCCCGGGAGTAGTCGGCGTTGCCTTTTATAGTGGAGAGTAGAGATTTGGAACCTCACTCCCTTAATCCCCCTCTCCTTCAAAAAGGAGAGGGGGAAAATATTCGAAGAGGGGCGTCAGCCCCTCTTCGACGCCCTTAAAAGGAGTGAGAGTAGAGAGAGTCAATACCTCTCTAATCTCTTTTTGTTTGACATAATGATGTAAGTAGTTAACAAATGGGTTTTGTTTGCATTCGGTTGATTACGATGTTACCACTAGAAGCTAAATAACTTTTTCAAAGATGTCATTCCAGCGCAGGCTGGAATCCAGTGGCGGGTAGAGGTAGACCTGGATTCTGGCTCCCGTATCAGGTACGGGACAAGTTTCGCCAGAATGACAACACAACCAGGACAGAATAGTACCAACAAACGCGACCAGTAAACTCACTATCAACCTATGCTATAATTCGGACTAATCCATGCCAAAGTGAAGAAAAATGTCTGATACTGTCAATTTATCGAGTGAAATTGAAAAACAGCTACCAGCTGAGCTGGTTAGTTTTATACAGGCTGCTGGTGCTTTTGCTGCCAGTCAGGGGCGAAACCTGTACCTTGTCGGTGGTGTGGTCCGCGACTTGCTCCTGGAGCGACCGAACCTAGACCTCGACCTGGTGGTCGAAGGCGATGCTGTAAATCTGGCACAGCAGTTAGCCGTCCTTACCCAGGGTAAAATCATCACTCATCCCCGTTTCAAAACGGCTAAACTTCGATGGAATAAATGGAGTGCTGACCTGGCTACTGCCCGCTCCGAGACTTATGAGAGACCGGGGGCGCTGCCAAGCGTGAAGCCGGATTCCTTAGCCAGCGACCTTTTTCGCCGTGACTTTACCATCAATGCTATGGCTGTTGAGCTTATTCCCGAACACTATGGTCGGCTGATTGACTTATACGGAGGCAGGGATGACCTTGAACATAAGCTTATCCGCATTCTGCACGAAAATAGCTTTATTGATGACGCAACCCGCATCTGGCGTAGCCTGCGCTACGAGCAGAGGTTAGACTTCCAACTTGAACCAAATACTTTACGGCTATTAGAGCGAGACTTGCCTATGCTGGATACCATCACTGGCGACCGAATACGGCATGAACTGGAGATGGTCTTAAAGGAGGAATTCCCGGAGAAAATCCTGCATCGTGCTGAAGAACTAGGCGTGTTATCCAGATTACAGCCATCATTAAGGGGTGATGACTGGGTAGTGGAAAAGTTCAGGCAAGCTCGGCAACTAAGTTATCCAGCTTTGCCCTCCATCGGACTTTATCTGTCCCTTCTCTTTTACCGGCTGAACGCAGAAGAAAATGAACATCTGATTTCATACTTGAGATTGCCCAAGCCAATCGCTCAGATTCTGCGAGATACTGGCAGGCTCAAAGCTGAAATTAAGGCGCTAGCTAATCCCTGTCTGACTTCGAGCAAAATCTACCGTCTCCTCCGTGGCTATTCTCTAACGGCAATTATAGCTAATTCGTTGACCTGTGATTCTACAGTAGCTTGCCAGCGTATCCAGACCTTCCTGACTAAACTCCGCTACATCAAGCCCGCCCTCACCGGCGACGACCTGAAAAAGATGGGCATCGCGCCTGGCCCACGAATGAAAGAAATTCTCCAGCGCCTTCATGAAGCTAGATTAGATGAGAGGGTAAGGAACAAAAAAGGGGAGATAAACCTTGTTAAGGTGTGGCTGGGTTAAAAGTGCACATATTAAGAAAAATGGAACACAATTGCAGTAAAGTTACTTACGAACCAGTAGTGAGCCAGTTCAGATAGATTGGTGACACTTGCTGGTCTTCCTCCTAGATGGTTTGACCCTATCCTCTTTATCCCCTTTCCCTTACTAGGGAAAGGGGGATTAAGGGGGTGAGGTAAAGACATCGGACAGACTTAAGAGGTTAATTAATTATTGTGTCACTAATCATATGAACTAGTACAAGTAGTGCAAAAGTAGTTGACTATACCTACCAAAAAGAGTTACAATATATGTGTGCTTGAACTGGAAGACCTTGCTCTCCTGTCAACAGGGTGCCAGGGGTTCAAGAGAATAGAAGATTTCTAAGTGCGTGGTCGCTTTTTATTGTCAGGTTCATATATTGAGAGTGTATTTTTAATCCGGTAAGCTTCGTTCGTTGATAGCTGAAGACTTACCGGTTATTAATGTGTAGTGGCTATTTTCAGATATTAATTGCAAGATAAGGAAATGTAGTTTTATGAAAGTGGTTAATCCTGTAAGAGAAGTGGCCGATGTTCTGGTAGATGAAGGCGGTAAAACCTTCGAGTTATGCTATCAATGCGGCCTTTGTGCAGGCAGTTGCCCCTGGAACCTGGTGAGAAGTTTTCTTCCCCGCAAATTAATTCATGAAGTTCAACTTGGCTTGGTTGACCTTGAATCAGAAGATATGTGGCTCTGTGCTAGCTGCCGGGCTTGTGTTCAGGTATGCCCTCGCGGTGTAGAGATAATAGATGTAATGCGCGCCTGTCGCCGGGCAATCGCTGGACTAGGGGCGGGTAAGGTTCCTGATTCACTCAGCCTTGCCGTGAAAAGCATCGCGGCTACCGGTAATCCATTGGGAGAGCCGGAGGAGAATCGGGCTGACTGGGCTAAGGACCTGGGGGTAAAACAATTCATCCAGGGAACCGAGTTGCTGTATTTTCCAGGATGTTATCCTTCTTATGACCCTGTTGCCAGAAAAGTTGCCCGGGCGATAGTAGGTATTCTCAAGACCGCGGGAATAGATTTTGGCATATTAGGTACTAAAGAGACTTGCTGTGGTGAGTCAGTCCGAAAAACTGGTAACGAAGAGCTATTCCGGAGTCTGGCGCAAAAGAACATCACTAATTTTCGCGAAAGCGGCGTAAAAAGCGTGCTCGTCGGCTCCCCACACTGCTATCACACCTTTAAGAATGAATACCCCGAGTTTGGCAGCGACTTTGAGGTGATTCATACCACCCAGTATCTACTGGGTTTAATCAAAAACGGAAAGCTAAAGTTCACCAAAGGATTGAACAAAAAGGTTATTTACCATGACCCGTGTTACCTCGGACGTCACAATAATATTTTTGATGAACCTAGGGAGATTTTGCATAGTATCCCTGGCGTACAACTGATAGAGTTTCCAGATTCTCGTGAAGATAGCCTGTGTTGTGGTGGTGGGGCGGGTAGAGTCTGGATGGAAACAAAGAAAGGCGAGAGGTTCTCCGATATTAAGATTGAACAAGCACTCGAATTGGGAGCCGAGGTGTTGGCTGTGGCCTGTCCCTATTGTCTGGCTATGTTCGGAGACAGCCGTCTGACAATACCAAACGGCGAGAGTATTGAGCTTAAGGATATTGCCGAGTTAGTCTGGGAGGCAATTTAAAACAGGCATGGATAAGGAAGAGATAAGAACTGGGGTATACATCTGCCATTGCGGTCTGAATATTGCCGGCGTAGTGGACGTAGAGAAGGTGGCTGATTATGCCAGCACTCTGGATTCCGTAGTGGTATCCCGTCATTATTCTTATATGTGTTCTGACCCGGGACAGGCACTCATCAAAGATGACATCAAGAATCTTAAGCTCAACCGGGTCGTGGTCGCTTCCTGCTCACCGAGAATGCATGAACCCACCTTTCGTAAAGCTTGCCAGGCGGCCGGACTGAATCCTTATTTGTATGAACACGCTAACATCCGCGAACACTGTTCGTGGGTCCATCCCGATAAAGAAATTGCTACCGAGAAGGCCAAAGATATCGTAAGGGCAGCAATAAGACGCGTCCAGCGCCACGAGCCGTTGGAGCTTAAAGAAGCCCCGGTTAATCCTAATGTCCTGGTTGTCGGTGGCGGTATTGCCGGAATACAGGCTTCTCTGGACATCGCCAATGGTGAACACAAGGTTTACCTCGTGGAAAGAAGCTCTTCTATCGGCGGTCATATGGCCCAGCTTGACAGGACATTTCCTACCCTGGATTGCTCGGAGTGTATAATGACTCCCAAGATGACGGAGATAGGGCAGCACCCTTTTATTGAGCTTCTTGCCTATAGCGAAGTGGAAGAGGTTTCCGGGTCCATAGGTAATTTCAAGGTCAAGGTCAGGAAGAAGGCACGCTATGTGGACGAGAGTAAGTGCATCGGGTGTGGTGTTTGTGAAGAGAAGTGTCCTTGGAAGGTTCCCAGTGAGTTCGAAGAGGGTATGGATAATAGAAAGGCAATCTATATTCCCTTTGCCCAAGCTATCCCTAACGTGGCCACTATTGATAGAGAGCACTGCGTTTATTTCAAAACAGGGAAATGTCGTGCCTGTGAGAGATTCTGTGAAGCTAAAGCCATTGATTTTAAGCAACAAGATGAAATTATCGAAATAGAAGTAGGGTCAATTATCTTAGCCACAGGCTACGACCCCTTCGACCCATCGGTGATGCCGCGATACGGGTATGGCAGGTATGATAATGTGTTGACTAGTCTCCAGTTCGAGAGGATGACCTGTGCGGCTGGGCCGACCGGGGGCAAGATTGTTTTGAAGGATGGCAAGCCGCCGAAGAGTGTTGCTATCATCCACTGTGTGGGTAGCAGAGATAAAAACTATAGTGAATATTGCTCGCGGGTCTGCTGCATGTACAGTCTGAAATATGCCCATTTGCTAAGAGAAACAGGCTGCGCTGAGGTATATCAAATGTATATCGATATGCGCTGTTTTGGCGAGGGTTACGAAGAGTTCTACAAGCGTGTCGCCGAAGAGGGTGTTACTTTCATAAGAGGAAAGGTGGCTAAGGTTACCGACATTGCTTTAACTGACGAGGAAAAGGGGAAGTTGATTGTCCAGTGTGAGGATACCCTGATAGGGAAAGTGATACGTGTACCCGTGGATATGGTCATCCTGGCGGTTGGCTTGAAGCCACGCTATGATGCCGGGCAAGTAGCCAAAATATTCAGTATCAATCAAAGAGCCGATGGCTTCTTCCTAGAACGGCATGTTAAGCTTGACCCTGTTGCTACGCCAACCGATGGCATCTTTATCGCTGGCTGCTGCGAGGGACCGAAAGATATTCCTGACACTGTGTCTCAAGGCTCGGCGGCGGCTTCGAAAGTCCTGTCTTTAATCAGTAAAGGCAGGATTACGCTTGAGTCCGCTATCGCGCATGTGGATGAGTCGCGATGTATAGGTTGCGGGCAATGTGAGAAGGTCTGTGACTTCCATGCCCCAGCCGTCGTCAGTAAGAATGGCGTCATGGTCTCGACAGTGAACGAGGTTCTCTGTAAAGGATGTGGTAGCTGTTCTGTGGTCTGCCCTACCGGTGCGATGTCCACCCGGCATTTCACCCGGGAGCAGATATTGGAACAGGTGGGTGCCTTAACCGAAGTATAAGAATGAGTGAATTTGAACCTAAATTAATAGCTTTCACCTGCAACTGGTGTACATATGCTGCGGCCGATATTGCCGGGACGAGTCGTCTCCACTACCCGGCAAATGTGCGGATTGTCAGGGTGATGTGCAGCGGGATGGTAGACCCGATATACGTCCTTAAAGCATTTGAAGGAGGGGCAGACGGGGTTCTCGTTGCCGGATGCCACCATCAAGATTGTCATTATCTTAATGGTCCGGATAAGTGCGATGCAATGTTTGAAAGACTGAGGAGGATGACTCATACCCTCGGGCTGGAAGATGGACGCCTCAGACGCGAACTGATATCCACCTCCGAAGGGGTAATATTTGCCAGGGTCATCGAAGAAATGGTTGACCAGCTTAAGAAATTAGGTCCTTCCTCTTTTAAGAAGGAGAAAAAGACTTGACTTTAGAGGATGCCGTTAAAAAAACCAACACATATTACTGTTTGGAGTGTGGTAAATGTTCAAGTATATGCCCAATTTCCAAATATGACCCGACTTTCTCTCCACGCATAATGATAGAGAATGCTCTACTGGGCTCTGAAGATGATTTGACCTATAACCGTCAACTATTCTCATGTTTGACCTGCCAAAACTGTTCTCTCAAATGTCCAGCTGAGGTTGATTTCCCGCTTTTCATACAGAAAGCAAGGGAAGTAGCATCGGAAGCCGGGCAATATGGAGACTGTGCTCATGCTGGTGTCCTGCAATCCCTGATGCGGCTCATGTCGAATCCTAAAATCAAACAGAACAGATTGGAATGGTTAACGAATAAGGGCTACAAGGTCTCGGAAAAGGGGGACGTCATGTTTTTCATTGGTTGTGCCCCTTATTTCGAGCCTGTCTTTGAAGACATCGGAGTAAGAACGCTAAGTATTGCTGAAGGGACGATAAAGATACTTAATTCATTGGGTATAGAGCCGGTGGTGCTTCCTGATGAGAAGTGTTGCGGACACGACATGCTCTGGACAGGGGATGAGGAGACCTTCAAAAAGCTCGCTCAGCACAATATTTCTATAATAAAAGAGGCCGGCGTAAAAAAGATTATTTTTTCCTGCCCTGAAGGGCTGAGGACATTCAAAAAGGATTATCCACGTTACTTTGATGTTGATTGGGAAGTGCAGCACATAAGTGAGTTCCTTGCCGAGAACATTGACAAGTTAAATCTAAAAAAGGTCAATAAGAAGGTGACCTATCAGGACCCCTGCCGCTTGGGAAGACATCTGGGTATCTACGAAGCTCCCCGCAAGGTACTGACCTCTATCCCGGGTATCGAACTGATTGAGATGGAGCGGAACCGGAGTGAATCCTTATGCTGCGGCACGAGTGCCTGGACTAATTGCGATTCATATTCCAAGCAGATAAGGGCTGAACGGTTACTTGAGGCGAAAAAAACAGGAGCAAATACACTGATAACTAATTGCCCCAAATGCCTGACCCACTTCAAATGCGCCATGACCACCCGGGGGAAAGAAAAGGGTCCAGACCTTGAGATAGAGGTGATGGACTTAGTAGACCTGACAGTAAGTGCTCTGGAAGTTAAGAAAAACAAATAACTCGGTTTTGGTCAAAGAGTGTATTGCTAATTCCCCTCGAATACGGGACGTACTACAAAAGTTCAGCGGCTTCGATTAATTGTGGTTCTCTTTTAGATAAGCATCAATATTAGCGGCCGCTCGTTTTCCGGCTCCCATAGCACTGATGACTGTCGCTGCTCCCGTAGCCATGTCGCCACCGCACCAGACTCCCTCTTTGCTGGTTCTACCAGTAGCCTCATCTGTTTTTATCGTACCCTCTTTATTGAGTTCAAGTCCACTGGTTGTTGACGGGATAATAGGATTAGGTCTGGTGCCGAGGGCAACGATTGCAGTGTCGATTTCCATAATAAATTCGGTACCCGGCTTTCGGACCGGTCTTCTACGACCGCTTTCATCAGGCTCACCAAGTCCCATTTCGTATAGTTCTACTGCCTGAACCTTACCCTGTTTATCCCCGATGAATCTGGAGGGATTAGTCAGCATCTTAAAGATGACGCCTTCCTCTTTGGCATTCTCCCTCTCCTCGGCTCTAGCCGGCATTTCAGCCTCGGAACGACGATAAATAACATACACCTCATCAGCCCCGAGCCTCAAAGCACATCTACACGCATCCATGGCAACATTACCTGCGCCAAACACAGCGACCCTCTTGCCTACCTTTATCGGGGTATCATACTTGGGATAGAGATATGCCTTCATCAGATTCGTTCGAACTAGGAATTCATTAGCTGAATAAATATTACTAAAGTTTTCGCCGGGGATATTTAAGAACATCGGTGCACCGGCACCAGGACATAGAAAAACCGCTTTGTAACCATCTCCTAACATCTCATCAACAGTAGCTATCTTTCCGATTACATTGTTAAGCTTGATTTCCACTCCTAGCGACTTTATGTAGTCGACCTCGAATTGGACGATAGATTTTGGTAGCCTGAACTCTGGGATTCCATACATTAATACACCACCGGCGACGTGAAGTGCCTCAAAAATATCAACTTTATAGCCCATTTTAGCTAAGTCACCGGCACACGTTAATCCGGCCGGACCGGAGCCAACCACAGCTATCCTTTTGCCATTAACGGGATCCTTCTCTGGGTTGCCACTGGTATTAGAGTGTGCCCTCTCCCAATCAGCCACATATCGTTCCAGACGGCCGATAGCTATCGAGGATTGTTTCTTGGATAGCGCGCATACTTCCTCGCATTGTGTTTCCTGAGGACAAACTCTACCGCATATACCAGGAAGACTATTTTTACCCTTGAGGATTTTTGCTGCTTTGGGCATATCTCGGTCTCGCATTGCTGCGATAAATTCCGGTATGTCCACATTAACCGGGCAACCTTTCTTGCAAAGAGGTTTTGGGCATTGCAGACAACGGGTTGCCTCAGTGAAAGCTTGCTCTTCACTGTATCCCTGAGCTACCTCGCCAAAATTACTCTTTCTCACCAGAGGGTCCTGTTTTGGCATCGGTTCACGGTTTAAATTTACCTTCTTACTAGTTTCACTCATTTGCTGCATCCTGGTAATTGGGCTAACTCGCTAAGTTTGCGTAGAGTTTCAACGTCCCACAAATTATAGGCTAAAGTTTCCTCTCGGAGGTAAGCTCGTTTTCGTTTAATGAGAAGTTCCCAATCAATTAAGTGGCCATCAAATTCAGGACCATCAACACAGGCAAATTTTGTTTGTTCACCTAAAGCAACCCGGCAACATCCACACATCCCTGTCCCATCAACCATTATCGGCGTTAAACTAACGATAGTCTTCACCCCGAATGGTTTCGTCGCTTTTGCCAATTCCATCATCATAAACACGCGTCCAATCGCCAGTGCCCTATCTACCTTATTCCCATTTTCCAGATATTCTTTGACAAACTCGTCTATCTGTGTTTTTCCGCCGCCACTGCCATCACCGATAACGACGTGCAATTCATCGCTAAATTTCTTTAGCCTGTTTTCCCAGAATAGGTAATTTTTACTCCTCGCCTCTAGCACCGTTATAATGCGGTTCCCTTTCTCTTTTAGGGCTTCTATCACCGTTGCCATGGGGCCGATACCGAAGTGACCACAAGCACAGAGGACATTACCGTAATTCTCGATTTCTGTGGGGTTACCTAAAGGGCCGGCAACATCACTGATGCAATCGCCTTCTCCCAGAGCAGCAAGTTTCATGGTGCTTTTTCCCATGATTCCGAAGGTAATTTCGACTGTTCCCTCGTCTTTATCCCAGCCTGCCAGCGACATTGGGAACCTCTCTCCAACCTCATCTACTCTCAGTATAACGAACTGACCAGGTCTGGCTTTTCGGGCAACAGCCGGGGCTTCTACCTTGACATAAATTGTGTTGGGAACCAGGATTTCTCTCTTTATTATCTTATGCATAATGCTCTCGTTTCACATGCGTAAGGACGTTACGATATAAAGGTGAAAATAAGCTCGGACCTCTTTGCCAGTGCTTTGGTCGGATGACAGCGTGATACCCTCTTGGGGGGGCACGATAAGAAACACATCATTATTATAGACCCAGCTATCAGGTTTGTCAAATTCGTTGTAGTAGTTTCTAACATAGGTGATACCTAACTTTTTTCATTGCTTTTCCAGAAGTTCGAATTGGGTCAGGTTGCCATAATGAGAAAAAAATAATTGACCTTGGTCGAGATGAGGTGTAAAATCAACCCTGAATAAAGAACGCCGATGTGAGACAACACTAGTGACATAACAAAAAGGAGACCGTAAATGTTTTGGAAAAAGAAACTAGTGATGGGGGAGTCGTCGAAACCAAAGTTAGAGGAGCTATCCGGCCCAATGGAGATGTTACAGGTTGTGGGAGGACAATTTATAGGAGTGTGCCTAGCACAGGTTTGCAGGGAAGACGTAGAGTTTATATGGCAACGGGCAAGGGTAGTGGTACGCCCTCGGCAGGAAAACAAGCGCATTTTTGATATTCGCGTTTTTGACAGGGATGAGGCGGAAGCACTGAAGGTACCGATTAAAGACTATACCTCTCTTGATACAAATCCCAATTTGATATACTACGAAGGTTGGGTTGAAAATAGGCCATGGCCAAGAAGTCCACGGGTGGATATTGAGAAGAAAAGAATATGGTGAATAAACCTCCTCATGCATTTCTTTATCTATTTAAGTCAGTCTTAGTTCTGAGTTGAGTGTTGGGTCTCCTTCCAGAGTTCCTTGAGTCCCGCTCTGGTTTGGTGGTTGGTTAGATGTTATCTTACTTCTATTCGTTATCGCTACCATAGAAAATCCTCGGGTGACAGAGCAAATACAAAAGCGGACCAACAAAAGTAATAAATAATATTACTATAGCCCACGGGGCTTTTCGTCCACCTAACACTCGCTTTCTGTTTACCAGGTCCTGCAACAACATCCCAGCCAACAGCAGGTGGAGTAAACTGAACGCGATAAGTGCGAATATCCGTTCTGTATCCATGTGCTTGCCACTTTAAGGCTCTTTCCTAAAATTATTATAAGTATAAGACATAATTTATGATAAAGCCACATGGAGGTTGGAGCCGGAGAACATGTGATGTGTGCAGGAGCCTTAAGCCTGGTTCCCTGAGTTTCCTAAATCTACTTTAGTTTCTTTACGTTGCCCGATGTTCCTGTACATAGCTAATTGACAGGTTGTACCATCGGTATCTCTATAAGGTGAAGCTACTATTTCATAGCTTCTGCCGTCGGGTAGATGATATTCCCATCGCTCGATTTTACCATTTATTACATCGGGCAATCGGCAAATATCGGGGCAGGGTTCGTCGAGCCCGCGTAGGCATTTGTAGCAGTAAGAGCTGAGACCTTCGCCAAAGTCTCTGACCATGCTTGGATTCATGTACCTTATCCGATAGTCCGGGGCAATGATGACCACGCCGTCCTGCATCCTTCCCAGTATTCCGAGAAGTTTATCCCTCTCGCTTGTCAAGATAGCTTCCAGATGGGTTCGTCTTTCCGACTCTCTGCGCACAATTGCAGTCAGATAACCCATGATTCCGGCAGCCAGAGTAAAAACTAGCATTCTTGCCATCGGGTCGGGGTATGGGGATATGAAGAAAGCGCGGGGCAGGAAAATCATGCCGCTGATAATAGTAATGATGACGGCTTGTCTGGCACCGAAGACATAGCCAGCATAGATTATAGGGGTTAGAAACAGTAGACGGTGTGTATCGTGTATGCTATAGAAGAATTCCCAGCGTAAGGCATTCCAGCCGAAGAAGTCAACCAGCTCACCAAAGTAGTAAAAGAGTGTGCAGTAGAACAAGAGCACACCCAGTATGTAGAGGCGACGGAAGGTCTTGCTTCTAAACTCACGCAGCAACACTTTACGGGAGAGACCAATCTTAGCCATTGTGTCCTTCACCTTTTGTCCAGAGCATCAAAGGTTTCGGGGGAAGCTGAGAGTGATGCTCGGCTACTTCGGCCCCTATTTTTACTGGCTTTTCCATTTCGCCTCGCTCCCTCGAATAGAACCGGTCTCTATTTTTTAAGCTAACCCCCCCACCCTATTTCATTTCGCTCGGTTACTCCTTTTTCTAGAGGTAACTCTTAAATGCACACTTCAACCCTGTTGCGCTTCCGCAGGCATTTCTTCATGTTCTACTATCCTTAGAAAGCGGTGAGCGAGCCAGATGACGAGCAAAGCGTCGGCGACCAGGGCTACCGAAATAGCTACCTCCATCCAGTGAGGGAAGTAAGTATAGCCGGGGCGCATGCCTAGAGCGAACATACTCACGTTGAAGCGGTTGAATACAAGCCCAGCCACGACCAACGTTGCGCTCCAAAAGACGCCGCTCCGGCTCTGCCTTATGCTGGGCATGGAAAAGAGTAAAATTGGTAAAATAACTCCGATGATAATCTCCCCCCACCACAGAAGGTTATATGGATATGCAGAGAAGACTAGTCCCAGTTCTCTTGACACAGTCAGGTCCATTAATTTAAGCAGCAGATAGATACCCAGAATATAAGGGATACCTTTGGCTAAGCCACTGAGGATATCCATGCTCAATCTGTGGCCGAAGACTCTGCTACTGATTGTGGTTTCAAAGATTACCATAGCCGGTCCTACCGCTATTGCTGAATTGAGGAACAATATCGGCAATATCGGTGTATACCATATAGGGTTAAGCGTCTCTGGCATCATCAGCAGCATTGACCCCAGGGACGACTGATGCAACGTTGAAAGGACGACACCAAAAATAACCAATGGTATCTGGATTGCCCGGATAGCCCGTAATGGGATGTGCCAGTTAAAGCGCCTGATAATGGGAAGGTTGGTTTCGCTTAAACGCTCAAAGACTGTAGGGCTGAACTCAAGAGCGAGTACGATGGTATATGTCAGCACACATACCCCCACTTCAAACAGTGGAGAGTGAATGTTCTGGTAGATAATGATGTGCCAGATATACCAGGGTTGTCCCACGTCTATGAGTAGAGCAAGTATAACCAGCGTATAGCCCAAAAATGCAGTCAATACTGCCGGCCTTGCTATCGAGTGGTACTTTTCCTTGTGGAAGACATACACCCAGCCGGCGAGGGTGAACCCGCCTGCTGCCAGAGCAACTCCGCAGTACAGGTCGAAGCTAATCCAGAATCCCCAGGGTCGTCCATCGCTCAGGTTGCTGACTGCTCCAAGCCCATAAATAAATCGAATAATCGTTGGTATGAGACCCAGGATGACCAGACCGGTTAGAATCAAAGTGCCGATAGGGAATGAACTTTTCTGCTGTCTCATTTTTTCACCGCTCCTTCTTTCTCTTCAACGGCCTTAGCCTGGCTTATCTTTTGGCGGCGTTTTGTCAGCCAGTAGATGCCAGACATAGTTACTGCTACTGCCAGCAGTACTGCCGGAACAGCTCCCATAGCCCGTTCGGCATTGACGGTCACCGGCTCAGAACCGTGGCTTCGAAAGCCTATTTTCTCGAAGGGGACAGGAGAGAGATACAGCCATGAGGTACCTCCTACCTCTTTCTCTCCGTAGATATAGTCTACATATTTCCCGGGGTTAGTGGCAATACGGTCTCTTGCTTCAGCGATAAGGTTATCGCGTTCGCCGAACTTGAGAGCGCCACTGGGACAGGTCTTGACGCAAGCTGGCTCGAGCCCAGCCGCCTGCCGGTCGGTGCAGAAGGTACACTTGCGTATCCAGGGCAGCGGCTCTTCCCACTCGAAGGTCGGTATGCCAAAAGGACAGGCGACCATGCAATAGCGACAACCGATGCACTTCTTTTCGTCATAGGTGACCGCCCCTTCCTCCGTTTTCTGTAGAGCGCCTACAAGGCAAGCTTCGGCACAGGCAGGGTGCTCGCAATGCATACACTGGAGCTTCGTAAAGACCCATTGGAACTTACCGTCATTTTCCAATTCAGTAAAGCGTATTTTGGTGAAGGTATGAGCATTTAGTTGTGGCGGGTTCTCATAGCTACCCTGATTGATTGACTTTACTCCATTTTCCTCGGTGGGGATAAACTCATCACTCTCATTCCATTGCTTGCAGGCTACCTGGCATCCCCTGCACCCAATGCATTTAGTTGTGTCAACCAATACTCCTTTACTCATATTGTGTCCCCCTTGCATTGTCTCAGAAAGTCAGTGCGGTTTAGTTCCAAAGCTTCTGCTCCTTTCCGCTTGTATTTTACCAAGAAAAAGGGGGAAGCGTAAGACTCCCCCCTCCAAGGGTAGCTTAAAGGACTCTATTATTACCTTTGTCCCTTCATTGTTACTGCAATACAGCTTGCTCACGCAGTCCCTCCTAGCACTGCTCGTATTTTCTGTTTATTTATCGACGCGCTGCCTGACAGCGACTAACTCTCCGGGCTCCATCGTTTGGGCCTCTCTCCTGGCTCGAGATTCTTTAATAGCGGCATAGATTCCACTGATGTTAGTATACCAAACAAGCCCTACCGGGATAAGGAGAATCGGTATTGCCAGCGCCAGTGCTATTATAACCTGCCATTCCATTTTCTGCCTCCTTGGTTTTGCTCTTTTCACGATGGGCTATTTTGCGGTTGTGCCTTCCTTATCGCGGGCACCTTCAGTATGCCCTCCTGCTTCCTTCCTACTCTCCCTCCTTCTTTTACGGTCTACACTTCCCCAGGAGTTCTTGAGCATCAAAAAAATGCCTACTCCTACCATCCCTCCGACGATAAGTTCCCACACCATAGTCTGTTCCTACCTTGATTTCCAAATTGTGTCTGTCCCTGCCTCTTTTGTTTTTAACGAGTTGCTCGCCTCCCTTTTGCCTCCTTCATGGCGAGATAGATGCCGCCGATGTTAATGTACCAGATAAGTGCTAGGGGGATAAGCATAATCGGTATGGCCAAAACTAATGCTCTTTTATCAGGCTGCCCTTCCCACAGTTTCTTAAGTGCCAAGCAGGTGCCTGTTCCTAATAGTATTACCTCAATAAGGTCCCACAACATGTCCGCGTCGCTACTCTTTATTTCTCTCTCGTAGCTGTAACTATCTCACGTGTTTCTTTTTCTTGGGCAACTCGTCTCTTCCTCGCCTCTTTGACCGCAAGCATGATGCCGCCGATATTGATGTACCAGATGAGCGCTACGGGAATAAGCAAAATTGGTATCGCCAAAACTAACGCCACTATGACTTGCCACTCCATTTTTGCCACCTCCTTGCTGATTCTTTATCCATCGTCTGCTCTTCTTTTATGAGCTTAACACCTCAGCAGCGAATAACACTTCCGCTGTGATACCTACTTGCTGTATCCGATAATACGCATATGTCTTGCGCTTTATACTTATTAGAAGGTTATTAAAAGTAGGTAAATATGCTTACTTTTGGATTTTACTAATATAACTAGTGAGCTAGTTCAGAAAGATTACCAGTTTCTTACCTATCTTGTTTGACCCTATCCCCTGTATCCCCTTCCCCTACCAGGGGAAGGGGAAGAGATTTAAAAGAGGGGCGAAGCTCCTCTTTTAATATTAGTTTCCTTTCCTTTTAGGAGAGGGAGCTAATGGGTAAGGTGAAAGGCACCGAACAGGCTCAAGAGATTAATTAAGAATTGTGTACTAAGCTACTGGACTAGTACGATTGGTTGAGACTTTGGCTTAAAAGTAATATAATATGTAGCGGAGAGACTCACTTGGATAATATCAAAATCCTAATTGCCGATGACCATGCTGTAGTACGGGAGGGAACACGTCAGATCCTGGAGCAGGAATCGGATATGAAGGTGGTTGCCGAGGCTGGCGATGGAGAGGAAGCGGTGAGATTAGCCGGTTCTACCAAGCCGGATGTCGCCATCATTGATATTGCTATGCCCAAGCTTGATGGCATCGGGGCAACCAAGCAAATCAAATCACAATATCCTGATATTGCGGTGCTAATACTGTCGGCTTACGATGATGACCAGTTCGTTTTTAGCCTTATCGAGGCCGGAGCCGCTGGTTACCTGTTGAAGAGTGTCCGGGGGAGGGAACTCATCGATGCGGTGAGGGCGGTACATGCTGGTGAATCAGTATTACATCCTTCAATAGCGCGGAAGGTGCTCAGCCATTTTGCCTCTGCTTCTGGCAAAGCTAAGGATGAGAAGCCAGCGCCAGTACTTACCGAACGCGAAATGGAGATTCTCAGACTAGCGACCCGTGGATTAAGAAATCAGGATATAGCCGACCAGCTTTGTCTCAGCTTACGCACCGTTCAGGCTCACTTTGGCCATATCTTTAATAAGCTACAAGTCAGTTCAAGGACGGAAGCTGTGGTACATGCTATGAAGCAAGGCTGGGTTACACTCAGAGACATACCCTGATAATCCAGCTAAAGATGACAATCTAAGGTAAAGACGTGGCACACCAATCATTAATGAGCCACCTGAAAAGGATAGCTAGCACTCCGGGTTTCTGGTTTATTCTCGCTTTGCTGGTACTTATCACAGTCATACATTACGAAGAGGATTTCGAACAGCCCCCCCTATTTGTTAGACTAATGTCTGACCTTGGGCTTACGCGTCATGCATTTGATAGGATACTATACCTCGCGCCTATCGTGTGGTCTGGCTTTTTGTTTGGTTGGGTTGGAGCCTTGGCTTGTTCGTTAGTATGCCTCGGCGCTATGTTGCCCCGTGTCTTTGTGCTATCACCAAGCCCCATAGACGCCCTATTTGAAACGAGCGGAGTTTTTATCATTGGCAATGTACTGGCTATCAGCTTCAGCACGCTTCGTAAGGAGCGAGAATATCGTCAGCGTCTGGAAATATCGCAAGGGGAACTACAGAGGTCTGAAGAAAGATACCGGAGACTTTTCGAGAACGCCCACGATACAATCTTGATTCAGGACCTGGAGGGGAACATCCTGGCAGCCAATGTAGCTGCTTCTAAACTTACGGGATACGATGTGGATAGCTTGGTACACATGAATGTAAGGGACTTGCTTTCTCCCGATGGTCTGGAGGTAGCACGAGAGATGGGCCGCAAATTACTTCAAGGGGAAACGATTGGCGAGTCTTACGACCAGAGAGCAATCAGACAGGATGGAGCCGAGGCGTTGGTCAGACTGAGCTCCAGTCTGATTCGTAGTAATGGCGAACCCACTGGCTTTCTCCATATTGCCCGTGATGTTACGGAGGAAAAACGACTTCAAGAAAACCTGCATTACTATCTGCAGCAAGCCACCCGGGCACAAGAGGAGGAAAGAAAGCGTATCGCTCGCGAGTTGCATGATGATACTATCCAGGCGCTGATTGTATTATCACGCCAGTTAGATGCCCTTATGTCTACCGATAAGGGTCTGTCAGAAAATAGTCGCCAGCGAGTGGAGCAATTATGGCAGCAGGCTAATGACATCATGCAAGGGGTGCGTCGTCTGAGCCAGGACCTACGCCCGGCAGCATTAGACCGTCTTGGCCTGGTGGCAACGCTGGAACAGCTAGCCGCTGACGTGAGCAAATACTCGGGAATAGAGACAAGCTTAAAAGTACTTGGCGAGCCGCGGCGGCTTTCTGAAGAGACAGAGCTGGTGCTTTTTCGTATTGCTCAAGAGGCGCTCAGAAATGTATGGCGGCATTCTGGTGCTACCCACGCTGAGATTACTGTCCAGTTTGATGAAGCCAAGATGAAGATAACAGTCAGCGACAATGGCAAGGGTTTTGTTGTGCCAAGTGCAGCGAGCGACCTGGCTAGGAGCGGTAAGCTTGGTCTAACCGGGATGCGCGAAAGAGCCCAGCTAGTAGGTGCTAATCTTACTGTGCAATCTGAGCCAGGTAAAGGTTGTAACGTCATAGTAGAACTGTCTTAATCTCTCCATCGCAAGTTGGTCCTCACTTAAGTTTCTCCTGCATCTCAGCTTAATAACGATAACCCAAACTTCTATTTAACTCTTCTTTCTAGTGTTAACACCTAGCTCAAGGCAATTCCATAAGTAAAAACTGGCATAGCGAGTCTAACATGTTAGGTATTTTCGGGAGTTGAGAATAGGCATCGCTACGGATGCTCCGGGCGTAGACTGTGGTGTAAGCTATAAGTGGAAATAAGAAAAGGAGGTAAAAAGATGACAGCAGTAACGATTGTAGCACTGGCACTGGCAATCCCAATCATGTTAATCCCGGTGGCTCTTGTCTGGTACATCAACATCGGAGGCATCATGCTGGCGGTCAAAGAGGCTAGGGAGAAGAGAGTTGCAAGACAGAAAGTTACCGTCAAAGCCTAGCGAAGGGGATGAGGGGAAGCTTGGAAGCTTGCAACGAACAACCCAGGGTAAAAGCCAAAGGTAAGGCTGGATATTGGGGAAGATGTCCAGCCTTACCAACAAAAAGGAGGTGGAGTCGAATGAAAGCACTTCGTATTGTAATTCCCGTTAGCGTCACTTGTCTTACCACAGTGGTTATTGTGCTCGTCACGATATGGCTAACCAGACTTGTACCTGCTGGCGAATGGTCTGGATTCTTAAGGGCGTTGATAATAGTTGCCATAGTAGGTGCTACCGCCTTAATAATTGCATGGTCTGCATACTTCTCCTATGTTATTAGAGAAGCCATTGAAAGGTCTTTATCTAAAGAGTAGAGAAAGTGAAGTGACCGGGATGGTATCCCTGTGGACGGATAGGGTAAGGCTGGATATCCGCTTCGATATCCAGCCTTATTAAGTCAGTAAAAATGCTACATGGTCTTAGCATACCTGACAATCCTCGAATCCTGACTATAACCAGCGTTGAGTAAAGCATCCCAGAAGGATACTGCTAAAGTCTCCTCATGTGCTACTAGCACAGAGATGCGCTTAGCTCCTTTGACTAATAGTTGACGTTCTGCCTTATTGACTAATGCTTTTCCAATACCTTGCCGTCTGTAGTCCGGTAACACCGCAAGACGATAGATGTTACCTCGCCATCCATCCCAACCTGCAATCACGGTTCCTACAATTTGGCCTTTACTCTCAGCAACTAGAAACATGTCGCTATTATCTCGAACCAGTCGCATCAGCTCATCAAGGCTATCAGTTACACTGGGTATAGCTCCTGCTTCATTCCACAGGTTTAAAACAGTGGCACATTCGTTAGAATGACATGGTCTAATGGTTAACCTCTGTGTCATTTAAGTCACGCTCCTTTCTCTATCTACTAACCCCTCACCCGTGTTTTTGCTAGAGATGTTAAGGGCGTTTAAGAGGGATATCGACTCCTCTCTAGCTATCATTTCTTTGTGGGTGTTTAAGAGGGGCGTTAGCCCCTCTTTTAAATATCGTTCCCCCTTCCCTTAACAAGGGAAGGGGGTCAGGGGGATGGGTTACTACTTCTTCTAATCTATCCGCTTAAACGTATTGCCGAGAGCGCCGCAGATGGGGCATTTTTCAGGTGCTTCATTAGTTACAGTATTGCCGCAGACCTGGCAGACAAAGTAAGGCTCGTCCTTCGGTTGCTGTTTTGCTTCCAATGCCTTCAGCATCGCCTCAAAAAGGCGAAAGTGGATTTGCTCTACTTCATTAGCATACTTAAAAGTAGTGTGAGCCTGCTTATTACCGGCTGATGATGCCTGCTTAATAAAAAGAGGATACATGTTAGTGAATTCCTCCTCTTCTCCAATGAAACCCGCAGTCAGATTATCTCTGGTTGAACCCACTCCATCCATTGCGTTGAAATGGTTGCGGGCATGAACTGTCTCCGCTTCGGCTGTTGCCCGAAATAGCCGGGCTATCTGAGGATAACCTTCCATCTCTGCCTTCTCAGCAAAGAAAAGATAACGGCGGCTAGCCTGACTTTCACCGGCAAATGCGGTCTGCAGATTTTGCTCTGTCTTGCGTTCCATTTGATAACCCTCCTTGAATCTACTCCATCAATACCAACTATCTGCCCTATGATGTTATCACTTGTCCAAAGCACACGCGTGGAACTTGTTTCATTGCGGATTGTATATCATAGCATATTGACAGCGTTCGGCTAAAGTAGTAGATTTGTCCTCACATGAATAGCGCCTGAAATATAAGATTATAAGAATGTAGCTAGTGGTGGGAGTGGAGAGACGAATGAAGAAAAACATAATAATTTGTGGGCTTTTATTATTGGTATCGTGTTTGATAGCAACTTTGTCACCACAACTAGTTATTGCCCAGGACTTGGAGCTACAGGGACGAACGTTTGGAAACACAGTAAAAGCTGGCGAGGATAATCCTTTCTTTGTTGAAGTTGGAAATAGAAGTAATGTACCGATTACCAATATCGTGTTCTCTTCATATCAACCGGAAGGTTGGGTCGTCGAGTTCAGACCGGGGGAAATAGGCTCCCTTGCTGCGCGTAGCTCTCAGACGATTGATGTCAACATAAAGCCACCTGCTCGTGCTACCCCAGGGCAATACCGGGTTACTTTGATTGCAGAAGCGGTAGAAGCGCGAGAGGTAATGGATATGTCGGTGGTGGTTGGAACATCCAACAATTTGGAACTGAGTGGCGGAACTTGAGATAGTACGGTAGTCCCTGGTAGGGACAATGTCTGTTTTATCGAAGTTAGAAATACCAGCAGGTCACCAACTACAAATATCACGTTCTCTTCATACCAACCGGAAGGCTGGGTTGTCGAGTTCAATCCAGGGAGAATAGACTCCCTTGCTGCGGGTAGTTCTCGGACGATTGATATCAATATAAAGCCAGGCTCTAACGCTACCGAAGGGTGGCATACAGTCACCGTGATAGCAGAAGCGAACGAAGCACGAACAACACTGAATTTAATGAAGATGATTGAGGAATCCGCGAGGGTCTGGTTATGGGCTGGGATTGCACTGGCAGTTGTGGTCGTTATTGCTTTTATTGTGATTTTTATGCGCTATGGGCGAAGTAACACCAAAGGAGGACAAGTATGATTGAAAGAGTGCATGAACATCTCCTCAGCGAGCTTGCAACAAATACGCGCACGGACACCGTTTTTGTTCTCACCGCGATTATTCTCAACCTTGTTATCCTTCTCTCTAATTCTATAATCAGTGCAACAGGAAGAGGCTTTACGACAACGGTTGTGATGTTCACGATGATAGCTCTCTTACTAGTAGTCAATTTCGTTGCTGAGTTTGGGCTGATAAGAGGAAGGCAGACAAGAGCCAAGCTGCTGAGCGGTCTTCTGAAGATGTATAAGGACCAGGGTGTAGAAGGTTACTATGACCCGTCCCTTCTGGGCGATTACAGGACAAGATACAATCTCTTTATGCTTACGGTTCTTTTCACGGGGCTGATAGCTCTTATCATACCCTTTGTCGTCAGGTAAGGGGCTTCGAGCATAGTGACCTGCTCTCAAACTCTCTTGCCGGTGATTAAGCCGATACACTCGAGGCTAGGGTATCGGTCAGGTATGATTCGAATCTCTGCTGTTTGAGGTGACCGTAAAGGTCTTCGGCCCTTGCTCTGTCATTCATCAGGGTAAATAAGGCTGGTCCTGAGCCAGCCAGGTGCACAGTGGGGGCACCCATTTTCACTATGTGGTCACGATATATCCTTAGCTCAGAAAAAGGGGTGAAGACTACACTCTCGAAGGTATTGAATAAAAGAGAAGACCCAAGTTCTTCACCTTTCTTTATTTCCTCTACCAGCTGCTGTGTAATATGTCCATCCGTGTAATGATTAGTGCTAAGGCTATCATAGAGTTGTTTGGTCTTTCCTGACAGTCTGGGCACGGGCGAGAGTGCCAGGACAACCCACATATGGGGTAATGACGGTAGTGGAGTTACCAGTTCACCTCTACCTTCGATTAGGGCCGTGCCCCCATAGAGAAAGAAGGCTACATCCGAACCTAGTTGCCAGGCTAACTTAAGTAGTTCCTCTCGCGATAGATTTTGTTCCCAGAGCTGGTTCAGTCCACACAAAACAGCCGCCGCGTCGCTGCTATCCCCGCCCAGCCCCGACACCAGAGGGATACGCTTGCTAACGGTTATGGTTGCCCCTCTTGAACATCCGGTAGCCTGCTGGAATAGACTGGCTGTCTTAGACACCAGACTCTCTTCGGCAATCCAGCCCGATAAATCGGACTTAAACTCCATACTACCAGATGGTTCGAAAGAGAGGGTATCACCTAGATTTATCGTCTGAATAACACTGCGGATTTCGTGAAAGCCGTCCTGGCGTTTACGCAGAACTTCAAGGGTCAAATTCAACTTAGCTGGTGCCAGAAGTGTCAACATGTCGATTCCTTCATCTTGGTAAATAGTTGCCACAGCCTTGCCCACTCCTCAAGGGCGAGGGACTCAGCTCGCCGCTGTGGTACAATTTTTGCCTTTTCCAGTAGGGATAGAACTTCAGCCTTGGGTAATCCCAGACCGTGAGATAAAGAATTAACGAGTTGCTTGCGGGAGGCGCTAAAACCCGCCCGCACCAGTGTAAAGAAGCTCTCGCCATTGCCTATAGGGACCACTGGCTGAGGATATAGAGCCACCCTCAGTATAGCCGAATCAATCTCGGGTGCCGGATAGAAACACTGCGCTGGCACATAGCCTATTATCGACGGTTCACCATAGAGCTGCACGCTAATGCTCAGCAAACTCATCTGGCCGGGTTTAGCGACAATCTGCTCAGCGACCTCTTTTTGCACCATTACTACCATTACCCTGGGTTTAACCGAAGCTTCGAGAAAATGACGCAAGACCGGAGAGGTAATGTAATAGGGGAGGTTAGCTACTACCTTATAGCTAAAGGGACTAATTGCTTCACGGGAGAAATGCTCCCTGAGCAGAGCTTCGGGAGCAAGACTAAGCACATCCTCATTGATGATTGTAACGTTATTAAATGACGACAGTGTTTGTTTCAAGATGTTTGCCAGATTGGTGTCTAACTCGATGGCAATTACCCAGCCAGCCTGACTGGCTAGTTCTCTGGTCAATACACCAAGACCAGGTCCTATTTCCATAACAACATCGCTGGAGGTAAGCTCAGCAGATGAAACAATAAGTCTAAGCACTTCCTCATCAATAAGGAAATGCTGTCCCAGTCCTTTCCTCGCTCGTAGGTCGAACCGGCGTAGTAGCTTTCTGGTCTGAGCCATAAGCGGCTCAGACTTTGAGTATCGTCCGGTATTACCTAGCTTTGTTGTTGCCTTTATCTCTGTCATACTTTATATCAATATTGCTATCTCCTCATTAATGCTGACCAAAGTCACAACGAGATTCTTCACTAACCCCTCACCCTTTATCCCTCTCCCCTTCGTAGGGGAGAGGGATTTTGTTTTGTTAAAGGGGCTTCGCCCCTTTTAATCCCTTGGCAAAAGAATCTCTTTAGGGTGTCCAAGAGGGGCGTCAGCCCCTCTTCTAAATTATATTTCCCCTTCCCTTATTAAGGGAAGGGGAAGGGGGATAGGTTGTTAGACATTTATAATAAAAGCCGTCTTTTTATTTCAGGGATTGACTCTTGAGCCGCCTGCTCGCCACGCCGTATGCACTCCTCCGCCTTACCGAAATCAGTCAGTCCAATACCAATCATATTCGGCTCAATGACTATATCAGCACCACTCAGGCTGGATTTAACCAGATGAGAAGCCAGGATATTCACTGTTTGTATCATGATATTAAAGATATTAGGCTCTTTCATCTCTCTTACATCTTCAGGATGCAGGTGATTTTTCTCGCCAGGGTGGTGTAGAACATTGACCGAGATAATAAAATCGGCGCCCATTTCTTTGAGCACTCTTACCGGCACCGGAGTTGTCAGAGTGCCGTCAACCAGGTATCTCCCCTGCCATTTAGCCACTCTAAAGATTATTGGTAGTGAGATGCTGGCAATGACCGCATCCAGCACCGGCCCGTCTCTGAAAACCACCTCTTCACCAGTTATTACATCAGTAGCCACACAGGCAAAAGGCTTGTCTAAATCAGCGAAGCTTACCTCACCAATAATCTCTTTAAGCTGCTTCTTAATTCGCCTGCCGCCGATGAAACCGGTCTTAGGCACAGCGGGGTCGAGCAGTGGCAACATCTTTTTCCAGCCAAGGTCCAACGCGAATTCTTTAATCTCGCTGGCACTATTGCCACCAGCACAGGCAGCACCAATTACAGCGCCCATACTGGTGCCACAAATAATATCTATTGGGATGGCTTCCCTCTCCAGAACTTCAAGCACCCCGATATGAGCCAACCCACGAGCAACACCGCTACCAAGAGCTAAACCAACCTTTCCTACCCCCAATTTATAACTCCCCTATTTATCCCACAACTGCTCAATATCTTTTTCAGTCTTACCTGAAGAGGCAAAGTCCTTATAGGACTCGGCGGAACCATACTCCCGTGTCCTGACCACTACCGGCATCGGCAGAGCATGTCCAAAGATAAGCGCCTGCTGCTTGGACTCCAGCCTGGCTAACACTGATTTAAGCTCATTCTTACCTGATACACCGGACAGCACACTATCAATATCACGCTCATTGTCTAACAAGCAGGTGAGCTTGGTGCCGAGTTGAGACATAACCTCGTCGTCAATACCGCTGGGGCGCTGGTCAATCACCAGTAAGGTAACATTATACTTGCGCATTTCACGGGCAATAGTGCCAAAGATAGTCTGGCTGGCTACCTCTGGATTAAGGAATCTGTGCGCCTCTTCCAGGGTGATAACCAGGGGGTGGGGTGGAGCAGTATCCTCGCCTATTGCCTTCTCCGTTCTCTCACGATACTGAGCATAGATGCGCCGGGTAAGCAAATTGGCTACTAAAATGTAGGCGGTAATATCGGTGAATCGCCCGAACTCCAGGACTACATTTATACCCCGGTCGAGGTATTCCAGGATGCGTTTTACCGCATTATCAGGGGAATGCGGCATAAGAAAAGGTAGCCGCCGAATGGTCGCCAGCCCGCGCTGCAGGTTATCATAGGTACTCTCATGTATGCTCAGCTCTTTTAATAGTCCTTCGGTCTCTTCAGTGTCCTTCAGTTCCAGGGTGCTTTGCAACCAATCCTTACCGAATCTTCGGGATAGCTGATATACGGCTTCCACCGCCGGCTCAGTGAGATTCAATGTCTGGCGTAGTAATGCCATATCCTCTGGTTCAATCTCATCATAGCCTATCCTCACCACAAAGTCGGTGCTTACCCGTCTTCGCCTCGAGTTTTCTTCATCCAGGGTAAAGACAGCTACCTGTTCCGGGAAAAGCTGCTTCAGTGCCTTGACCTTCCGTCCCTGTTCGCTCCGGCTCTCCCAACCATACTCGCTGTGCATATCGAAGACCAGATTCACTGCGGCTGACTTTTGCAGCATGCCGATAAGCAGTATCCTGGTAAGGAAGGTCTTGCCGGTACCACTCTTGCCAAAGATACCGTTAGACCGTTTGACCAACTCCGGCAGGTCAAGGCAAATTTTGGTCTCCATATCCAGCGGCGTGCCAATATAGAATCGCCTCTCATCCTCACCACCAAAGACCAGCTCTACATCCCGCTGCGAGGCGAGATTTACCGGTGAGAAATGGTTGGGGACAGTCTTGACTGGCTGGGGTCCCTCAGTTATTTCGGCAACACCGCCGCCAATGGTGAGCATCGGCAAGACATGGAGTGTCCCGTATGTGCTGGTGCCAGTCAATACCTCAGACATAAATGGGTCGGAAACATCAGGCGGTGCAAAGGTAAGCTTCTGGTCGATTATTCCAAGGCTGATGTCGGTTATCATACCGAAAAATCTTCGTCTTCCCCCTTCGATGGTGACATAGCGTCCCACCGCCATATCCTCAACCGAGGCTGAGCTATCCAGCCTTACTTCGACTCCCTTGGTCAAAGAGCCGGAGACCACAATACCCAGACGCTGACTAGCATTTTTATTCATTACCTGATTTCTCCTCTACGTGTCATTGCGAGGAGTCCCGATAAAATCGGGACGACGTGGCAATCTCCTGTTTCGATAATAGAGATTGCTTCGCTTCGCTCGCAATGACACAAAGCGCATAAAAAAGAAATCATGCCAGTTTTCTGAATCACTGTTTAATTCTTTCCAGAATGGATTTCAGTCGGTTAAAATCATTACTAAGCAGTATGGCTAGTTCCTTACCCGCAGCCACCAAAAAGGCACGAGGGTCTTCATATACCTGACTCATCTGGCGTAGCGAGGCGCTGATAAGCTCCTCTCCTGAAACCGGTAGATGGGTGTTAAGCAATAAATTGAGGAAAGTAAAAGACTTGCTGAACTCCTTGACCTCATCAGGAGAACACAGGTAGACAAAGCTGTGGATTCGTGCCGGTTTGGGCGGCAGGTAGTGATATAATCTATCGCCCTCATAATGTCCCACTACCAGAGTAGTGAATTCGGTGCGTAGCAGCTTTGCTAGCTGGGGGCTGGAGAGATAGATTGCTTCCTCGCTAGGCTCGTCCTTACCCCGGGCAATGGGGTGCCGCCCCGGTTCAAGACTGGTAGTGGTGGCATAAGAGACTATACCGTAAAGCTGCACCGGTAAATCCGTGGTCTTCACCAGACTACCCAGTGGTGGAGAGTGATAAAGCTCATAACACTGCGCCACAAACTCAGTGGTGCTTGCCTCGACCACCTCGCCTATTCGGTCTGATAATTCAGTCATGGCTTTGTCTCATTATGGCAATAGTAAGACTTGGCTTGCTGGCTGTCAAGACATTGGAGCGTTCCTTTTACCTAATCTTAGTTGTTGTGTCATTGTGAGGAACGCAGTGACGAAGCAATCTCATCCCCACCCATCCGAGATTACCACGTCCGCCTTCGGCGGACTCGCAATGACAAGAAAGTTCCTCTTAAAAATCCACAGATTAAGATAACTATAGAGACTGTGACACGTAACATAAGAAGATAACTGACTTCATCAAAATGCTTTAAAAGGTAGCCGTTTTGTTTGAATATTTTGTCTTGCTATGCAGGCACGACCATGCTATATTGTAAGCTATGAAGACAGGAAAGAACCCTTCCACCAGAGCTAAAAAGACAACAATGCCAATACAGATAGACATCGATAAAAATAGATGTAAGGGTTGCGGTTTTTGCGTTGAATTCTGTCCTACCAAAGCCCTCAAGATGAGCTCCGAACTTAGTCCTAAAGGGTATAATCTAGCTGTGGTAGATGATGAGACTAAGTGTGTTGACTGCGGTCTTTGTGAGGCGATTTGTCCCGAATTTGCGATAAAAGTCCACATTGCTGATAAATAGTGTTAGAGCGTTAATTTCATGGCTGAAAATAATACCCTGGTAGGAGAATATTTTATTAATGGCGATGTGGCTTGTGCTGAAGGAGCCATTAGCGCGGGTTGTCGTTTCTTTGCCGGCTATCCCATAACCCCCGCTACTGAGATAGCCGAAAGAATGAGCATGCGACTGCCCCAGTTGGGGGGTGTTTATATCCAGATGGAGGATGAACTTGCCTCTATGAGTGCCGTGCTTGGTGCCTCCTGGGCTGGTACGAAAGCGATGACGGCTACCTCCGGGCCTGGATTCAGTCTGATGATGGAAAATATCGGGTTGGGTGTGATGCTGGAGACGCCCTGCGTCGTCGTCGATATGCAGCGAGCTGGCCCATCTACCGGGTTACCCACCTTAGTCGGGCAGGGAGACATGATGCAGGCTCGATGGGGCTCTCATGGTAGCTATGAGATAATTGCCTTATCGCCGAGCTCCCCGCAGGAACTCTTTGACCTTACGGTCATGGCTTTTAACCTTTCTGAAAAATACCGCGTGCCGGTGCTCCTCATGTCTGATGAAGCTGTTGGTCACATGAGTGAGAAGGTGACCATACCTAACATCACAGCAAAGGATATTTTCCTCAGGCGGCGGCCCAAGGTAGTGCCAGAGAAGTATTTACCTTATAAGGCTGATGCCGACCTTGTGCCACCAATGGCTGTGGCTGGAGAAGGTTATCATTTCCATGTTACTGGCTTGACCCATGATGAAAGGGGATATCCGATAATGACGGCTGATGCCCAGTCTCGTCTGGTGCGTCGCCTGGTGGATAAGATACGAATCAATAGAAGAGACATAATAAAATACAATGAGTTTCAGACCGAAGATGCTGATATCATAGTTTGTGCCTATGGCATTACTGCTCGTATTGCTCGGTTTGCGGTTAAGATGGCGCGGGATGAGGGAATCCGAGCCGGGCTGCTGCAACTAATAACCGTATGGCCCTTCGCCGAGGAGCGTGTTCGGGAGCTTTCCCAGCAAGCTAAGGCATTCATTGTCCCGGAGATAAACTATGGGCAGATGGTGTTTGAGGTCGAGAGGTGTGCCGGCGGCAAGGCCGAAACAATCCTGGTGCCTCACATGGGTGGAAGCGTGTATCCACCCGAAACGATTCTTGATGCTATCCGAGGAGTACGGTGACCAATATGTCAAAATCTGGCAGTCATTCAATCGAAAAATACTTGAGGACGGATAGGCTGCCCCATATCTGGTGCCCAGGTTGCGGCATCGGGATAACTATGGGTTGTTTCCTAAGAGCTATTGACCGGGCTGGTGTAGACCCCGATAAGGTAGCGTTAGTTTCGGGAATCGGTTGCACCGGTCGAGTTGCCGGCTATGTTAAGCTCGATTCTTTCCATACCACTCATGGTCGTGCCATCCCCTTTGCCACCGGCTTGAAACTGGCTAACCCGGAGCTAAAAGTGGTGGTCTTATCGGGAGATGGAGACCTGGCAGCGATTGGCGGTAATCATTTGATTCACGCGGCACGGCGCAATATTGATATGACGGTAATTTGTGTCAATAACTTCAACTATGGCATGACCGGTGGTCAGTTTGGTCCAACTACCCCCTTTGAAGCCAGGACTTCTACTACTCCTTATGGTAACTTTGAAGCCCCTTTCAACTTACCTTACTTGATGGTGGCTAGCGGTGCCTCCTATATCGCGCGCTGGACGGTGCTGCATGTTCGTCAACTGGATAGCTCCATAACTGAAGCGATGAACAAGCCCGGTTTTAGCTTCATCGAGGTAATCAGCCCTTGTCCAGTAACCTATGGCCGATATAACAACGAGCCTGACGGGCTGGCTTCGATGCGCTATTACAAGGAGAAAAGCATCATTCGCAATGGTGCTGACCCTAGGGATTTAAATATAGACTTAAACGGGCCTATCGTAGTCGGCAAGTTTATCGATAGAGAACAATCTACGCTCGGGGAGCGCCTCCGTCAGGTCGAAACCAAGGCGCAACAGAGCGAAAAGACCTAGCCAGTTACGGAGTGGTCTATTCTTTCGATTGGATAGTAGTTAATGAGTAGAAGAGAAATCAGGATTGCCGGGTTTGGTGGTCAGGGGGTGGTGATGATGGGGAATATCATCGGCAAAGCGGCAGCAATTTACGATAAGGGATTCGCCACGTTGACACAGAGTTATGGCCCGGAGTCTCGTGGTGGCTCTTGCAAGGCTGAAGTAGTAATCAGCGATGTGCCGATAGATTACCCCTATGTTGTAGACCCTCAGTTCCTTATTATCTTATCTCAAGAAGCTTATACCGAGTACGGGCAAAACGTGTCTCCCGAAACGCTGGTAATCGTAGATTCGGATTTAGTAACGGTCGATGCCTCTCAGAACCACAGGTCGATTTCTATTCCGGCCAGCTGCATGGCCCGGGAGCTAGGACGTCCGGTAGTGGCTAATATCATTATGCTGGGATTCCTGGCTGCCATTAGCGATATTGTGACCTATGAAGCGCTGCGGCAGTCTATCTTAAGCTCTATCCCAGCCGGAACAGAAAGTTTCAATATGAAAGCCTTCGAGTTAGGTTATAACTAT
>JAZDPB010000156.1:0-3796 GCA_043797985.1 Chloroflexota bacterium
TGTTTCTTGCTTAATGTAGTCAGCAAACTCCTCCAGCACCTGCTTCATATAAGCATCACCCTGATAATAGGTAACAATATGGTCAGCAATGTCAAACACAGCCGAGCGGCGCATCGTTTGTAACCGATGCACAACCTCACGCGCTATTCCCTCAGCTTCCAGTTCGGGGGTAACAGTAGGGTCAATAGCAGTACCTAAAGAATCATTTGCTGAAATAGATACGTAATAACCCGGTCTATCAAGCTGTTTCCGGTCATCAATTACCTCTATGTCTTTTACATTGACTTCTTCAGTAATCTGAGAACGAAGACGCTCAACGGCATCATTTTGTCTCGGTGACTTTAGATATATTAAAAGTTTGTTAAGTGGCTGTCTTACCTTGCGACCAGCCTTACTGCGAATACTCCTACCCGAACTCGATATTTCCATCACTAAGTGAATATCATCCATCAACTGCTTATCAATCTTACTCTCGTCAGCTACGGGAAAGTCGGTCAGATGCACACTGTCTGGAGCCTCAGGAAAAGCGGAACAGACGAGATTCTGATATAGCTCTTCAGCGAGGAATGGAGTAAATGGAGCCAGTAGCTTTGATAAGGTAACCAGGCACTGATAGAGTGTAGTATATGCCGATAGTTTATCGGCGTCATTCTCACTCTTCCAGAAGCGTCTCCGGCTTCTACGTACATACCAGTTAGATAGCTCATCAACAAAGCTTTCTATCTTTCTTCCGGCATCCGTTGGGTCGTAACCATCCAGCGCTGAATCGACATCCATTATAAGCTGATTAAGTTCCGAGGTAATCCACTGGTCAAGCTCTGGTGGTTCCTGCGGCGCCCTACCAGATGCAGGGGTAAAATGGTCAATATTGGCATAGGTAACAAAGAAGGAATAGACATTCCACAGGGTCAGCAAGAAGCGACGAGTTACCTCAGCCACCATCTTCTCATCAAAACGACGCAGGTTACCTGGTGACGTGGCAGTAAAGAAGTACCAGCGTAGAGCATCGGCACCATATTTATTAATCACTGCCCATGGCTCAACCACATTCCCTTTGGACTTACTCATCTTTTCTCCGTTGGCATCCACGATGAGCCCTAGGCAGATAACATTCTCAAAGCAGGGGCGGTTAAAAAGCAAGGTAGATATAGCGTGTAGACTATAAAACCACCCGCGAGTCTGGTCGACCGCCTCGCAGATATAATCGGCGGGAAAACGCCCATCATTAAGCAAGCTCTCGTTTTCAAATGGATAGTGGTGCTGGGCTATCGGCATAGCTCCGGAATCGAACCAGCAGTCGATTACCTCCGGCACCCGTTTCATTTTTCCGTGGCATTTAGGACAGTCAAAAGTAATTTCGTCAACAAAGGGACGATGTAAATCCAAAGGCTCTTTTAATCCGCTGAAACCGGGTTTTTCTTTCAGGTCATCAACTCCACCGATGCATTCGTAGGCTCCACACTTCTCGCAGCGCCATAGTGGAAGCGGTGTCCCCCAGTAGCGTTCACGGGAAAACGCCCAGTCGACATTATTCTCCAGCCAGTCACCAAAGCGGCCATACTTAATATGCTCCGGATACCAGTTTATCTCGCGATTACCAGCAATGAGGCTTTCTTTTACTGCCGTCGTCTTGATATACCATGTCTGTTTGGCATAGTAGAGCAGCGGTGTTTCACAACGCCAGCAAAAGGGGTACGTGTGACGAATAGTCTCACTGCGGAAGAGCAGGTTCATTTTCTTCAGTTCTTCGAGCACCAAGGGGTCGGCATCCTTGACGAATTTGCCAGAAAAGGGATAACTACCGATGATGTTACCCTGCAAGTCCACTACATGGACAAAATCCAAGCCTTTATCTTGCCCTGCGTCATAATCAACCTCACCATAAGCGGGAGCTACGTGGACAATACCGGTCCCATCATCCATAGAAACAAAATCAGTGGCGATTACTGGATAGAGGACGCCCCCACCTTCTCCCCAAATACGAGCCGAACGCGACTCCTTCTCCCCTAACTCACCCATCTTCTTAATCGGAATACCAAATCGAATAGGATCAAAAAGTGGCTCATATCTCAGTCCCACCAGGTCACTACCCTTAACCTTGGCGATTACCGGGGCATCAGCCAACTCAGATTGTTCTAATCGGGCTGAAGCTAAAATAAGATACTCGTTATCAACTTCTATAATCGCGTACTCGGCGTCGGCAGCTACCGCCACAGCCGTATTGCCAGGTAATGTCCAGGGGGTAGTCGTCCAGGCTAGTAAGTAAACCGGCTTTTCTCCGGTGAGGTCAAGAAGCCACTTTGCGAAATCAGTTTCTCTATCACCATAAGACTTCCGCAATTGGTCAAGAAAACCCGGCTTTGTATATAGTGATTTTACCATCTTGAACTTTATGTAAACTGCCGGGTCCTCAATATTATCCTGGTAGCCCAGAGCTACCTCGTGGGAACTGAGCGAAGTGCCACAACGGGGGCAGTGAGGAGTAACCCTATAGCCCTGATACACCAACCCCTTATCCCACATCTGCTTTATTGCCCACCAGACAGTCTCAATATACTCGTTCTTCATGGTAATGTAGGCATGTTCCAGGTCAATCCAGAAGGCAATACGCTCGGTAAGGGTTTCAAATTCTTTGAGATAGCCGAGAACGCTCTGCCGACAGTGCTCATTAAATCGGGCAACTCCGTACTCCTCAATCTGCGTCTTGCCAGAGAAGCCAAGCTCCTTTTCTACCTCCAGTTCTACCGGCAAGCCATGCGTATCCCACCCGGCGATACGCGGGGTATAATAGCCCTTCATTGCCTTGTAGCGAGGGATAACATCCTTAAATATACGAGGCAGTATAAAATGTATTCCCGGACTCCCATTTGCTGTCGGCGGGCCTTCATATAGTACGAAGCGGGAAGCACCCTGGCGCGAATCTATGCTCCGCTGAAAGACATTTTTATCCTTCCACAAACTGAGAACATTTTCCTCAAGCTGCGGGAAACTTGTCTTGCTACTTACCGGACGGAACACCAGAATCCTCCTCTAAACAAAAAGCACCTTGCTAACAGGCTATTTCTTCTTAAGTAGAATGACTACCCTTCTCGCCTCACCCTGACCGATGCTCTCAGTGACAACATCAGGGTGGTCAGCCAGAGTAAGATGGATGATACGCCTTTCGTAGGCCGGCATAGGCTCGAGCGTAAATTGTGCGCCTCTGGTTTTCACCTGCTCCGCCATTTGTCTAGCGAAAATCTGCAACGATTGATAACGGCGTTGCTTATACCCTTCAACATCAATGACTATAGGTGCCTGTACCTTCGTTTGGTGACCCACAATAATCCTGACAATATACTGCAAACAAGCAAGGGTTTGTCCTCGTCGCCCAATTAAAATACCAAGGTCATCGCCTTCGATACTAAAGGTAATCGAAGCCCTACTCTCGCCCCCTGGTTCTTCAGAAGGTGGGGCTTGAGACACAACACAACCCTCCACCCCCATCAAGGCTAGTAGCTTCCGTAAGACGCTATTAGCCACATCGGCTATTTCACTCTCTTTCTGAGGTACTGGCACCAGTGGCTTCACCCTGACTATTGCCTCCTCGGCACCTAGACCTAGTATGCCACTCCTACCTTCCCTTACGACCGTAATCTCCACTTCGTCCCGGCCTACGCCTAGTTGCTCTAAGGCTTGTTGGATAGCCCCCTCTACGGTCTTGGCGCTTATCTCCAGACTTTCCATAGCCCGTTCCTTCTCCCTGGGCAGAACTCGACGCAGTAATATCGGCACTGATGTCACTCTCTGTCAAAGG
>JAZDPB010000101.1:0-3225 GCA_043797985.1 Chloroflexota bacterium
GATAGTTTCTTCCTAGCATCAATTAAAACGATGCTTCGTTCTGTGGAAAGGTTCAATCCCTGAAGTATGTCTTGGACTTTCTTCAACTCTGGGTCGGTGAAAAAGAATATTACCTTATAGCCATTACCAGCATCACTGGCAGCCTTATATATTTCAACCTGACTTGAAAGATTCTTCCTCAGTTGCGGGTTACTCGCCAGTTTGAATTCGACTATCGTTTTATCAGCACTTCCACGCGATATTTTGAAGTCTGCTGGCCCTCTACCATCGTTCACTTCACGACTAACATCGGAAATAGTTCCATACCACGTCAGTCTGTATAGTATGTGGGTGTCCTCTTCTTTAGCAATAGGTTGGTCGTCTTTGTATAGATACTTCCAACCGCCTTTATTCTCAATTACATCCTTCAGAAACATTATCCTATCGTATGCTTCTTTAGCTGTGTTACCTACAATCTGATAAAAGGCAGTGGTATCTCTGAGGAAGTGTACCAAATCACCGAATTGCTCTACGTACACTAGTTTGGAGTCTGCGACCTTAATGTAACTTCTTTCGACAGCCTTATCCCCGTTGTCTTCCTTGTACTTGATGTAGTAGTCGATAAGCTCAGGATGCTTGAAAGTGAAATCCGTAAGAGCGTTATTATATTCCTCTTTCTTAGGCTCTTTGGAAAGGGCAGACTTAAGGTAGTTATCAAGCTCCGCTCTAATTTGCTGGTCTGAAGCCGATTCAAGCATCTGGTCGAAATCGGCTAGATAGTCCGTCCTGTTAATCCATACATCGTCTCTAGTCAGTATGTCTTTTGGGGTCAGAATAACGTAATCATGTTGGTGATATGGAAGAGTGAAGTTGGCAGACTCCCATCTTTCGGTATCGTAATTGAACCGTACCTTAGCAACAGGGACACTCCGCAAATGCTTCTGGTCAATATTCTTCAAGGCAAACGACTGGGTATAGAGCAAGAGGTATTGTTTGATTAAATTGGTGGTGAAATCACTTATTGTATCCCTACCAACCCCGCTCTTAATCAGACACAGTTTTTCTAAATGAGCACTCTTCGTAATTTGCTCTCTGCCGAACGAAGAAAAAATACGAGCGAGGTTATTATTCAACGCCGTAGCGAAGTCTCTACCCAAACCCCTTCCCTTGTTTCCCTGCTGTGTGAACCCTAACCAGTTTTGTTCTACCTCAGAAAAATAGAACCAAGCGTGTAAAAGCCCTTCGTTAATAGACTGGGATATGGACTTGTCTCTCAGAAAGGCTAAGTAACTAAGAATGGATTTGTGCAGGTCTTGATACTCTTTCTTGGGACTTTGAAATAGCAGGAAAGGGTCAATAAAAAGCGGCAGGTCAGTTACAAGCGATACGTTGAAGGCTCCATAATCGTCTAAAGACTTTTTGGATACCTCGAAGACATCGGAGAAATATAAGTTCAAATCGTCATTCGGCATGCTTAGAAGTATTTTATTACCCTCACACTCAGGTGTCAATTTAGTAAAATGGCCTGAAGGTATTTTGGAAATGAACCTGATCGTCAGATTGTTGCTTCTTAGCCGAAATCCGAAACATCTGAGACACCGTCCCGTGATTTTAAGCCCGAGACCAGCTATCGGTAGTGGAAAGTGACTGCCGGATTATTGGCACGAGCTGGGCGGATTCTCCCGTTTTAAACGATTGGAGGTGGGGCCGGGGGGATTAAGGATGTTGACAGTCTTCAATGGCAATCCTATACTTACTTACACATCAGGTGGTTGAATAGCAATGGCTGAATTCAGTATTAGTAATTATTACAGGGCTATACAAGGAAGAATAATTCAGGATATTGAAGTTCTTGAAGCAAGCGATTTGGATGGAACAGATACAGAACATTGGGTTACGTACTATATTGGGTTTCTCGGAGTAAAAAAGCCGGGCTTTCGGAGCAAACCGGCCGGCCTTTCGGAGTAAAGTAGGCCACCCTTTCGGAGCAAATCGGCCGCCCTTGTTGGAAGGGCGCTGGACAATACAATGGCATAGAATCACTTTTGGAGGTGATTCATGCCGAACAGGAGATTGTCCATGCGCAAGATTAAAGATGTCCTACGGTTAAAATATGACTGCGGTATAAGCGAACGAGAAATAGCACGAAGCTGCCAGGTATCGCGGAGCACGGTGGCCGACTATCTCAGGAGAGTCGCGGCAGCAAAGCTGACCTGGGCCGAAGCGTCAGCTCTCACTCAAACCCAGCTTGAAGAGCGTCTATTCCCCAACGAGCATATACCGAGTACGGTTAAACGTCCCGCTCCGGACTGTGAATACATCTACAACGAACTGCGCACCTACCGGAAATTCAATCTGACGCTCTCACAGTTATGGCTGGAGTATAAGCAAAGCCACCCCGACGGCTACCAGTACACCCAGTTCTGCGAGCATTACTGGCGGTGGCGTGGCAAGCTGGATTACGTTATGCGCCAGGAGCACCGCGGCGGTGAAAAGCTATTCATCGACTATTCCGATGGACTGTCTATCGTCGACATGGTCACCGGCGAGCTTATCCTTACCCAGTTATTCCTGGCTGTCTGGGGCGCTTCCAACTACACCTATGCCGAGGCAACTCTATCTCAGACCCTACCGGAATGGATTGGCTCCCACAAACGAGCGTTAGAGTATTTCGGCTGTGTCCCCCGGGTGCTGGTGCCGGACAATCTCAAGAGCGGCGTCAGCAAGGCCTGCAAATACGAGCCGGAATTAAATCCGACCTATAGCGATATGGCAGAGCACTACGGCTGCGCCGTGTTGCCGGCTCGTCCCCGGAAGCCCAGGGATAAGGCTAAAGTCGAAAATGGGGTACTCATCGCCCAGAGGTGGATACTGGCGGTATTAAGGCACCGCACCTTCTACAGCCTGGCCGAGCTTAATGCCGCCATTAGTGAGTGCCTGGAGCGTCTCAACAATCGCCCCATGCGAAAGCTGAAGAAATCACGCAGAGAGCTGTTTGAGACTCTTGACCGGCCCAATGCCCTGCCGCTTCCTCAGAGGCACTACGAGTATGCCGAATGGTATAAGGCTAAGGTACAGCTGAATTACCACATCGAAGTGGACCACCATTACTACAGTGTGCCCTACCAGCTTTTGCATGAGAGATTGGATATCCGGCTGACGGCGACGATTGTAGAGGCTTTCCACAAAGGAGAGCGTGTCGCCGCCCATGTCCGGCTTTACACCAAAAATGGCTACACCACCTTA
>JAZDPB010000104.1:0-8788 GCA_043797985.1 Chloroflexota bacterium
TAATCTGTGATTCATCGGGATGAAGCTCCTTGTCTGCCTCATCCCTGATGGTCTCCAGTAATTTCATGCCCATATTAACCGGAGCCGCCAGAATCTTACCCAGAACATCAAAAACCATCCGCTATCCTCCAATTCCATGTAAATACATTTCAATGCTGACAAAGTTATAGGGGGGAATAGGCTTTACATACCTGAAATCCAGCCGTTCGTTGCTTCCCGAGTTTAATTCATCAATTGCATCATCAAATTGCTTCTCTTTAGCCTTATCCACCAGAAAAGAGGCGTTCAATATGTTGGAGATATCAATTGGATAGTTGCGCTTGCCATCAATCGCCACCTTCATCAGCCTCGCATAGACGCTATCACAGTATTTTGCCTGCCATTCTTCTGCCATTGACTTCACCGCCTCACCGGCTTTTATTGCCAGCGCTTGTGCTTTGACCGGTGGTGCTGTTTTTATCGCTTCCTTTAGCCTGGTAATCTTTTGACTTTTACCATCTAGAATGGCTATCATCGCCTCTTTCTTCCAAAAAACCTTTATCCCTACCTCCATTCGGTTGTCTAACCTCTTAATGTGGCTTTTTAGTGCCGAGTAATACCTGGCAAGTAGTCCTCTAAGTTCATCCTCACTATTTGAAATAAGCCCGAAACGTGCCGGGAGGATAGTATAATCTTCCATGACTGCCACCAGCACCCCGTTATGAGCCGCCATGTTTTTTCGCGACGGGTCACAGATGGTAAGCGAGGTATCACTGACCACAGCCGCTACATCCTGGTAGCTTATGGCGTAAATCCTACTCCCTTCTTCAATTCCGGTGTGATTGAAGGTTGCCTCACTTTCTACCGGGATGACACAGTAGATGTATTTTCTTTCATTAGCCATAAATCATCTCCTGCGAGTAACTATGATTGAATCCTCTGTTTGCTCTCTATTAAGTGAATATCCGCCATTTTCCCTGAATTTAAGGCTTTGGGTATATTTTACCAGTAGCTCATATGCCTTGGTTATTGCTTTAAACTGCTCTAGTTTTTCTGGGTCATCAGGATTTTTATCAGGGTGGCACTTATTAGCTAGTTTTCGATAAGCATTTTTGATTTCTATTGAGGTTACCTGCTCACCCAAGCTCAATACTTGCCTCGCTCTATCAATGGTGTCAGCATCGATTACGCTTGCCTGCAGGCTGACAAAGCTGTATGGCGGCATCGGCCCGATATATTTGAACTTCAACCTGTCTTCATACTTCTCCGCTAATTGATCTATTTTCCTGTCAAATGTGGCTTCTAGACCTCGATCCACCAGAAAGGATTCATTTACTATCATATTAACGTCGGCGAGCTTGCCGGGGCATGAGTTGACCGCTATCTCCTTCAAGGTGTTTAGAATGTCGTTTGTATACTCGCCTCTTAACTCGTCGAACGCTGAGGCAACTGCCTTGCCCACCTCCAGCTTTAGTCTATCGGCATTTTCAGCACTGGCTGAAAACAGATCCTGCCTTAGCCTTTTAACTGTATCGCTCTTACTCACAATCTCATTCAAAATCCCAGCCTCATAACATGTTACCTGTACATTTAGTTCTATCTTGTTGTCTATCTCTTGAAGCATATCTTTGAAGTCAACGTAAGCTGTCTCCAGCAGTTGCTTAACATTATTCTCACTTTTGGCAATAGTACCGAAACTTATGGGGATAACGGTATGATCATGCATGATATTTTCTAAAACGAGCTGATGAGTTTTAATCCCGGAAGCAACCAGCGACTGGTCAAAGCGGTCGTAGCTTGTCACCGGTGTAGAGCTAACCACAGCCGCCAGGTCTTTATAACTGATGGTACTGATACCGTTTCCAATAGCACCGCCCAGACTAAACTGCTTCTCTCTCGACTCCTCTATGATGCCATAGATATAGGTGCCTTCCTCGGACATATCACTCCATCCTTCTCTTCTTAATTGAGTTAATAGCTTCTATTAAATAGCTTGTATTAATGATGAGTTTTTTTGCCTTGCTCTTGGTATTTAAATACTCTCTAATAGCCATCATAGATGCTTCCCGGATAATGGCCTCTATGTCTGAGCCAGTTAGCCCCTCGCTTTGTTGTGCCAATGATTTCAGGTCAACGTCTTCGGCCAAGGGCTTTCCGTTAGTGTGTATTTTAAATATTTCCTCTCGAGTCTCTTCATCAGGAACGGTAAAATCCATTATTAAGTCAAACCGTCCCGGTCTTAAGATAGCAGAGTCAATTAATTCCCTCCTGTTAGTTGCTGCCAGGATGATCACTCCCTTGAGTTCCTCTAATCCGTCAAGCTCGGTGAGAAACTGACTGATTACCCTTTCCGTAGTTTGAGAATCTCCCCCGCTTAGCCCTCTTGCCGGTACCAGGGAATCAATTTCATCGAAAAACAGGATGCAGGGACTTGCTTGCTTCGCCTTCTTAAATACCTCTCTCACCCCTCGCTCCGACTCACCAACATACTTGCTAATTAGCTCCGGCCCCTTGACGGAGATGAAATTAACCTCCGTTTCATTAGCCAAAGCCTTGGCAACCAGAGTTTTACCGGTTCCCGGCGGACCGGAAAGCAATATGCCTTTGGCCGGCTTCGTGTGAGCTTGCTCGAATAGGTCAGCGTATTTTAACGGCCACTCCACTGCCTCAATAAGGACATTTTTTACACTGCTTAACCCCCCAATATCCCCCCACTTAATATTGGGCACCTCAACGAAGACTTCACGAATTGCCGAAGGTTCCACTTCTTTCAGCGCTTCTCTGAAATCGTCCATCCTCACACTGAGAGCCAGTAGTGTCTCATAAGGGATGTCTTCAGCCTGAAAATCGATATCTGGCATTATCTTTCTAAGGGCACTCATAGCAGCTTCCCTGCATAGAGCCTCCATGTCAGCGCCAACAAAGCCGTGGGTAATGTTAGCCAGTTTCTCTAGATCCACATCAGCATCCAGAGGCATACCCCGAGTATGAATATGGAGAACATCAAGCCTGGACTTCTGGTCGGGGATGCCGATTTCAATTTCTCTATCAAACCTCCCCGGTCTTCGCAGTGCCGGGTCGAGGACGTTGGGAATATTGGTTGCCCCAATAACGATAAGTTCTCCTCTTGACTCAAGCCCGTCCATCAGGGCGAGAAGTTGTGCCACCACCCGCCGCTCAACCTGTTTCTCACCACCCATCTCCTCTCTTTTAGGAGCAATCGCATCGATTTCATCAATAAAGAGAATAGCCGGGGCATTAGATTTGGCCTCATCAAAAATTTGTCTGAGGCGGGCTTCAGATTCACCATAGAATTTCCCCATAATTTCTGGGCCGCTAATGTGGGCGAAATATGCAACAGTCTCGTTAGCTACTGCCCGGGCAAGCAGGGTTTTACCGCAACCTGGCGGACCGTGAAGCAATACCCCCTTGGGCGGGTCTATACCCAGCCGCTCGAAGATTTGAGGATATTTCAGCGGGAGTTCAATCATCTCCCTTACCCTCCGTATTTCCTTACTTAAGCCGCCAATATCCTCATAAGATACCTTAAGCCCCTTTGGGCTGGCTTCAGACACTCCCTTAATTTCAACCTTGGTACCCGAGTTAATCGAAACCGCCCCTCTGGGCACTGTTCCTATAACCGCAAAATCCTGGCTGCGGGTGCCAAAGAGGCTGGCCCTTATCGTATCCCCTTCTACCAGAGGTAATCCCTCCAGGAGGCTGCCAATATATTTCATATCACGGTCGTGCCGCATAGTTTTCATCAGAGTTAAGGGGCTCAGTACTATCTTGCTGGCTGGTAGACATGATGTCTTCTGGATAATGACCTTTTCATCCAGTGATACCTGAGCATTACCTCGTACCAGCCCATCTATCTGAACAATCGACTTCCCACGGTCGTCAACGTAGGTGGGCATTACCTTAGCCACCGTCTTTCGCTTACCTTGAATCTCAATAATTTCTCCCACCTCAGCCTCTATCTGCTTGAGGCTATCGGGGTCAATCCTGGCTATGGCTCTGCCCACATCCTTGGTCTGGGCCTCAGCTACCCGCAGTGTCAACTGTCTCGTGGTTTTTGTCATAATACTTCTTCCCTTTTTCAAATAACCTGCTTATAGTTCTCCTGAATTATCCTGAGGTGAAACTAGAGCTGTTATACTCTATTTAGCCCTTCGGCAAGGTTACCTCAAGTATGCCGTTTTTATAAACGGTCTTCATCGCCTCTGCCTTTACCCTGGCAGGAAGCAAAACTTCTTTGGCGTATTTTCTGCTTTTACTGGTAGCAGTAAGCTTTAAGATGTCTCCCTCTATCTCAAGCTTAATGTCCTCCTCCTGAACCCCGGGAAGCTCCACAAGAACCAGGATATGATCTTGTTCATCAAATACATCCACCATTGGTTCTCTGACTTCCTCCACTACTGGCCCCTTAGGTGTATCCTTTATATTACCGAAGGTCTCAACTACTGGCTTGCCTCCAGCTAGGGTTCTGATGCTAAAGCCATAGACACCCTTGGCATCTTTGGGTAAACCTTTAATTTCACCGACACTCTTTATTTCCTGAGCTTCTTCACCTAACTTAGAAGCTAGATCAATTAAATTACCGATTCCCTTGAACAGACCTCCGAACTTTAACTTACCAACACCGAAGTCAACCTCAAACTCTTTTCCCTCTTCATCGTTTGGCATTTCGTAGACCTCCTTTATTTCATTTTTGTTAGCCTGATTTCAAATCCGGAGATTAACAAAATTATATGGTGGTATCGGACCAACGTATTTGAATCTTATTCGCTGGGCATATCTGCTATTTAGCTCGCTCAGTTTGCTATCAAATTCATTCTCCCAACCCCGGTCTATCAGAAAGGCTGCATTAATTATCATCTCGTCACCACGTACATCATTCACGCGAAATTCAATAGCACTTTTTTTCAAGGAATGGAGTATTTCCTCTCCCTCAACTTCTTTCTTATATTTAAGGGCACTGGCTACCATCTCACCCAAATTTATCTTTTCCTTAAAGCCCTGCCGTTCTGCTACGCCAGCTATCTTTTCCCTGAGCGTTCTAATTTTTCTGTTCTCGTTAACAATTTCTTGAAAAATCGAAGTCATATCTTTCCAGTAGGCAGTTAAGCCAAGCTCTACTTTGTTATCCATGTCCTTTAGCAAACCGGTCAGTTCCCCGTAGTGCTTTCGGAGGAAATCTCTTACTTCCTCAGCATTGGCTGCTATGGTAAAAGCTCTCATGGGTAGAACCGTATAGTCACTCATTACTCGCTCTACCACTTCTTCGTGAGCAAGCAAGTTTTCCTTACTAAGTTCGTATTTCCCCATCGGGTAATTACTGATAACGGCACTGATATCCTGGTAGCTGATATTAGAAACTACGTCGCCTCGGCCCCCAATACCTATAGCGCCAAAGTTTCTCACCCCATTAGTATCTATGATGCCGTAAATATATTTGCCCTCTTCTGCCATCCCTGTTTACCTCAGTTTATTTATCCTTCCTTGTCGCTGATCACCTTATCACCATTCTCAACTTCAGAGTCAATACAGCTCAACCTCCAGGCTACTATTTTATCGAGGGCCTATTTGTCTCCAATCGCCTGCATCCCTTTTGCTGTGATTATCAGTTTTCCAGATTTTAATACATCAATGTAATCGTCTCTGCCGAGGGAGTTACACAGGAGTCGAATGTAATCTATCCCCCAGGATGAGCCCAGCTTGCGGGATACTAATGCCGGGGTTGTCTCTCCACCATCGTCCCTTATTATCCTCAGAATTTGCAGTTCGGTTCCGCTTGCCATTGCTTACCTCTCTTATACAGAAGATACCTCTTGTAGCCTCTGATATAGGTGTTTGGCAGCATATAGCTGCCCTTTCCCCTCAAAATCTTGTGCTATCCAGATCAAGTGGTCGTAGGCTTCTTTTGCTTCCTTGGTCTCGGGCTCTCTATCGATAATGTTGAAGTAATCGTATATTGCCTGATGCGGCTCCCCCTTCTCTTCGTGAATTTTAGCTGTCCTCAACATAAAGCCTGCTATTCCGCTACTGCGTACCGTAGATTCTGCCATTTTTTCACCTCCTTAGTGTGGTATTAGATGCCTCTGGTATTTCTCGGCTGTAGGATATGATGTTCAAATCTTTGTCAACTTCGACATTATATGTACCTAACAGGCCCCCCAAACCCTGTCTATTCATATAGGAACTGACCTCGGGTGCCTCAATATGGATATTCCAGCCATCCCCGGCTCTGGTCACGGCGAACTCTATTCCGCAAAAATCCCAATTTTCATTATCTGCTCCGGTGAATTTCCCTTCATAGGCTAAGAGCTGGCAAAGCCTGCTCAGCACCTCTCTTTCCCTTTGCGCCCTCTCTTTCTTTTCTTGCCTTTTTTCTTCCCATAACTTTACCTCTCGTTCCAGGTCCAATGCACGACGGTCGGGCAATTTCCTGCCCAGCGCTCGTGCCCACTCTATAGCCATTATTCTCCGTGAGAGAGCACAAATAGAGGCGCTGTTCAAGTATCGTTTCGGCGTTTCCTTTGGCCGGTTACTCTCTTTCCAATCAGCCATTTTCTGCTGAAGCCAATCGGCTGTCTCCCTGTTTCTATTATCATCCTTCGAGGCATGCTCCGCAGGTTTTATTTGTAAGAACTCTACAGGTGATATACCTGCCCGCCGCTCTCCTGCCTCCTTCACAACCTCAACCTGTCTCAGGTTTTTTTCAAACTCTTCCTTTTTCTGCCATGCCTCGGCTGCCGCCTCCAGGAGAGCGACTCGTGGATCTTTGGGTTTCTTTCTCCTCAGAATCCTCGCTTTTTCCTGAGCCATTATCCGCTTCGCTGTAGCATGTGCGTTTTCTTTATTATCCATCTCACCTTCAATTGCAGCCACATTTTATCTAAAAAGTTAGTTAATAACTTAGGGGCATCGTATGCCATTTCTTACCGGGGGGTGGCTTCGCTGTTGAGGGCAAAGATTCCCCTCTCTCCAGATTCCCATCTAACTCCCTGGCACTCATCGCGGCCAATTCTATAGAGGCTTCAATCTCCTCCAATCTCTTCCGGTTTTGCTCTTGTCTTTTTCCCAGCATGTATTGCTCCTGCTTTAATCTGGCCTTCTCCTTATTCAGTAGGAAAAGGTCCAAGTAAGTGCTATCCTTTGACTTGGGGGCTGAGCGAGCCCTAATACTCCTGGCTGATTTGATGTTGGCCGCACCAGCACGAATATCCGTTATGCTTTTCATTCCTTTATCACCCCTGTAAAGTCAGAGTTACCGGTAGTCTTTCTTCTTGGAAAGCACGATGTTTTTGGCAGCGCCGGCTCCAGTCACTTTTAGCTCAATCAGTTGCCCCGCTTTAAGTCCGGCAGCTAAACGAATATTCCCTGGTATTTTGACCTTTCCCTCGTCATCTACCTTGGCAAAACTACGCATCAGCGTCATTTAAGACACCTCCTCTACCTTTTTATCGCTGGCTAGCAATACTTGTCAATCAGCTTGTTTAACATCTCCGCAACCTTTTGCTGACTGGTTTTACTTCCCACACGGCTGGTCTCTGAGGTTAGGACATCCTGGCAGATTTGCCTGAAGACCTGGTTACCAGCATCCACCGAACCGTTACCGTTAAGCACCCTTAAGGTCTTGCCGATAACAATGCAACCTCGTACGGTGGGTGAAAATTCACATGCTGCTGAATCTCGCAGTTCCCTGACGATATTGACTATCTTTGTCACGTCTACCGTCGGTAAACCGGATTTAGCTTCGGCAATAGCAATTTCGGTTTCCCTGTCAAAGTAATCCAGGTCGAGTGTCACCATCCGATCGCGCAGGGCATCTTGACTACGATGAACACCGGCATACTCCTCCGGGTTGCTGGTGAAAATAGCAGTGAAATCAGGGTGAACCCTGAGATAGTCGCTATCGCCACTCCCGGCCGGTAAGTCCATCATCTTCTCCTGTAGAATAGAGAGCAGAACATTGTTAGCCTCGGGGCGGGAGCGAGTGAATTCATCATAGATTAGAGTGAAGCCATATTGGCAGGCTACGGTCAGGCGGTTGTCTATCCACTTTTTCGACATGTCCTCTTCGGTCTTCAGGACGGAGTGGATAAAGTTATCTACCACCTTTCTCATCCGGTAGCCATGCTCACCACCAACCAGGTCAGAGGTGCTGAATTCTTCATCACCATGAATCATAATTACCGGACGGTCAATTATACCGGCTATATGCATAGCTAGCGTGGTTTTTCCGGTGCCTGTCGTTCCCCGGAAGTGAACGGGAAAGCCAGCTTTAATGTAGGCCAAGGCTCGGTGGGTGACATCCTTGATATATTCTGTTTCAACAAAATCAGGGAGAGCCTTTGGTTCCAGTACAGTAGTTAATTCTCCGGTTGTCATTTAACAAAACCTCCTGTCTATAGTATAGTTACAAGCTTACCGGTGGTGATTGTCCCTTTGCCTTTACAGACCAGGCAGGGCAGAGCACTCCCAGGCTCTGCACCGGTGCCACCGCAGTGGCGGCAGGTTTCCACCGGCTCCTTTATGTGGTTTATGCCCTTGCCGCTACAAACCAGGCAGTCCATCCGAGTATTGGGATGAATCCCCGTCCCATGGCAAAAGGGACAAGTACGGTACGGTTCTTCAATCTCAACCTCTCCCTTCCCGCCGCAAACATAACAGTTAGAAAGCTCGGACATAATTCCAAAAGGGTCGACTCCTGTTCCATGGCAGAAGGCACACTTAACCATTATTTTACTCACCTGCTACCTCCTTTATCTCAGTGGCCGGGAATAGCCCGCTAAATAGCAAAATA
>JAZDPB010000110.1:0-3271 GCA_043797985.1 Chloroflexota bacterium
CTCCTGTTACTCAATCTTAGTTGTTATTGTCATTGCCACGTCCCGAATTTCATCGGGACGTGGCAATCTGGATGAGCGGGGGTGAGATTGCTTCGTCACTGTATCCCTTGCAATAACCACCATGATTGAAAAGAATCAACAGCTCAAAAAATGTTAAGATAGATGATATTCACCCGTTTGCGAACCCAGTGACCTAGCGGTAAGAGCAACTTTTGTTGACAAAGCTCAAAACACAGTATAATATTTTCAATTATTACCCTTTTAGGGGACTGCTTTTAAGGAGTAGCCATAATCAAGAGAATCATAGAGCAATTAAACCTTATTTTCGACCCGAAATCAGTAGCAGTCATCGGGGCCTCTAGCGTTCCTTTCAAATGGGGCTTCGAGACACTCCAGAGATTAATCCAATCAGGATACAAGGGAGCTATCTACCCGGTCAACCCCGGAGCGGATAAGATACAGGGCTTACCTGCCTACCGTACTGTTGGGAACATCCCCTATGAAATTGACCTCGCTGTGATTGCACTCCGCGCAGAATCAGTGCCTCAAGCAATGCGGGAGTGTATACAGAAAGGAATTAAAGCAGGAGTGATAATATCGGCAGGCTTTGCTGAGACTGGAGAGCATGGGCGAGCGCTCCAGGAAGAAATAAGCGAGATTGCCAGGGAAGGTGACTTACGATTCGTAGGACCCAACTGCATGGGGATATGGAATGCTGCCAGCAACCTGAATCTTGCCGTTTCCAGTGATTCTAGGAAGGGTCCCATAGGCTTTATCTCACAGAGCGGTACTTTCGGCGGACTATTTGCCCGTGCTGCCAGTGCCAAAGGCAGCGGACTGAGCAAATTTATTAGCGCTGGCAACCAGGCAGACCTCGATATTGCCGATTACCTGGAGTATCTAGCGGATGACCCAGACACGAAAGCAATAGTTATGTATGTCGAGGGGATTCGCGACGGACGAAAATTATTCGAGGTAGCAAGAAATATGGCGGGTAAAAAACCGGTTATCGTATATAAGGCTGGTAGAAACCAGGCTATTGCCAGAGTTGCCATGTCCCACACGGCATCCATAGCCGGGGAAGATAGAATCTTCGATGCTATGTGCCAGCAGGTAGGTTTCATCAGAGCTAATGAGCTCATCGGCTCTCTGGATATGGCTATCGTCCTCACCCGGCAGCCGCTACCCAAAAGCAACCGGGTGGGTATCCTCAGCACCGGGGGACAATCCGTGGTCCTCGCTGACACCTGTGTTTCAGCGGGCATGGAAATTCCTGAGTCAAAGAGCGAAGACGTATCATTCATAATCTCAGATGTAGACTTCCCGCCTCATGCGCCTCCTCCCAGGAACCCGGTCGATTTTGCTGGCGCTAACCGGACGCCAGTAATGGAAGCTAAAGTATTAAATAAGCTGGCTCAGCTTGACTACATAGATATCATCGTATGCAATACACCTGTTCATTACCAACATGCCGCCGAAACCTCTACTGCCGAACTCGAAAAGCTTGATTCCGAAGCCGGCAGACTGCTCGCCGAAATACCACAAAAGTATGGCAAACCGATAGTGACTATCGTTTTCGACAACCCGAGTCACACCGCCAGACCAATAAAAAGAGCGCTTGATAACGCCGGTATCCCCTGCTATTCAACAGCGGAAGAAGCGGTTAGAACCATTCATACTTTAGTAAAATATGCTACTATTAAAAGGCAGTTCACCGATGAACAAATAGGTAACTAACCATGCTATATTACATAGTTAGCTTGTAATCTAAAAAACAGAAGGAGAAAAATGGAGAGAACAAAGTTTATTCTAGATGAAAAGGATATGCCAACTTCCTGGTACAACGTCTTACCCGACCTGCCCCAGCCATTACCGCCAGTCCTGCATCCAGCCACCGGAAAGCCGGTAACCCCCAACGACCTCAAGCGCCTCTTTCCCATGGCTCTAATCATGCAGGAATTCAGCCCTGAAAGTTACATTGAAATTCCGGAAGAGGTACAGACAATATACCGCACGTGGAGACCGACAACCCTGTACCGTGCACACCGATTAGAGAAGTTTTTAGATACCCCTGCCAAGATATTCTATAAATACGAGGGAAGTAGTCCCCCTGGCAGCCATAAGCCCAACACCGCTGTTGCCCAGGCATACTACAATAAAAAAGAGGGAGTAAAGCGCATCGCTACCGAGACCGGAGCCGGGCAGTGGGGTAGCTCACTCGCCTTTGGCTGCAAGCTCTTTGGAATAGAGTGCAAGGTTTACATGGTCAAGGCTAGCTATGAGCAGAAGCCCTACCGCCGTATTATGATGGAGACATGGGGTGCCAAATGTGTTCCCAGCCCCAGCCGTGACACCAAGGCTGGCCGCGATATGCTAGCTCAAGACCCCAACTGTCCTGGCAGTCTTGGTCTGGCTATCAGCGAAGCCGTTGAAGATACTGTCACCCACGATGACACTCATTACTCACTGGGCAGTGTGCTTAACCATGTCTTACTGCACCAGACCATTATCGGTCAGGAAGCAATGAAGCAGATGGAGATGGCAGGCTACTACCCTGATATCATCGTTGGCTGTATCGGTGGCGGCTCGAACTTTGCTGGCATGTTCCTGCCCTTTATCAAGGACAAGATTAAAGGCAGGAAGCGAGCTCTACGTATCATCGCCGTCGAACCGGAAAGCTGTCCTACGGTAACCAAGGGGTTATACGCTTACGACTTCGGCGATGTCGCCGGGATGACCCCCTTGCTTAAAATGTACACTCTCGGCCATACCTTCATGCCACCACCAGTCCACGCCGGAGGACTACGCTATCATGGCATGGCACCCATTATCTGCCACCTGCATAAACTGGGGCTGATTGAAGCTACAGCAGTGCCTCAGGTGGCTACTTTTGAAGCCGGAGTCACCTTTGCCCGCACTGAGGGCATCATCAGCGCCCCGGAGACTAATCATGCCATCAGGGTAACCATTGACGAAGCCCTTAAGTGCCGAGAGTCCGGTGAGTCAAAGGTTATCCTTCTCGCCCACAGCGGACATGGTCACTTCGATATGGCTGCCTACGAGTCTTACCTCTCAGGGAAGCTTGTTGATTACGCGTATCCTGAGGAAAAGGTAAAGGAGGCGCTGGCTTCACTCCCTAAGGTACCCGGAGCATAAAGGCACATATCGGTATACTGATTTAAGGGGCTGGAGTCACAGCCAGCCCCTTAACTATTTCTAAACATTCTTTTGATATGCTAGAATAGAGCAAAGAATGAAAAGGATAGATATA
>JAZDPB010000113.1:0-2055 GCA_043797985.1 Chloroflexota bacterium
GCGCGGCTCACCTCATTGAGCGTTAGCGACATCATTACCCTGTGCTGCTTAAGCACTTTGCCAAGGTCCTTTCTATTCTCTATGGTCATCCTGGCTCCCATCTGGGGCAACATAGAAAAGTTCGTCGAGCTTGTATCTCGGAAAGGCTTTTATCGCTCCGGTGATAAACCTTCCGTTGATCGAACGCTTGCCTTCTCTCACCCGATAGACCTGGCTTACGGATATTCCCATAGCTGTCGCCAACTCAGTGAGATTGACGTATTTCTCTTTGCCAACGTCAAAAACTCTTGTCCGCAGTTTCAGAACCATCTGGTGACACCACTCCTTGGTTGCAACTTCTAAATGCATTCATCAAATCATCCATAGTGAATGGCTTTAATAGGAACGGCCGATTGATTTTTGTGAAGAAACTTCGGGTTTGAGGCGCCGGAATGTCCGCACTCATGAATACGACTTTGGCGGCGACGTCGGGGTATTCTTTTCCTATGCATCGGTAAAGCTCTATCCCGCTCATGACTGGCATGTTCAGGTCCACCAGTAAAACGTCATATTCGTTTTTGTTCAGCATTTCTAATGCCTCTGGGCCACTGGCGGTAGTGTCGACGTCAAAGCCTCCTTCAATCCTGAGCATATACCCCAGGAGGCGCCTGATAGCATCAGTATCGTCGACGAGCAGTATTCTTTTTCTCTTATCTCTCATTTGCCACCCAGTCGCCAGTTTTTATTCCCGCTATGAAATTCCCCTTGGTCGGGTAACGTATCGCGTATAATTCCCTGAACACCGGGCCAATAGCTTGCTTCCCCCCAAACAAGAACAAGTAATTGTAATTGTCTCTATCCTGCTCGCACCTTTTGTTCGGCAACTGACTACACCTCGGTTACTGATCTGCGCTACATAACTTAAACCTTACCTTAACCATTTCTTCAGGCACTCCAAAATATTCCGCCAACTCCCTAAAGCTCTTATCTTTCAATCTCTGAAGCTCCTCCTCAGGCATAAGAAAATGGGCAGCGAATTCGTCTGCTTCATGCTCTTGCTTCTGCCTGGTGACTGGAGGGCGCTAAGAGTTGGTTCCCGTGATGTAACAAGTGATGCCCCAGTGCATGAGCAATATCCCACCTTCGCCAATTATCAGATAATCCCTTTCTTAGGCCGATGCTTCGTCCCACTTTCACCTCGTCCACTGGTGGTAGCAATGGCCAATCAGTTATCTTTAGCCCCTCCCTGGTTGCTATGTCTTCGATGTCTATAGGATAAGCAAATGGACCGTATCGCCTATGTAGTTCTGCCGCTTTACTCAGTCCAATAACCTGTTTCAAGAAGCCATACCCTCCATTTGGCTAATAATTACTTGTGTTAATCAGCGTTATAGCAAGTACATCATCACTAGTAGCTAGGTTCTCCTCATACCCTAATCGCAACCCACGCTACCTAAGTAGTTACTTAAGTACGGGATAATTATATGACCTTTGTCAGGCATCTGTCAACAACCGAACCATTCACAACAAACAATACAGGTATAGGGAAAACAAAAAATTCAGATACTTCGCGCAATCTAGCCCAAGATTAAAGCACAGATTCCAGGATTTTTATTTCGCAAATTTTAATCCAGTCGTACTTGCTATAACGCTGATTATCGCAAGAGATTACAGGTCCAGCATTCTGGCGATGCATTCCCCAAACTCTGAGTCTTCAGCTTCAACCACGTGTAGGTATCTTCTCGTAGTGTCTACCCTTTTGTGCTTCAGGAAGCTCTGGACCTCCTCAATGGAGCGCCCGCTTTTCCGCAGAAGAGTAGCGGCTGTATGCCGCAAAGTATGAGGCCTAACTTTGACTTCTTCTCCAAACGCACGGCGCGAGTAGTAGGTCACCATCTGCCTTATTGCCTCCGGGGTGATGGGATGGTGCCCATTATGGCCATTCTTGCCATAATAGCGTCTGAGCCCCTCCCCTGCATCAGTTACGGGCATGAAGACAGGAGAATCGTCTGTGACCTCCCGGCCACTAGCGATAAGATATTGCTCTATCAGCTCCCAGCATTTCTTAGGGATATC
>JAZDPB010000186.1:0-9618 GCA_043797985.1 Chloroflexota bacterium
TACCCTTAATCCATAAGTGAACCGTCTCCCGATGTTTACCCAGTCTCGCTGCGATTCTTAGCTTCGGCATCCCCTCTTCGTAAAGCTCCCAAGCCAGAGTAATTAAAGTGCTATTCTGCATGTCCATGATTTTACATGGACAGTCGGATTTCTACGGAAAAATACCGGATATTCTGTCTGAGGTTCTCCTTAGTTATGATTGACATTTCTTTAAGGGTTGACCTCACCCCTGTCCCCTCTCCTAGAAGGAGAGGGGAAGTTTTTAGAAGAAGGGTTTCACCCTTCTTAAACATTCCTAAAGCCACCTCCTCAGCACGAGATAAGCTAACATCTTCTTAAAGGTCTCTTCCTACAGTCATTTATGAGGAGAGTCAAAGAGAGGCTTCGCCTCTCTTAAAAACGCTTCCCCTTCCCCTTGGCAAGGGAAAGGGGATACAGGGGATAGGGTCACACCCAAGTAGCTAATTCATCAACCAAAAGAGAGCAAAAACCTACCTGATAGTGCCATTCTTCAGTTTAACTTACACTCCCTATCTTAGATGAGAAAAAACGGTTCTATATCTTTATTGGTCTCAGGAAAGTAGATAATATGAGTCCAATAGCACTGACCACAACCAAGATTAAAAAAGCCAGCTGGTAACTAAGGGTCACATCAAATATGTAACCGGTAACAGCCGGCCCAATAGCACCACCTATTGTACCCAGAAATAGTATGATGCCAAAGATTACACCATGCGACTTTGTTCCGAATAGTTCGGCTACTAATGGAGATGTCAGTGCAAAGAATCCACCATGGCTAAAACCGTAAATTAAGGTAAATAGATAGAGCATCCACAGTTCATCAGCAAATTGCAGCCAGCTTAATGCAATGACATAAATAAGATAACAAATAGTCAATGCCCGCCTATTACCAAACCTATCACCGGTAGTTCCCATTGCCAGCCGTCCCATAATACTCGCTCCACCGATGAAAGACATCATGCTAGCTGCCGCTGTTGGTGAAAGACCGAGGTCCAGAGCGTGCGGAGTAATATGAGTTACCATAGAATTGGCACAGTACACAATTAAGAAATATACGGCACCAAGCATCCAGAACTGGCGAGTGTGCGTGGCATCATGAAGAGAAAAACCCGATTCTTCCTGCGTTACATTACTGGCATCCTGTTCATGACTTCCGTATGGCTTAAGCCCATCTTCAGCAGGGTCGCGCTTAAACAACTGAGCAATTAATAAAATACCCACCATACAGACAATACCCAGAATGATATATGAATTGCGCCAACCATACTCAGAGATAAGCCAGTTAGCCACCAGAGGCATAATCAACATACCGGTACCGGTACCGACTTTTACAAGTCCACTCATTATTCCTCGTCTTCCCACAAACCACCTGGCTGTTGTGGACAATGTCGAAACATCCCCGCTACTGGTACCAATCCCCACTATCACCCCAAAGAACAAATATAACTGCCAAACGACTTGCATCTGAGACATCAAGACATAGCCCAAACCAAGAATAATTGCGGAAGCAACTATGATTATCTTGGGACCAAACCTATCAATGAGTCTGCCACTGACAATACCAAATATCCCACCCAGCAAAGAACTCAATGAAAGGGCAACCGAAATTGCCGCCCGGCTCCAGCCAAACTCGCGCTGCAACGGGCTAAAGAAGACACCAAAGGTAATATTAGCGCCGTGCATCAAAAAGAGCATAAAGACGCTGGAAATGACTATGATATAGCCATAAAAAATCCTGGGATGACGGCTTTTGACCAATGGGAAATCGCCTCCATTCAATGAAAAACTTAATTATTTAGTTAAATTCTGCTTCGTCCTCATTCTAACCCGGAGAAACTTTATTTGCGCGCTTCACACCTTGAATAGCCTGTACCCGCTTCAGAAGCGGCGGATGAGAGTAGTTTAAAAAAACATAAAAAGGATGCGGTGTCAGGTTCGAAAGATTTTTAGCGGAAAGCTTCTTTAAGGCATCGACTAGAGTAAGTGAATTATCTACAGTCTCCGTCGCAAAGCGGTCGGCTTCGTATTCATTCTTACGAGAAAACATTTGCATTAATATGGACAATACCAGCTCTATTGGAGTGTAAAGCAGACCAAAAAAGAGCAATCCGGCATAGATAGACTCCTGTCTCATATAAAAGGCTTGATATAAGTCAGGACTATTCAAGGATAGCGAGAGCAAAAAGAAGATAACTCCCGTGTGCAATATCCCGACAATAGTCCCTTGAAGAATATGTTTTTTCTTATAGTGCCCGACTTCATGTGCGAGGACAGCTACTATTTCCTGACCGGTGTGTTGCGCTATCAACGTATCGAAGAGGGCAATACGTTTGTTACGGCCAAAACCGGTGAAGAAGGCATTCGATTTACTGGACCGCTTCGAACCATCCATGACGAAAACATTTTTGATTGGGAAATCGACCGAACGGGCATATTTCAGAATAGACTCTTTAAGCTCCCCCGGTTCCATCGGCGTAAACTTATTGAACAACGGCATTATCCAGGTCGGAGCGACATATTGCATCACCGAAGAAAATGCAACTACTGCCGCCCAGCAATAGAGCCAGGCAAAAGAGCCGGCATACTGGAACAAGGCAAGGATACTTGCCAGAAGCGGTCCGCCCAGTAGTAGAGCAAGTCCGAGTCCTTTAACCTGGTCTAAAATGAATATGCGCGGGGTAGTCCGGTTAAAGCCAAAGCGTTCTTCAATGACGAAGGTTCTATAGATGCTGAATGGCAGCATCAGTATTCCGTAGACAAAGAGCAATATGCCGATATATAGCAGTCCGTTAATTAGAGGAATAAAGCCCCAGGCTCGAATGAGCTGGTCGAAATAATTAAAGCCACCGAAAAACCAGAAAGCTAGAAGAACGAACAGTGAAAAAGCACTACCAACTAAACCAAAACGCGTAGTGGCACGGAGGTATTCCTGAGACTTTCGGTACTCTTCAGCCTGGTATATATCCTGGAGAGCAGAAGGTAATTCTAACTTTAGTGCCTTTACATTCAGCCAGTCTGCCACCAAGTCGAGTGTGAAATCCAGTATAAGGGCAGCAAGTATAATTATCGCAAAAACGTTCATAAAATATGTATCACTTCGGTCACCACTAAGCATAAGACTTTCGGGATGACTAAGCAAGTACCTTACTGTTGCATTTTTACACAATCTTAGTTACTGTGTCATTGCGAGCCATCCACTACTGGCAGAGGCGACTTGCTCGCCGAACAAGTTCTTTGGCAGACGAGAGCAATCTCTACTATTAGAGCAGGAGATTGCCACGTCGTCCCGACTCATCGGGACTCCTCGCAATGACAGATACAACAACCAAATACAAATATACCTCCAGATTAGAAAATAGAAAAGACTGTCCCTATCTGCTATACTGGGTATATCGCAGTATGGATTTTCCTTCTATTCTTTTTATAGCTTTCAGCTTATCCGCAGACTGTTTTGCGGTGGCACTCAGTGGTAGCATTTCCATGCGGACGTTTTCATATCTCCAGGTGTTTCGTACTTCCTTTGCCTTTGGGTTATTCCAGTTCACAATGCCAATTTTAGGCTGGCTCGCCGGGCGCACCATTGTAGAAGTAATTTCAACCTACGACCACTGGATAGCCTTCGTTTTGTTAACCTTTATCGGCGGCAGGATGCTCTGGGAATCACTTCATTCAAGAGCCAGCCATGATAAAGCCACTGACATTACTAGAGGTATTACCCTTTTGACTCTATCTGTGGCGACAAGCATCGATGCCCTGGCAGTTGGATTAAGCCTGGCTTTTCTCGAAGTAGATGTAACAATGGCAAGCATAATTATTGGAATCGTTGCTTTCGTTGTCACTACTACCGGTTTCTTGCTGGGCAAGAAGGCAGGCAGTTTTCTCGGAAAACAAGCTAAACTTGTTGGCGGAATTGTTCTCATCGGTATCGGTCTGCATGTCCTTTTGACTCACGTCTTATAAATACAGAAGACAGGAATAACTGAAAGTCCTGTTTGACCCGCTCTGGCAGAGTCCCTATAATGCTCTTAATCGTTTTGTAAGGTAGGATAATGGTAAAAAGAGACAACGAACTGATTGAGAAAATACTGGACCTCAAGGAAAGAAGAAAAGCGGTTATTCTTGCCCATAACTACCAGCGGGATGAAGTCCAGGATATTGCCGATTTTGTCGGCGACTCGTTGGAGTTGAGCCAACAGGCAGCTAAGACCAATGCCGAAGTCATCGTATTTTGCGGAGTCCATTTTATGGCTGAGACTGCCTCAATTCTCTCTCCAGATAAGACCGTTTTGCTTCCCGATGCCCACGCCGGCTGTCCTATGGCAAACATGATAACTGCGGAAGCGCTGATAAAAAGAAAGGGGGAGCTTCCCGGAGTCACCGTGGTTTGCTATATCAACTCTTCGGCAGTGGTAAAAGCGGAATCCGATGTTTGTTGCACCTCAGCCAATGCCGTGAAAGTAATCGAAAGTGTCGCTGCCAAGGAGATACTCTTTGTTCCCGACCAGTATCTGGGTCACTATATCTCTACCAAGACCAACAAAAAAATGTACCTCTGGCCCGGGTTTTGCCCCACTCACATGAAAATTCAGTCGGAGGACATCACCAGGCTGAAGCTGGAATACCCGCAAGCCAAGGCAATAGTCCATCCCGAATGTAAACCGGATGTAATTGCCGTCGCCGACGAGGTCCTGAGCACTGGAGGGATGATAAGATTCGCCCTGCAGACAGAAGCCAGGGAGATAATCATAGGCACAGAAGTTGGCATCATACACCGGCTTGAAAAAGAGAACCCGGGCAAGAAATTTATACCCGCCTCGAGAAAGGCAGTCTGCCCCAATATGAAGCTAATCACCCTGGAAAAGATGCTGTGGTCTCTGAAAGATATGGCTCCCCAGGTAAAGGTCCCGGAAGATATTCGCCTCAGGGCTAAAGCCGCTGTAGATAAGATGATAGCAATAGGGAGAGACTGATAAAAGAAACTGGTAAGGTAGTTATCCTGATTACCACTACCACCGAGGAAGAAGCTCACAAGATAGCTGGATTGCTACTTAATGAGAAAGTAGCTGCTTGCGTAAATATCGTGCCACGGGTGGACTCGCTCTTCTGGTGGCAGGGCAAGCCCAATTCAACTAAAGAAAGCCTCTTGATTGTTAAAACTAAAGGGTCACTGCTTCCTAAAATCGTTGAGATGGTCAAAAGGTCTCACCATTATGAGGTTCCTGAGATAATCGTCCTGCCCATTATTGGCGGGAATGAAGATTACCTGAACTGGATAGATAACGAGGTCAAAGAGGAGTAAAACTAACTTGAGAGATTCCTCTGCGGACACTATTGAGGGTCGAAACCCGGTGGTAGAGGCACTGAAGGCAGGCCGACCGATAAGCAAAATATTGCTGGACAGAAATGTAAGGTTCAGCGGCACGGCGGCTGAAATACTGCGTCTGGCTCAAGCCAGAGATATTTCAGTCGAGTATGTGGAGAAGCACATTATAGATAGACAAAGCTCCACCGGTGCCAGCCAGGGAGTCATTGCCTACACGTTGGCTAAGGAATATGTGGATTTAGATAACCTGATGGCTATCTCAAAAGAGAGAAATGAGCCTCCCCTGTACTTTGTCCTTGATGGTATCGAAGACCCGCATAATCTGGGGGCAATTTTAAGGACTGGCGAAGCAACCGGCGTTCATGGCGCTATCGTGCGCTCAAGAAGAGCGGTAGGCCTCACCCCGGCAGTGGTCAAAGCCTCGGCTGGCGCGGCAGAATACATGGCAATAGCCAGGGTAGCCAATATCGCGCAAGCAATGGAAACACTGAAGAAAAACAATGTCTGGGTCGTCGGGATTGATATGGCTGGTGAGTTAGATTACAGCAAGGTGGACTTCAAACTACCAACGGCAGTCGTCATTGGCAGCGAGGGAAAAGGGTTATCGGCGCTGGTCAGGAAGAGGTGCGACTTAACCGCATTTATTCCAATGAGAGGGAAAATTACTTCCCTTAATGCTTCTGTAGCCGCCGCTGTGGTTATGTACGAAGCCTTCAGGCAAAGGAGCAAGTAGCATCGCCTTCATCTCACCCGCTTACTAAACCGTCCGCCTCTTCTGCTGTCGAAGGGATTATTCCCTGTAGTGTGGGAAAGAGGGAGAGCCTCAACTACATTAATTATCCGGTCCTTAAGTGCTTTCCCATTAAGCCTCGCAATGGCAGCTTCACCTTGAAACTTTGATGGCATCTCCACAAAACCATACCCTCTGGTCTGACCGCTACCAATATATTTATCATTCATGATACTTACCGACCCTACTTGCCCAAAAACTACGAATGCTTGTCGTAGTTCCTCTTCAGTAACATCAAAAGATAAGTTGCCCACATAGATATTCATATTACCCCCTTACTGGGAAATGTGGCTATCTATCGTTGGACCATTAGCTATCACCGGTATACCAGGCAATCATGTGGCGTATATGATGACCAGCGATTCAATATCTTCGCTGCTGTCTTCCCCCTCCACCAGATGTACCACCCCTTCCCCTACCATAGGAACCGCCGTTCCCCCTACCATAAGAGCCACCACCCCGATTGTCGGTACGAGGCCGAGCCTCACTGACATCAATGGTACGGTCTTGTAGCGTTTTGCTCTTTAGACCGGCAATGGCGGCTTCGCCTTCAGACTTAACCGGCATTTCAATAAAGGCAAATCCCCTGGATTGCCCGCTATATCTGTCTTTTATAATGCTTACTGCCGCCACCTGCCCGAATGGCACGAACAATTGACGTAATTCCTCTTCGGTTACGTCCCGGGAGAGATTACCTACATAAATATTCACCGCTACCTCCTTTGTCGAACCACCTAATTATTACGGATTTTCTGCCAAGAGTATATGTGTTATCCCTGACCACGCCGCCTTCTTCTGGCGCTATTCTTTGCCTTTATCCGGGCAGCGTCTCCTTTGGACACAAAATAGTTGTGGGTCTTTGCCTCGCGCAAAACACCGCTTACCTGCACGCTTCTCTGGAAACGCTTCAATAAAGATTCCTGCGTTTCGCCTTCACGAATGTGAACTTCTAACGACATAGTACCTCAACCTTCTTGAAGCAGTGTAGGCTGGGAATTCCCAGCCTACACATGCTCAACGTCAAACTAGCGTTATCTATTGGTTCTGACTTTGCGGTAGCAATCGCTACAATACACTGGTTTGTCTCCACGCGGTTCAAAAGGTACCTGGGTATCCTTGCCGCACTCAGCGCATACTGCAGGGAACATCTCACGCCGTTGTCCATACCCTGAGCCACTACTTCCGTAGCGCTCTGTTTTTCTTGCCTGACGGCAGGTCGGGCAGCGCTTAGGCTCATTAGTATAACCCTTAGACTGGAAGAATTCCTGCTCTTCAGCGCTGAAGGTAAAGTTAGCTCCGCAATCAGAACACTGGATTGACTTGTCTTGAAAACTCATTGGATAACCTCCTCTCTTAAAAATTTAGTTAGAGTTCGGTCATCCAATACTTGAGGGAAATCTTAGGGGATTCAAGGACTTGCAATAACCTGAATCACAACTATTATTTATATTATACATCAAACTAAATGACTTTGCAAATAGCCAATATAGAAAGGTATGAAACCTCAAATGTCATTGCGAGTCCCGATGAAATCGGGGCGTGGCAATCTGGATGGGCGGGAACAAGATTACTTCATTACGTTATTCTTTCGCGTTCTTACGGGCAAGAGAGATGTTCCTCAACCGTTGCGTCTCGGTGAGTAGCTTCTTCCTCAATCTGATATTCTCGGGAGTCACCTCAACCAATTCATCCTTACTGATAAAATCAATAGATTGCTCCAGGCTTAGCCTCACGGGGGGAGTCAATCTTACCGCAATGTCGGATGTTGATGAGTGTACGTTGGTCTTCTTTTTCTCCTTGCAGACGTTGATGGCGATATCATGTGACCGTGGGTTCAGCCCAACTATCATACCTTCATAGACTGGCGTGTTTGGTTCAATGAACGTGAGACCTCGCCCTTGGGCATTATTTAGACCGTAGGTAACAGCTTCGCCTTGCTCCGAAGCAACCAGTACTCCACTACGAGTCGAAGCTATGTTTCCATGCCAGGCTTCATAGCCAAGAAAAATAGCATTCATGACACCTTCACCCCGGGTAGCGGTAAGGAAGGCACTACGGAAACCAATGAGTCCTTTCGTCGGTATGTGGAATTCTAAACGCACGTTATTATTGTTGTCGTGGCGCATATCTGTAAGCTGAGCTTGCCGTTTACTCAGCATTTCGGTTAAAACTCCAATATATTCATCCCTGACATCAATGGTAAGAACTTCCATGGGTTCCATAAGCTCACCATTAACCACTCTGGTAATAGCTTCTGGCTTAGAGACTTCGAATTCGTAGCCCTCCCGGCGCATGGTTTCAATCAGAATAGCCAGATGCAACTCTCCCCTCCCTTTCACCAGAAAGGTGTCCGGACTGTCAGTATCTTCAACCCTGAGACTGAGATTAGTCTCCAATTCCCGATAAAGCCGCTCTCGTAGTTGGCGTGTAGTGCTAAAGCGCCCCTCACGGCCGGCGAACGGTGAGGTGTTTACGCCAAAGGTCATCTCTATCGTAGGTTCACCAACTTCCATGCGCGGTAAAGCTTCAGGCTGCTCCGGATTGGCAATGGTATCTCCGATGTTAACTATTTCGAGTCCGGTTACAGCTACAATGTCACCTGCCTCAGCTTGGGCTACCTCCAGGCGCTTGAGTCCGAGATGGGTGAATACTTCACTTATCTCATAACGAGTTATGCTGCCATCAGCACTTATACTAACTACCGGGTCGTGAGCAGCAACTGTGCCTCTCCAGATTCTACCAATAGCTATTTTACCCTTGTGGCTATCATAGTCCAGGTTGGAAACCAGCATTTGAAATGGCCCGCTTTCAATTCGCGGTGGTGGTACATTTTCTAAAATGCATTCAAAGAGAGGTGTGATATCTTTACCCTTCATACCCAGTTCGGTTATGGCGATACCCTCCTTGGCGCTGGCATATATTACCGGGAAATCAAGCTGGTCAGCACTGGTAGCTAATTCTAAGAATAGGTCTTGAGTGAATCCAAGCACCTCCGATATCCTTGAACTTTCCCTGTCTATTTTGTTAATAACAACGATAGGCTTTAATCCCCTTTCCAGAGCCTTACGGAGCACAAACTTAGTCTGGGGCATGGGACCTTCCGTAGAATCCACCAAGAGCAAGCAACCGTCAGCCATACTTATGACACGTTCCACCTCTCCGCTGAAATCGGCATGACCAGGAGTATCAATGATATTGATTTTGACTCCCCGGTAATATATGGCAGTATTCTTAGCCATGATAGTAATACCTTTTTCTCGCTCCAGAGCGCCCTGGTCCATTATTAACTCACCTACCTGCTGGTTATCCCGGAATATTTTGCTCTGTTTAAGCAAGGCATCCACCAGAGTCGTCTTACCATGGTCAACATGGGCAATAATAGCGATATTTCTTATGTCGTTACGGTAATTCATATATTTAACAAAACTTCTCCTCTACCATCGGAAAAAATGAAATGGCACTTTATAGTCTTAACGAAGGCGAT
>JAZDPB010000020.1:0-16616 GCA_043797985.1 Chloroflexota bacterium
AATTCCGCTCAGCTACCGCCAGCATTATTGCATGAAGCTACAGGTTCGAGAGCGGGGAGAGAAATCCTATCGTTTAGTATTTACGAGATGAAAGGGTACCTATACGGAAGGGCTGTAAGTTAAAAATCGTATAGCGCTTGAGGTCGGATGTCAATAGTGGACACCGAAACCTTTCATGCTGCCAGCAATCCCGCATAGTATCTTTGCTCGTAGACTACCGGTGACAGGAAGCCGAGCCTTGCCTGCCGACGTTGCCGGTTATAGAAGATTTCGATATACTCGGTAATGTCCTGTATCGCCTCTCGCCTGGTCCTGTACCGGCGGTGATGGACCAGTTCCTGCTTGAGTGTTCCCCAGAAACTCTCCATCGGCGCATTATCAAAGCAGTTCCCTCTCCGGCTCATTGATGCCTTCAACCCGAACCGCTCCAGGATATTTCTGTACTCATTCGAGCAGTACTGGCTGCCCTGGTCCGAGTGATGAATCAGCCCTTTAGCCGGGTGTTTGGCTGCCACAGCCCGGAACAAGGACTGACTGACTAGATTCCTGGTCAAGCGCCCTTCCATGGCATAGCCAACAATATTACCGGTAAAGAGATCTTTGTGGCCGGCAACATAGAGCCATCCTTCGTCAGTCGGCACGTAGGTGATGTCGCTTGTCCATACCTTGTTCGGAGCGGTAACCGTAAACTGCTGCCCCAGGATATTCTTGGCTACCGGGAGGGTATGCTTGGAATCGGTGGTAACCTTGAATTTCCGCTTCTGCCTGCATCGTATACCGAGTTTTCTCCTTATCCGTTTGATCCGGCATATGCCCACCCGGATACCGTGCTCCGCCAGGTCATACTGTAACTTCTCGGCGCCGTAAACCTGCCTGGTCCGATTATGGGCCGCTCTGATCTCTACCTCCAGCCGCGCCTCCTCCCGGGCCCATTTCGATAACGGCCTGTCCCGCCAGGCATAGTACCCGCTGGCTGATACGCTCAGGACTTGCCTTACGAGTGGTAAAGGGTAGTGAAGCCGCAATTCTTTCATCATCGCGTACCGGGCAGCGACTCCTTTGCGAAGTACGCAGCTGCTTTTTTAGGATGTCTCGCTCCATCCTGAGTTCGGTATTCTCTTTCTTAACTTTTGCCAATTCCATCTCGATTTCAGTTAGAGGCTTCTGAGTCTTACCGATATCTCCCAGCTTGCCGGCTTTATAGGCTTTGACCCAGTTAAGAATTGTAGAGGCCGCCAGGGACAAGCGCCGTCCTACCTCATGACAGGATATCTTCTCATCTACTACTAGCCTTACGGCTTCTTCCCGAAACTCCTTCGTGTACCTTCCTCTCGGGATACCTTTCACTATGACACCTCCATCTTTCTATTTTACCTGACTTTGGTGTCCATTAATTCCATCCTAACTCATTATGAACAGTATCTGGGCTATGTAGCTACTAAAGTTAAGGAAAAGGTAGAAGCCCAACTCAGATTAGGAATTACCGATGAGGAGACTTATAAGTTAACTAGTAAGAAACAACACCGCAAGGAACAGGGTATCTATTACACGCCAAAGTTTGTCACCGACTACATAGTTAAGGAAACAGTCGGCCGCTTCATCAGTGAGCATAGCTACAATGAAATACGCACGATGAAAATCCTCGACCCGGCCTGTGGTTCAGGCTCCTTCCTAATCCGTGCTTATGATGAACTGCTCAATTACCATGCCAAGCAGCGTAACAGGTCTTTGAATGAACTTGACCAGAAAGACCGCTTGCCTGTATTGCTGGCTAATATCTATGGTGTGGATTTGGACATGCAGGCAGTTGAGATTACCAGGCTGAATTTGTTGTTACGTACCCTCACAGAGAAAGGCAAGCTCCCTTACCTCAGCAGCAATATCCGTCAGGGCAATTCCCTAATTTCAGGTGCCGATGAAGAGCTTAAAAAGTATTTCGGTGATAACTGGCGGGACAAAAAGCCCTTCAACTGGGAGCAGGAATTTAAGGATATTATGGCTAACGGCGGCTTCGATATAGTTATTGGTAATCCGCCGTATGGGATAGTGTTTGATAGAGATGCTAAGAACTATTTAGAAGAAGAGTACCCCACATTTAGGCGAAATAACGACCTCTTTGTTGCTTTCATCCACAGAGGGATTCAACTGTTGAGGAATGAAGGATTTTTTGCTTTCATCTTGCCGAATACCTTTTTAGGTGGCCCATACTTTGAGAATATTCGAAAATATGTTCTTGACCACGCAAAGGTTCTTAAAGTAACGGACTTTGGTATAAGTCGAGTATTTCTAGAACCGAACGTATTCAATGCAATTTTGGTGCTACGAAAAGAGCAGAATGCGCGAAAACGCAAAATAAGCACTGTGGAATTGACTAATGGCTTGGCAGCAATGTCACCCTCGGAGAATCATGCGCTTGAAACCCGCCTACAATCCAAATTGCAAGATTTGGGATGGAGAGCTATTGACCCGGTAGTCAGGAAGTCTTTAGAGAAGCATCCAAAGTTAGGAGACATAGCCTTTGTCAAGGATGTAGGGTTCAATTATTGGACTATTGGGAGAGGCAAAACTCGTGGAGGCTCTATTGCTGACAAAATTTTGTATGATGGCTCAAAAGAAAATGAGCAAGATTTGCCTTTCCTTAAGGGACGTGACACCGAAAGATACCACTGCGCATTTAGTTCCCGTTGGCTGAGGCATAATTATCAGGATTTTCTAGACCCTAAAGTTGACGTTTTTGGTTACGGTTCTGAATTTCTCCTTCACGGTCCCAAAATAATCTATCGACAAACTGCGGACCGCATCATAGCAACTATTGATAGCCAAAACTTCTTGGTAGATAAGACCCTTCACAGCATTAGAGTGAGGGAGGCTTGCCTAAGTGATTTCAGCTTAAAGTACATACTGGGGATATTAAACTCTCGGCTTGCAACCCACATTTATCGCGATTTTGCCAAGGAAAGGGGACGGCTCTTCGCGCAAGTAAAAACTTTTGTTATCAAAAAGCTCCCCATCCGCCGTATTGACTTTGATAACCCCGCTGAGAAAAAGACGCATGATGATTTGGTGGCTCTGGTGGATAAAATGCTGGAGCTAAATAAACGCCTTGCTCCAATCCGTGATACCTATGGTTATGAGCGGGAGGAGCTACTTCGTGAAATCAAGCGTACCGATGCTGAAATAGACCAGAAGGTCTACGAATTCTATGGGCTTAGTGAAGAGGAAAAGCAAGTCATAGAAGGTTCTCTTGCGAGTAAATCTTAAAGCTAGCGTAGATGCTACTTGCGCTCATTAGCGTTAATTAAGGTACTATTCGGTTTAGTTGTGTCGTCATTCTGGCGAAACTTGTCACGTACCTGATACGGGAGCCAGAATCCAGGTCTACCTCTTCCCCGCCTCTGGATTCCAGCCTGCGCTGGAATGACATCTTTGAATAGGAAGAAAGACAAGTCATAGAAGGTTCTCTCCATAGCGGATAACAGATATTCGGAGACTGTTTAATTTAAATTGTCATTGCGAGTCCGCCGAAGGCAGACGTGGCAATCCCGGTGGTGGGGTGCTTTCTTACGGATTGCTTCGCTTCGCTCGCAATGACAGAGAGCGACCATACAGCTTCTTCGTTACGCTCAGAATGACACTGAATCGTCGAGATTGCTTCGCCTCCCGACTCTCGTCGGGATGGTCTCGCAATGACAAATAATAACCAGGCTTTAGCTTATGCCTTGCTGGGCTTAAAAGCCTTCACTTTAACAGATGCTACCTTGTCCCTTAAATCCAGGTAGGTTTGACGCTCCTTTGAGTTCTGCGCTGGTGACGTCTCACAACATTCGGCATAGAGAGGAACCACATTCCTATCGGCCATTACCTTCACAAAACCGGCAGCACGAATTTTATCCAGGTATACTTTTTCATCTAGTGCGCCGGCAATGCACTCCGTCCACTCTTTCAGGCTCTCTCTGATTTCCTTCGGCAGTTCCCCAAGCAACACCATATCCGATACGCATAGCCTGCCACCAGGCTTGAGCACCCGGTAGGCTTCACTGAAGACGGCGTCCTTATCCGGCGAAAGGTTGATAACACAGTTAGAGATAATGACATCCACCGAGTTATCCTCGACCGGCATGTGTTCCATTTCGCCAAAGCGGAACTCGACATTGCTGGTGCCTACCTTTTTGGCATTCTCCCTGGCTAGCTTAATCATTTCCGGCGTCATATCCAGTCCGATAACCCTGCCCTGTGCCCCTACCTTCTGGGAGGCAAGAAAGCAGTCCAGTCCACCACCGCTACCCAGGTCCAATACCACCTCACCCTCACTGAGGTCAGCAATGGCCGTAGGATTACCACAGCCTAACGAAAAATCGGCGATATCCTGAGGCAGCTTCTCAAGCTCCTCGCTGGTATATAACCTTGCCGAAGTATTACAGCAACTCAATGACGCCACATTTTGAGGCGAACAGCATGACTGGTTTTTCTGCTTCGCCAGTCCACCGTAGCGCTTCTTTACCGAATTCTTAATTTCCTCTGCCTTTCGCTCCATTTTTAACCCTCCGTAAAGTATTATCTAAAGTATTTCCTTCATCACCGGGCCGAGTGTCGCCTTGACCATACTGGTAAGCTCCTCCGCCTTGGTGAGGGAAATGCAACACACTTTGCCATCCTTTTCCCAACAGGTAACAGCTAATTTGTCACCGGCACGAATATTCGCCTTCTCCCTGAGTTCTTTCGGCAGCACCATTTGCCCCCGGTCATCCACGCCAACCAATGCCACAATATTGCAGCATGTCCTGACTTCCAGAGCACAGCAGGATTCGTCCTTCTCTTTCTTATCCATTTTCATCACTTCGTAGAATGTTCTTACTATTCTGATTTTTTAGTCTATACTGATTATGCATCGGCAAATCGAGTTTGTCAAGTAGAGGTTATATAGCAACCTATCCCCCTGACCCCCTATTTAAATCCCTCTCAGGTGGAGACGGACAATCTTAGAGATTGCCACGTCCGCCTCCGGCGGACTCGCAATGACAAATGGTAAATAATATCAGGCGTGAGATTACCACGTCTTCCCGACTCTCGTCGGGATGGTCTCGCAATGACATTTAGTAGATAATTTCAATCAAAAAAGGTGGAAAACTTTCCTGCTCGGTGTTAGAATTCTTGTGGAAATGATTAAGCAAAACGTTACACAAATACTGAGTGAACTACCGGACAGTGTTCAACTGGTAGCCGCTGCCAAGGCGAGGCGGCCGGAAGAAATCCTGCAAGCAATCGAGGCCGGTGTAAAAATCATCGGGGAAAACTATATCCAGGACGCCGAAAGAGCGTACAAGGTCATAGGCAACAAGGCAAAATGGCATTTCATCGGGCATCTGCAAAGGAACAAGGTAAAAAAAGCGGTGGAGCTCTTTGATATGATAGAGACCGTTGATTCTATTGAAATCGCCGGTGAAATCGATAAGAGATGCGCTCAGATTGGTAAAATAATGCCGGTATTAATCGAGGTAAACAGTGGGCGGGAGAAACAAAAATCGGGTGTCTTTCCGGAGAGTGTGGAACAACTGGTCAGAGAGCTCTCCGCTCTGCAAAATATAAAGGTAATGGGACTGATGACCATGGGACCGCGCTTCGGCAATCCCGAGGATTCAAGACCCTATTTTGTGGAAATGCGCAAAATATTTGATAAGATTAAGCAGCTTAACTTGCCTGATGTTGAGATGCGGTACCTTTCAATGGGGATGACGAATTCCTATAAAATTGCCGTAGAGGAAGGTGCCAATATCGTAAGAATCGGAAGTAAAATCTTTGGCGAGATGGATTACGGAAAAAGTGAATAAACCTAAAAAGGAGAAAGATAAAAAATGTCGGCGATTGTTTCCATCATAGGTAAGTCAGAATCAGGAAAGACCACCCTGGTCGAAAAACTTATTGGTGAACTAAAGTCGCGGGGCTATCGAGTGGCTACCATCAAGCACGCCCAGGATATGGATATCGACCGTCCAGGTACCGATAGCTGGCGTCACATTCAGGCCGGCAGTGAGGCTACAGTCGTCAGCTCTCAGGATAAGCTGGTGCTCATCAAGCCTACTGACTCGGATGCTACTCTCGATGATTTAGCCCCACTCTTCGGAGAGGACTATGACATTATCCTTGCCGAGGGCTTTAAACAAGACGATGCCCCCAAGATAGAAGTCCACCGCAAGGGAAGCGGCCAGCCCCTCAGCGATATTAAGAAGCTCATCGCTATCGCCACCGATGAGCCCCTCGAAACCAAGGCCAGACAGTTCTCCCTGAGCGATGTTAAAGGTTTAGTGGACCTCCTGGAGGAAGGCTTTATCAAACCCCAGGGTGACCGGCTCTCACTTTATGTCAACGACAACCCAATCGTCCTGAGTGCCTTCCCCAAAGAGTTTATCACCAAAGTCCTCTTAGCAATGGCTAACTCTTTGAAAGGGGTAGGAGAGCTGAAGAGCCTCAAGATATTCCTGAGAAAAAAGTAGGTGGATAAGGGAAGTCAGACTTTATCTCAGCTTCTCCCGAACTCTTTTTCTAGCTGCCCTGAGCTGAGATGAATCATGGTAGGCCGACCATGAGGGCAGGTATTGGGAAGAGCGACCTGCTCCAATTGCCGAACAAGCTCACGCATCTCATCATTGCTTAACACCTGTCCGGCCCTCACGGCACTGTGGCAAGCAATAGATATCGCTATTTTTCCCTTCCAATCACCCTTTCCCGTCGGGGAATCCAGCAGTTCCTTTAGTACTCCCACCCAGTCTTTCTTATGAAGCAAAACTGGAACCGTCCGCACCAGATAGGTTCGTGCACCAAAAGGCTCGATCGAGAAGCCAAATTCAGCCAGGCTTTCATAATGTGACTTGAGAACTTCGTTCTGACTGGGATTGACTTCAAGTGTGACCGGTTCGAGTAGCCCCTGAACCTCTACCTGCTGCTGGGAACTCCGCTGTTTGAGTTGCTCGAAGAGGATGCGCTCGTGAGCGGCGTGCTGGTCAATGAGATACAATCCGTCAGGACCCTCAGCGATAATATAGCTACCGGATAGCTGTCCCAGTAGCCTTAGCGCCGGGAGCGAAAAGGCGGGAGTCGCCTGAGCCGGCAGGGGAAAATTGATAGGGCTAGCACCGGCTGATGTCCATAACGGCTGACTGGCTGGCGGTGCGGCGTATGCCGTAGCTACTTCCTCAATCCTGGGCACTGGCGCCAGTTCAATCAAAGCCCGCCGGACTGCTTTCTGAACCACACTGAAAACCGTACGCTCGTTCTGGAATTTAATCTCAGTCTTGGTCGGATGGACGTTAACGTCCACTTCTTTGAGTGGCAGTGAGATATTGATGATAGCCACCGGGTGTTTCCCTTCCATCAGTAGTCCGTGGTAGGCTTCCTCCACTGCCCAGGCGAGCAATCGGCTGCTTATCCAGCGGTGGTTGACGAAGAAGCTGATGTAATCCCTTTGAGAACGACTTACTACCGGCGAGCCTACCATACCAGCTACCAGGATGGTTGAACCTGCTGCCCCACCCTCCCATTCCCCATCCTTACTTCCAAGCTCCAGCATATTTCGTGCGAGCTCGGAACCGTAAACCTCAGCCACACTATCGATTAGCCGACCGCTACCCGGTGTCCTGAGAGTCGTCCGTCCATCAATCGACAGGGTAAATCTAACCTCGGGAAAGGCAAGGGCATACTGGCTGGCGACATCGGCAATATGGCTATTTTCCGTCGCCGGCGATTTAAGGAATTTCAATCTGGCAGGGACGCTGCGGAACAGGTTTCGCACCGTAATCGTGGTCCCCTGAGAACGAGCCTGGCTTCCCTGCTCAACGATAACGCTCTCTTTTAGATTGAGATAGCTACCCACTGGTTCGCCAGCAGCACAGGTAACGACGTCTATCTCAGACACCGCCGCAATGCTCGCCAGCGCCTCACCGCGGAAGCCCAAGCTGGAAATGGAATCTAAATCATCGAGGGATGCTATCTTGCTGGTAGCATGGCGCTGGAAGGCAAGCTCAAGCTCGGTCGAGGGAATGCCTACCCCGTTATCGCTTACCCGGAGGAGACCGACACCACCACCCCTTGTCTCGATGGAAATCTGACTGGAGCCGGCATCCAGCGAGTTCTCCACCAGCTCCTTGACCACCGAGGCTGGCCTCTCCACCACCTCACCAGCGGCAATCCGCGATACTACCTGAGGGTCTAAGACTTTAATCATGCTAAATCAACTATACACGATTCCGTGTAAACTGTCAATAGTCTTTGAGGTAATTATCCTGCCTTCTCTAAATTAGCTAAGCTGAGCAGGAGCTTTTTTACTCCTCCATTGAAGGCAACCACCGCCTCAGCATCATTCTTTACTGGCTGGCAGCTTACCACTATTCCGTCACCGAACTGGGCATGATGCACATGGTCTCCTGCCTTTAATTCGGGGATAACCAGATTGAGAGTAGAAGTCTTATTCCAGGAATATATCGACGGTGTTACCCGGTTCTCCCCTTTTTGCCACTGCTCACTACTCGAAGTCAGGTGTCGTGGAATATCACCTAAGAAACGCGACGGCTGATTTACCGTACTGCGCCCCATAAGGCTGCGACGAAAGGCACGGACCAGATATACCCGCCGCTTGGCTCTGGTTATACCGACGTAGCACAGTCGCCTCTCCTCCTCCATCTGGGTCGGGTCGTCGAACGACCTGAAATGGGGCAGAATACCGTCTTCCATACCCACAATAAACACCACCGGAAATTCCAGACCCTTCGCCTGGTGCAAGGTAATCAGGGTTGCTGCCGCTACACTCTCATCAAGCCCGTCCACATCGGATACCAGCGTCACCCCTTCCAGAAAGGCAGATAAGCCCTCCAGCGGCCTCGAATCACGATACTGCTGGGCTACGGTGCGCAGTTCCAGGACATTATCCCAGCGTTCCTCCCCGTCTGTCTCCTTTAGTATACAGCCCTTATAGCCGGAGCGCTTGACAACCAGGTCGAACAAGTCAACCAGGTTCAGCTCCTGGCTGCGGGCAATGAGTTCTTTGAGCAGGTTTAGAAAATCAGTCAGTGCCCGGTTAATGTGAGGGTTGAAAGATAAGCCAGGCGCCGACTCTTTTGACTCTGATTTAACCAGTAGCTCTAAGGCTTCATACTGTGACACACCCAGGGATTTTGCTCCGCCAGATATTTTGGCTTGAGTCTGCTGTCCTATGCCACGTTGAGGGACATTGATTACCCTCATCAGGCTAACACTATCATGCGGGTTCTGGATAAGCCTGAGATAAGCAATAATATCCTTCACCTCCCGCCTTTCATAGAAGCGGGTGCCGGCTACCAGCTTATAGGGTGTGCCATAACGAATAAAGGCTTCCTCAAGGGCTCTCGATTGCGCATTAGTACGATACATTACCGCGCAGTCGCGCAGGCTGAACTCACCGTGATTGACCAGATGCTCAATCTCATTGACTACAAACTGGGCTTCTTCCTGCTCGGTGTAGGTTTCAACGACGGTAATCGGCTCACCTGGTTCATTGTTCGTCCATAATTTTTTGGGCTTGCGCTGCTGATTCACTGAGATTAAGTTAGAAGCTGTTTCCAGAATCGTCTTAGTCGAGCGGTAATTCTGTTCCAGCAACACTAATTTAGTCTCAGGGTAATCCTTCTCAAAACTAAGGATATTGCGCAGGTCGGCAAATCGCCATGAGTAAATCGATTGGTCGGGGTCGCCGACGACACAGATATTGCGGTACTTATCCCCCAGTTGCCTTATCAGCTCGTATTGAACCAGATTAGTATCCTGAAATTCATCCACCAGAAGGTGCAGGTATCTTGATTGATATTTAGACAAAATTTCAGGGTTCTTCCGAAATAGTTGCACCGTCTTCATTAACAAATCGTCGAAGTCCAGGGCATTGCCTTCACCCAATAACTGCTGGTAGCGCTCATAGACTCGTCCGACTACCTCATCAAAATAGCTGCGGCTGCGCTGAATATAGTCTCCCGGCGTTGCCGTGCTGCTCTTAGCGGCGGAAATCGCTGAAGCTACAGCCTGCGGGGCATATTGCTTGGGGTCAAGACCTATTTCCTGGATACCACGCTTGAGCAGGCTGAGCTGGTCTTCTTCATCGTAGATGACAAACCGGGAGTCAACGCCGATAGCCTTACCATCACGGCGCAGGATACGGGCACAAATAGCGTGGAAAGTGCCGAGCTCGATTCCCTGTTTTTTCATGTGCCAACCGAGAAGCGGGGCAGCAGGGTCATTTTCACTCTTTCCGTATAGCCGGTACTCCATTTCCCGGGCGGCTTTATTAGTGAAGGTAACCGCCATAATACGGTGGGGACTGACCCCGCAGACCTTAATCAGGTATGCCACGCGATGAGTGATAACCCTGGTCTTGCCACTGCCCGGACCGGCCAGAATAAGCACTGGTCCGCTAATCGCCTCTACTGCTTCTCGCTGTGCTGGATTGAGTTCGGCTAAGATATCCATTTATAGTTATTATAACATTGGACACCATTCGCTTGAAAGTCGGATTTAAGAAACAACTCACTCTTGACTATTGTCCTTGAATATATGAAAATGAGCTATTAACTTAACCAGAACTTCGGGGCGTAGCGCAGCCTGGTAGCGCACCTGAATGGGGTTCAGGTGGTCGACGGTTCAAATCCGTCCGCCCCGACCATAGGCACAAAAATAAGTGGTCAAGCCACCTGTTACCAACCCCCTACCTTACTAACAGGGGGTTGAAAAAGCTATTGAGTATACGATAAATAGGCTGAATGTCATAAGAGGTCATTAGGATAAATGCCTCTCATACGCCAGAGAAAACGCGGGTAACTCTCGAAAAGTACATTGAGAGCTCCGCAAATGTCTGGTATCTTCTTGTTAACACCTATCTTATAAGGTTGGGATACCTCGGAACTGATTACCGTAGCTTTTAGCGTCATTGCATGAGAAATGACATAAGGGTCTGCTTTGCGCTCTAGCCTTTCCAAGTCTACATCTGACAGCGAGCCGTATACATAAAGAACTTTGGGGAGAATCGCAAGACAGTTGACTGTAGGTTCGGTCTTGAGATTTGGATATTTTTTCAAGAAATCACACAAACCATCAGTCTTCCTGTTGAGCTCCTCAATGACTTTCTCAGGAATAATAATACCCTCATGATTGCCGATATTATCTAACCATGTCCAAAAGTTGCTATGGTCTCCTTTTGGTGGAAAATCGTCGCGATAGGCGTGTATTAAAGAATCTGAATCAATAATATACATTGTTTCACATTATCTTAATGAAATTGTTCACTTTGACATTAAGAATAAGAGAAGCGTCGAGTTCCGAAATCTTTCCTTCGCGAGTAGCGTCCATGACTGTATTTATTAATGCAGTACCTAATCTGGTTCTAGTTCGTATTTTGTAGCTAGGGGGTTCTTTTTTCCTTTTTTTGAGTTCTTCCTTGACAACCAACCAATCAGCATGGTAATCGTTGTACCATTCCCAATAGTCCTCAGAGGATATCTTATCGAATTCCAACAAACGTCGTGCTATGACGATGGGACTTAATTTAAATTGACGAGCTATTCTTTTAATAACAATATCGACTTCATAACCTATCGTTAACAAATCCCAGTCCCTCAGTAGATCGACTTTTGGTACGAGAAACTCGGCAGCAACTTGGTCGCAGAATTGTTCGTTCTTAATGGAAGGCTCAAAATCCTGAATGTTAAGACTATTCCAATTTGATATTCCTGTATCGCCAAGCCATAAATGGCACAGCTCGTGAGCCAAAGTAAAGACATTGGCTGTTTTTGTATCGTTGGGATTGATTGCGATGAACGGAGCAATTTTATCGCTAAGAGTAAACCCACGGAAAACATTGGGTCCCATGTTTGTGTGGTGGCTGCCTAAATTACCTTGTACAATTACGTAAATGCCCTTTTCTTGAGCTTTGTTGCGGATGAAAGAAAACAGGTCATCGGGTGTTCGGATTCTGCTTTGCTTGGTGAGGTCATAGTTTAGTGTCTTTCTAATGTTATTGGCTACTTCGATGGGATTAGCCTGTAGTGAGATGCTACCAACAAAGTGAAGGGGTTCTTTGTTTGATTCCTGTAGTATCTCACGAACTGATTTCTGTGTTGCCTCAGTTTGACGAATCAAGGCTGATAGCTCAGCCTCGGAACCAATAATCTCAGCTTCTTTGTTGCCTAATGAGCGGAAGTCTAAGATGTGAATCTCTTTCTTAGGGGGTTCAGATAGAAAAAAAGTAAGTATGGGTCTTCTGTATGCCTTAGCGAGATTTATGAGCTGAGAATATGTAGGACTTCCATTTCCCTCTTCCCATTGTTCAAGCCTAAGAGAAGGGGTTAGAAGTTCAGCTAAGACTCCATGCTTGATTTTAGTTATTTTAGCTTTTTGGGCAGCACGCTCCGTGGACAGATTTGCCTGTTTCCTTGCCCAAACCAATATATCATGGTTTATAGGTATGTCTTTTATCACCATTGTATCTTTAAATCATGAATATATAAAGTGTATTTTGTTTAATTTTACTACGTAGTGAGAATAGAATCAATAAAAAGTAAATATTGGTAGTGGGTCAATTTGAAAATCAAAGGTGAATTTTCCAGAACTATTTGAACATCCGTCTTAGAAGCTTGCACCAAAAATGTTTCGGTGGCTTCCTGGTAAAGTCTTAGCTTAACGTAGCGAATTGGGAACGCCCGCTAGGGCGTCATGGCATTCTAGCAATGTAGGATAAATTTCTTATTGACAATTAATAGTATACGCTGGTATACTTAGTTGGTAAGACCATTTTATCTTACAGGAGGTAGGGTATATGGCGAAAACAGCAAAGTTAACAGTCAGCCTGCCACGAGAGCTAATCTCACTGGCAGACCAGATTGCAAAAGAGAAGAAGATAAGCCGCAGTAAAGTAGTTTCTGCCTGCTTGCAGGACTTAGCGGAGAAGCAAAGAGCTGCGGAGATGGTTGAGGGCTACAAGGCTATAGCCAAAGAGCAGAAACAGTTGGCGGCAATGGCTTTAAAAGTTGAGTATGAAGTCCTACCGGAATGGAAATAGAATATGCCTATAGAAGTAAGGCGTGGTGACATCTACTGGGTAAATTGGAATCCAGGCAGGGGGAGTGAACAGAGCGGGCTAAGGCCTGCTCTTGTTATTCAGAACGACATTGGGAATAAATACAGCACAACCACGATTGTTGCTGCTCTTACTACTACCGTTGAGAAACCATACCCATTCTTAGTTAAGGTCACCGCCAAAGAAGGCCAATTACCGAAAGATAGCACGGTTAACCTGGCTGTAATACTGACTATTGATAAAACTCGCCTGGGTGACAAATGCGGTGAACTGAACGAAACAAAGATGACTGAAGTAGATGAGGCGATTAAGGCAAGTTTGGGATTATGAGTTGTTACTTTGTTAAAAAGTATTATAATACCCTTTGAAAAGGAGGCAAGCGGCCTCCGCCTTTTATATCGGCTATATGGTGTTCAGGTGGTCGACGGTTCAAATCCGTCCGCCCCGATTCTATTTTATTGGATTATTTAAGCAGCATTTTATAGTTTTTGCTAACGAATCACTAAATTAAGAATTGACGGGAGCATAAATCAAGGAGAAAAATTATGAGTATAAAATTTCGTTGGCTAGGTTATGTTTGTTTTGAGATGGTGTTACCTTCGGGAAAGGTGCTTGTCATTGACCCTTTTATCGATTATTCAGAGACCGCTCCAATAAAGTGCAAAGAGGTAACCGGGGCTGATTATATTGCCATAACTCATGGACATTTCGACCATATTACCGATGTCGGACCATTGGTGAAGAAGTTTAACTCAACGGTGATATGCAGTCGCCAGATAGCCGAGCCGTTGACCAGGCTCTTTAACCTCGACTTTAATGACGTGATTGAGGTAACTGCGGGGGATAACGTCGTTTTCGATGACCTCAGGATAGAGGTGAAACATGGGAAGCATATTAATCTTGCCCGTAGGATGAGAGAGCGCTACGAACACATCACAGGAAAAAGGGCAGGGCCGAATACTTCGATGCAAGAGATGCGGGAAGCGATACGGACGTCTCACTCTCCAGAGCTTAGCGAGATGCTGAAAAGAATCGGAGCGGCGGGATTAAGCGGCGGTGAGCAATTGAACTATGTATTTCAGGCAAGTGATAATCAACAACTTTACATCTACAGCTCTGGCACTTATGAGTTTTTGCGCAACGAGGTAATGCAGTCTCGTCCTAATGTATTCTTCCCTCAATTAGGTGGCTGTGACCTCAAGGAGGTAGCAGAGATATCCGCTCTCTCCGGTGCCGAGATAGTTATTCCTACCCATCATGATGGTGATGGAATAGAAGCGATGCACAAATCGGTCCAGGAATTATCAAAACATCTGGCGTCAAGGTCAAAAGCACAGGTAATAGACATCGAGCACGGAAAGTGGTACGAGTTGGGAATCAAGGTAACACCTGTCTAGTATCCTGGTTCTGATTACCGGTCTGCCCTGAAAGGATTGCAACTATATTCTATACCTGATAATCCAGCATTACTCTGATGCTGGGTCATCCTAGTCTCTCCTAGTCTAATCGGGAACCCACGCCAGCTGCAATAGACAAACTAAAGGAGTGTATGAACTGGCAAGAAGAATATAAGAGGAAACTGGTCACCGCAGAAGAAGCGGTTAGTATTGTCAAGTCGGGGGACCGAGTTGCCATTTCGTTATCCGGCTCAGAACCGATAGCTCTGGAAGAAGCACTTACTGCCAGAGTAGGTGAGCTAAGGGATGTGGAAATTCGCTGTAGCGTCCCTTCAGCCGACAACCTCTGGTTCCAGCCGGGATGGGAAGAATCTTTTAGGGTTACTGTGGTAAGTTTCGCTACCCCTATCGTGCGACCAATGCTGGACGAAAAAAGGGCGGACTACTTACCCGTTCTCTGGTCCCTCCAGGGAAAGGCTGAGATAGAAGGCAGACCAGGAATAAGAGGGTTAGACGTCTTTATGACGGTAGTGTCTCCTCCGGATAAACATGGCTATTGCAGTTATGGTAATTCGATATTTGCCAAGAAGTGGTACGCCAGAAGCGCCAAAAAGGTCATCGCCGAAGTGGACAATAACCAGATTAGGGCTTATGGCGGTGATAATCTTATTCATGTTTCAGAGATAGACTATTTTGTGGAACATACCCAACCCCTGGTTCAACCCGTACGACCGGCTCCTGAAGAGTTTATGAAGGCTATCGGACAGTATGTCGGCACGCTGGTCAAGGATGGAGACACAATAGAAATCGGTGCTGGCTCGATTGGTAGTACGTTAGCCGGTCAGGGCATCTTTGACGATAAGCATGACCTCGGCTATTTTGCCGAGCTTCTTGTCTCGGGAATTTTGCAGCTGGTAAAGAAAGGGGTAATAAACGGAAAACGCGACACCCTCCACCCGGGTAAAATAGTCTGCAACAGCCTTAATCCTAGTGGAAATCCAGAGGAACTTGCCTTCATCAACCAGAACCCTATGTTTGAGCTTTATCCCCAGAATTATATCATCAATATCAAGAACATAGCTGCCCACGACAACATGGTAGCCATTAATGGTGCCCTCTCTATTGACCTCACCGGCCAGATTGCCGCGGAGTCAATCGGACCTCGTATGTGGAGTGGCTCGGGGGGACAGCCCGAATTTGCCATTGGTGCTATGCTTTCAAAAGGAGGCCGCTCCATTACCATGCTTCCATCGACCACGAATAATGGAAAGATTTCACGGATAGTACCCTTTCTGGAACCAGGGACAATTGTGACCATACCTCGAAATTTTGCCGACTACATCGTCACCGAGTATGGCATTGCCAGTCTTCTCGAAAAAAGCCAGCGAGAAAGAGCCTTAGAGCTTATCGCCATAGCGCATCCCGACTTCCGAGAGGAGCTTAAGAAGCAAGCCCAAAAGCTGTTCTGGCCCTAGTGAGAGATACCACGAATCACACCGCTTCTACACTTATTACACATAAATTAAACCGCCAGACCTTGACTATTGCGATTGAATATATGAAAATAGATACTCAGTAGAAGCGAGCTTGAACATTGGGGGGGGAATAAACAAAATCTGCGATGACTCAAAGTACCCCTGATGTGGCTCTACCTTCAGAATCCACATCTTTTTAGACCCGAAAAACATCAGAATACTAATATAATTATGTGGATTTTAGATTAAGGCTGAGGGAGTAAATAGAAGGCTTTAACTCTTTAGGCAAATGAGTAAATTACAAACGCTAATCTAAGTATCATACGCATTTTGCCAGCCTAGAATAAAGTTGAGTGGGAGGTTGTGTGAAAGTCGCTGAGATTCTCGAAAAACGTGGTATTGGTGCCGAGGTTACTAACCTACGCACGACAATTCATATGAACGCGGAAGTAGTTAGTGGCCGGGCTAGCGTGTCACCAATTGCCTGGTTGAGTGAACCACTGCATAAGGATTCCCATGACCCATTCTAAAGCTGGACAGAAAAGCGAGACTTCGGTCTCCGTAGTTGTGCTTGCCTTCAATGAAGCCCGAAACCTGCCTGCCACCATTCAGTCCATCCATCAAGCCATAGCCGACAAGTTCTCTCAATATGAAATT
>JAZDPB010000042.1:0-4416 GCA_043797985.1 Chloroflexota bacterium
ACTACGCCGAGCAGGTATTTCCCGAAATTCTTGTAGCTATTCATTGTCTTCTGTAACTCTTTAGAATAGGCTTCTACAACAATCATTCTGGCATTCAATGATTCTACTATGCCATATGAAGATTGACTCAAGCGAGAGGCATCCTCTATGATAACCACATCTTTACCCTGAGAGACCTTGTCATAGGATTCTTTAAGCCCATTGTGCAGATTGTTTTCATCACTGAAAACTGGACACAGAAGGTTTACCGGCTCTTCCAAAGCGAGGATATGTTTCATAAAGTTGGCATCGCTTTCAATACCATCCGCAGGCAGAGAATTACCACCGATAAGCGGCTTGAAGAAACCTACTTTCTTCCCGTTAGTCCGTAGATGTTTACCCAGACCAGCACACAATGTGGTCTTACCGCTACCTTTCTCCGAAGAAGTTACAAACAGAGTGACCAAGGTGATACCTCCCACTTCATAAATTTAAGTATGTAGGGTTATTATAAACCTCTCTAACCGGTTTGGTAAAGTGAATTAATTAACATAAAATCCGGAGTTTATGTCTTACGAGTAGATAATAAATCGTTAATCTGGTCTCGCATGGTTGAAGCGGCACGCCGTGCCGCTTCGGCAAAATCTTTTCCCCGCGAGGCGTAAATAATTTGTCGTGACGAGTTGATAATTGCCTTCTCTCCTTGAGCATCGACCCCGTAACTGATGGTCAAAGCCAGGTCTCCTCCCTGTGCACCAATACCGGGTATCAAAAGGGGTAAATCGGGATGGTTCTGCCGAATCAGCTTCAACTCTTCGGGGTAAGTAGCACCCACCACCAGACCGATATTACCGTATTTGTTCCACTGGCTGGCTTTAAGGGCTACTATTTCAAACAGGGGACGGTGGCTATTGTCTATCTGGCACTGAAGAGACTGGAAGTCCACAGCGCCAGCATTTGATGTTCGGCATAAGATGAATATCCCTTTATCGCGGTACTGGATGAAAGGCTCCAATGAATCGAAACCGAGATAGGGGCTTACGGTGGTAGCATCACAGTTAAGGTCGGAGAAAATTGCCTTGGCGTATGCTTTGGCCGTGTTACCGATATCGCCCCGCTTTGCATCTCCGATTATCAATATGTTGCTGGGAATGTGACGGATAGTTTGTCTCAGTGCATCCATCCCTTCTTTACCCATAGCTTCATAGAAAGCAAATTGTGGCTTATATGCGCAAACGAGGTCGGATGTGGCATCAATGATTGCCTTATTAAACTCAAAGACGCTTACCTTCTCCGGCATAAGCTCTAGGTCGGGGTCGAGTCCAACACAGACCAAGCTCTTGTTTTTTCGGGTGGCGTTGGTCAGCTTCTCAATAAAATTCATCGGGCACCTCCTGACATAGATAAGATTGAAGGTAGGAGCAGTTTGATAATATCAGTCGCTGGGCGTATCGTCAAGTATCCGAACTAGTTCACATGATTAGTGACACGATTATTAATCAACCTTTTAAGTCTGTCCGGTGTCTTTACCTCACCCCCTTAATCCCCCTCTCCTGAAAGGCGAGGGGGAAAATAGATAAAAAGAAGGGGGCTTAGCCCCCTTCTTTAAAACTACTTCCCCTTTCCCTGCATTGGGGAAAGGGGATAAAGGGGATAGGGTCAAACCAGTTAGGGGGAAGACCAGCGAGTGTCACTAATCTATCTGAACTAGCTCAGTATCCGCCGAGTTTTCTTTTGAGTGTATCACGACTTGACAGTGTGGGAGTCACTACAATATTATTAAACATTAAGGAAGGTGCTAAAGATGGGTAAGATTTATCTAATTGATGTGACCAATCGTGATGGGGTTCAGACAGCTAAGCTTGGTCTATCCAAGCTCGCTAAAACCATGATAAACATGTATTTGAATGAAATGGGTGTTTACCAAAGCGAATTTGGTTTCCCCACTACTAGACATGAGTCCAACTATCTACGGGCGAACCTCAAATTGCAGGAGATGGGTGTCTTACAGCCTATCCGCCTTGCCGGGTGGATTCGTGCTACTGTCGAAGATGTGGAAAAAACTTTCGAGATGGTGCCAGAAATTAAGATGCTCAATCTTTCCATCTCTACCTCTCGTCAGATGATTAATGGCAAGTTCCTCGGGTCTAAGAATGAGGAAGATATATTGAGGATGACGTTAGAGGCGGTAGATGCCGCTAAGGCGCACGGTGCGGAAAGTGTTGGTGTTAATGCTGAGGATGCCTCGAGGACCGATACCGATTTTCTGCTCCGGTTTGCTTCTGCAGCTAAGGAGCGTGGAGCCGACATGTTCAGGTATTGCGACACGCTTGGCTATGATAACCCATTTACCATATATGATGTCTGTAAACTGCTGGCAAAGGAAGTGGCGATGCCTATCGAACTCCATTGCCATGGGGACTTGGGAATGGCTGTAGCTAACTCTGTCGCCGGGGCAATGGGGGTTATTGATGGTGGGCAGGATGCCTATATCAATACGACTGTCAATGGGATTGGAGAAAGAGCGGGTAATGCTGACCTCGTTGCTGTAATTCTAGCGCTCAAAAAGTCCAAGGGGCTGGCTCGAAAGTATAAGTTTGGCATGCCGGTTCATCTGTCAAAAGCATGGAAAACTTGTCAATATGCGAGCTATGCCTTTAAAGTTCCTATCCCGATAAATCAGCCCGGGGTTGGGGCTAATGCCTTCGCTCATAGTTCCGGTATTCATGCCGATGGGGTGCTAAAGGACCCGCAAAATTACGAGCTATATGATTTTAGAGAGCTGGGTCGAGGCGAACCAGAGTTTGTTGAAACCGGGCGAGAAATAATCTCCGGTGAGTATGGTGGTATCTCCGGGTTCCGGCATGTCATGGGCAAAATGGAAGTAAATTGCGAAAATAGTGCTGATGCTGAAGAGCTTCTTGAACTGGCAAGGTATGCCAATGTGCTAGCGCAGAAGCCTCTGGTTACCGATGAGCTGCTTTTCATCGCTAAGTATCCGGATATTGCACGCCGGTTGCTTACCCTGACACCGCTTAGCGAAACCTCTTATCTTCCTAAACGGGACCTGAGATAAAGCCCCGTACTTATCAGAAGGGTGTAAGGTTTATATCCTCAGGGTGGTTCTTTCACTCTTTTGTCGATTGACTGTCTACTCTAGCACGACCCTATCCCCCTGTATCCACTTCCCGTTGATAAGGGGGAGGGGAGTGCAAGTAAGAGAGAGGCGAAGCCCCTCTCTTAAATCTCTTCCCCCTCTCCTCTAGAGGAGAGGGGGATTATGGGGGTGAGGTCAACCTTAACCGAAATGCTGACCTCCACCAAGCAGAACCTCAGAATTCGTTTATTTCAACCGGGCGATTATGGCGTCTGCCATTTCAGAAGTTCCCACAGCAGCAAGCGCATTGCGGTCTGGTGTCAGGTCATAGGTGACAGTTTTACCCTGGGCTATGACTACGGCTACGGCTGTTTCTAGCCTGTCAGCAGCCTGTCTTTCATTAATATACCGCAGCATCAAGACACCGGATAGGATTGTGGCCACCGGGTTGACCTTGTTTAAGCCGGTATATTTGGGAGCACTGCCGTGAGTAGGTTCAAAAACAGCTAGCCTATCTCCGATATTTGCTCCCGGAGCTACACCCAGGCCACCAACAAGGCCGGCGCACAGGTCAGAGACAATGTCTCCATAAAGGTTTGGTAGCACCAGCACATCGAATTGATTTGGCTGCTGAACAAGGTGGGTACATAACTCATCTATAATCCTATCTTCGAACTCGATGTCAGGATAAGATTTAGCCAACTCTCGAGCTACCTCAAGAAACAGGCCGTCGGTAAACTTCATGATGTTTGCCTTATGGATTGCGCTTACCTTTTTTCTTTTATTGGTACGCGCATACTCGAAAGCAAATTTGACGATTCTTCTGGACCCACTCTCTGAGATTACTTTAATACCGATTCCAGAATCACTGGGCATTTTGTGTCCCGTGTTTTCTTGGATAAAGGAAAGAATTTTCTTTGCTTCCGGAGTTTCCTTGGCGAATTCAATGCCAACATAGAGGTCTTCCATATTTTCTCTGACGATGACCATGTCTACGTTTTGATATTTTGATGGGATACCGGGGTAAGTACGGCAGGGACGGAGACAAGCATAGAGGTTCAGTAGTTGGCGCAGGGCTACGTTGACACTACGAAAACCCGTACCCACCGGTGTTGTCGTCGGTCCCTTTAGCGCGACTTTGTTTTTCTTGATTGATTTAAGGAGGCTCTCCGGTAGCAAGCTACCTTCTTTCTCCAGTGCGCTGGCGCCGGCATTGATTATCTCCCACTCAAAACCCACGCCGGTAGCTTCTAGAACGCGTCTGGCGGCTTCGATGACCTCCGGTCCCACGCCATCACCAGGTATTAGTGTTATGTTATGCTTCACTATGGTTACCTCCG
>JAZDPB010000075.1:0-13513 GCA_043797985.1 Chloroflexota bacterium
AGAGATGTCATCGAAGACTGGCGGAGTGACTATAACGAGGTCAGACCACACAGCTCATTGAACGGAAGGACACCAAAGGAGTATGCTGAAGCAGCGACTGGACTCTAAATAGTGGGTGATACTAATTACGGGGTAAGGTCAAGGTAGGTCAAGAAAGGGAGAGATGCTAAATGGCTCAAAAAATTGAAAGTGATAAGCTACTAGTAAATGAGGTTTTCAAGAAATGGTATCGTATTCCAGAATACCAGAGACCCTATGTATGGGAGCCAGACCAAGTACTCGAGCTGTTGGAGGATGTATATTCCGCTAGGCAATCAAACCCTGAATCACAATACTTTCTTGGCTCTCTTGTTCTTAAGAAAACCGAAAAGCATGAAGGCACCACCAAGTACGAAGAATATGACCTCTTGGACGGACAACAAAGATTAACCACACTCTTCCTTATAACGGCAGTTATCCGTGATTTAACTCCGACCACGAACGAAGCCAGACTGAAAGCTTGTAAAGAAACCATTTTTCAAATGGCTAACCCGGATGACAACGTTCCTGAAAGAATCAGAATTGTCTTTGATATCAGGGATAAAGTTAAAAATTTCATTGATAACTACGTTAAAAAAGATGATGGGACTAAGAAGATAAATGAACTTAAAGGTTTATCGGAGAAAAAGGATGAAGATATCAACATACGAAACATGGCAAAGGCAATACTAACTATCCGAGACTATTTTAATAATGGGAAATCAATAGACGACTTCTTCCCCTATCTGAGGTCAAATGTTTTGATGATCTACGTGGCATCTGAAGAACTTGAAGACGCTTTTCATTTATTTACGGTCATGAACAACCGCGGGATAAGACTTAGAAACAGCGACATTTTGAAAGCAGAGAATCTAGCAAAGATTAAAAACCTGGATGAAAGGATAAGGTACGCGAAGGTATGGGAAAGTATCGAAGAGGATTTTGGAGAGGCCTTCGATAATTTCCTCTCTCATCTTCGTACTATTCTCGTAAAACAAAGAGCCAGTTATAATTTGCTGAGGGAGTATGAAGAAAGCATCTACTCTCCCAGAGAATTTGACCGTATTACAAAAACTTACTCTTCAAAACCAGCCTTGCTAGAAAAAGGAGAGCAGACTTTTAAGTTCATTGAACAATATGCCCAGGACTATAATGTGTTATTTAGTGGTAACAATTTTGGCCTAAACAATAGCTATGAGCTCGACAACTATATGTCGTTAATGGATCACGGTCTGGATGCTGACTATTGGATTCCTCCATTGTTACGCTACTATAACAAATTTAACAGCGAGCGGCTACTTGATTTTGTACGGGTGCTCGACCAAAAAATTTCCTCAGATTTTATTACCGGCATTTCTCCAACCACTAGGATCGATAATGCTAATGCAATTCTTAAACACATTGATAATGCTCCGGATACGAACACCGCGCTTTCTTCTGATGTATACAAGCTGAATGCCACAGACCTAATTCGTGTTCTGTCTGGGAATAGTATCTATGGAAGAAGGTATGCTCGATACTTATTGTTAAAGCTTGACCTTATACATCACGGGCACACTACAAGATTAGACATGCCTCCGACGATAAGCATTGAACACATCCTGCCTCAAACTCCGGATGCAAAAAGCCAATGGGTCAGAGACTTTGATGAGAAAGAGCGGGATATTTGGACTGACCGGCTGGGTAATCTAATCCTGCTCTCCAGGAAAAAGAATTCGGCGCAAGGTAATCTGGATTTCTCAGAGAAAAAGACCAAATATTTCAAGAGTAATATAGAACTGTTTAGTAATTCGGTTCGAATATTTAACGCGTATAGTACTTGGGGTCTGCCCGAACTACAGACAAATCATTTACATTCATTGAAAAAACTAATGGATTCTTATGGAGTCGATGTTTCCGATGAAGCACTGAAGAAGGCTATGGAGTAACCTGTACCTGATTACAAGGATATGGAACGATGGCCCTAATCTTAAAAGTGATCTGGTCATTTATTAAAATGAGGCCAGACTAAACAAAACACAGCATTGTTTCACGGAGAGTTCGACTCTGCCCTGCCTCCCCGTCCACCAAGGCGATGCCTGTCTGATTGCACAATTCGTCAGATTGTATAATTGGCGGCGTCCTTTACAGTCACTGAGCTATTGAGTCTCGGAATCAAAGAGTGCTCGTCCGAAAGCCTGATGTTCGGTAGCCAGCTTTGTGAACAGGTCGCCTATTGTGATGCCTTCCTGTATTCCTGCTCAAAAACGATAATTCCCGGCTCCTTGGAGCCAAACGTTTCACTCAGCCAGTGCCGAATCTCTAATCGAATCTTAGCCACATTCGATACCTTGTATATGCTCAAGACTAATTCCAGTCAAGTAAGATGCCTTCTAGTTCAAACAGAGATATCCAGGCATCACTTCCAGAGGTCACCGACAACATTTTCAAGACCGAGAGCTCTCAGAGTCTCCGGATATGGCCTTCCTGTTTGCCTGTCCCAGCCCATCAGCTTGTAGTAATTATTCAGCATACTCTCCCAGTGCGGTATGACAGTAATACCCTTAGCAGGGCCATCAACTGGAGCCGAAGACCAGCGCGGAGAAGGGCGCTCCGTCTCAATAGAGACGCCGTGTCTCAGATTAAAGGCGCGCATCAGATTAGCGACTCTGAAGCCTACATCCTGTGCCTCCTTGGGGGTAAAATCCCATCCGGTGACAGCATTAAATACTTCCATCAGAGCACTTAGCGGCACACGAGTGCAAGCGGTACAGGTGCCGATGGTATCTTCAAACTGGCGTCTCCCTTTTGCTTTGGCTACGTTAGTGGACACTTCCTCTGGAGAAAAACGGTCCTGTATGCCAGGGATGTCAGGGTCGCGAGCCAATCCGCCTGATTCATAAGTCCCGATGTCAGAGGTGGCAGTATCAAACATCTCACGCCAATTAGCCCGGTGATCGTGCCCTCTTGGGGAGTGCCCTTTTACAGTATAAACGCCACAGTTTTGAGCCTCTGTCCCTAGAGTATCTGCTGTATACTTAGTGCCCTCAGCCAGCATATTGGCGAAGGCACCCTCCCGGCGGGCAATCCGCTCAAGAAGTGTTCGCATAGCAGCAGTATTTCCCCATTTCAAGTCGAGCCCTCCCGTATCTTCCTGCTTGAGAAGTCCTTTTTCGTAGAGTTCAATTACCATGGAAAAGAGGAAGCCGGATTCGTTACCTTCCAAGCCCAATTGAGTGAATAAGTGGGCCATGGCCACGGCTTCGGCTGGGTCGGTGTTTCCCACCAGAGGGCCGCAGGCAGCCCACATTTCGTATTCTGGTTCCTCCATCGTCTGTCCCTTATAAGGTCCTTCATTGAAGGTAATCATAGAGCAATGGTGCATTCGGCAAGCCCAGCAGGGGTTGGCCTTGTGGCCCCAGTGCTCACGCGCATACTGGTTGGTCATAAGGCGAGCCTCAGGGTAAAGGTTAGTCGTGTAGTTCTTGATGGGGAGCGTGCCCGCTATTATCCGTTGTTCGCCAGTCTCGTAATTGCCGCCTGTGCCCCAGTCAAAGTATCGTCTTCTGTCGGGATCGCTCTGTACGTTATCCCACATTCCCTTGACCCACGTCGAGATTTGCTTCGGTGCCTTTACTTTGACCGAGGCCTGAGCTCCTCGAGCGGCGCAGAAAGCTTTCAATCTCTTGGTACCCATAACGGCACCGATGCCGTTATGACCAGCGGCATGGTCTTTATCACCGAAAATACCAGCGAATTTTACCAGGTTCTCGCCAGCCGGACCAATGCAAAAGACACTCATTCCCTTCTCTGTATAACCCAACTCCTTCTTGATGGCGTTCTCAGTATCCCAGGTATTTTTACCTAACAGGTACTTGGCATCTTTGAGTTCTGCGATTCCGTCGTGAAGGTAAAGGTAAACCCAGTGTTTAGCGATTCCCTTAAAGATTACGGCATCATACCCGGAGAACTTCATATAGGCTCCCATGAAACCATTAGCCTGAGTCGAGGTAGCGCCATTAGTCAGGCACCCCTTTGCGCTAATGGAGATGGTGCCTGAACCGCCAACTCTGGTTCCTCCCAGGGGACCACAAGCGACGATGAGGCGGTTTTCAGAGTCGTTCCATTGCACCTCCGGGGGTACCTCTTCATAGAGGTACTTGGCGCCAAAACCAACTCCACCGACCCACTTTCTCAAGGTAGGTTCGTCCAGTATTTCCTCGCTAAGGCTTTCGTTACTTAGGTTCACCCTAAGAACTTTACCTGCGTAGCCGAAAACAGCGTTTGATGACATGATAAATACCTCCTGCTAGTTTTTAGGAAAAGGGCAAAAATCATGGTGTTATCAATTACTACATGCTATGACTCATATTCACTGAAAGTCAAGTGTTCAACGAATAAGAAGCCAGTTTGTTGTTACCTATTTACGAGTGGAGGCAAGGTCGCTGAATGTTTATCATTTATCTTTCTTTGACGGCGGCAACGATCTCTATGGGTAACCGGAACAATTTGACCTTTTCTTTACTTTTTATTGTATATCCTGCTTCGATCAAGGATTGTTCTAGATAGATTGGTCTGCAATCAGCGTATTTTGGCCATTGGGAGTGCATCCATTCATAAAGTTTCAAGAATATTGACTCACCGTTCTCCTTGGACATGCTGACAACTACAAGCCTGCCCTCAGGTTTAAGCACTCTCTTTATCTGTTCGAGCACTTTCGGAATCTCAGGAGTATCAAAGAGCTCAAGAGTAAAGCTTATAAATACGGCGCTAAAAGTGCTATCATCAAATGGCAGACTCGCTGCATCCCCACAAAGTAGCTTGACTATATCCTCAAGGCCTGCTCTTTCAAGCCTTTCCTTCGTTATTTCCATCATGCGGGTGGAAAGATCGATGCCGTAGGCTTTACCCTGTATTCCGACAGATCCCGCTATCCGCTTCAGGCAGTGCCCCGTGCCAAAGCCAATTTCCAATACAGTTTCACCTTCTAAAACAGACAGGCGTTCTAAAGCCATCTCCGCATACTTTCGCTCGAACGCTCCTGTCAGACAGTCGTAATACCTGCTTATCCTGTCGTAGGATCGCATGGCTTCCTCTTTGGTTCTGGGGACCGGAAGTATGCCCCGGGGCTTTGACTCGTTTTCTTTATTCATTTTTCCCAACCTAAGCCTACCATAATCTTATAATAGGCATAAAGAACATGTAGCTTCCATCACAGTGCGGCTAGATTTAACAAATAGTGATAGGGATCCTTGAATCGTTACCTCACGAGCGAGCAAGAAAAAGGAACATCTTTAGAATTGAACCCGAAATCATTTTGTAATACTCTTGTTTAGTAAAATTCCTTAAGCAGTTCCAAGATTTGGCGTTGACTAAGTGTTACGGGATTACCGGCAAGATTAGCCACGTCTTTTGCTGTCTCAAAGGCAATCTTTTCTAGGTCTTCCTCTGGTATCCCGCAATCCCTCAATTTTTTAGTCATCTCCAGGTCGTTATACAATTTCACCAGAGCTTCCTCTAGATCGTCTGACCTATCTAGAGCCCAAGCTAAGTCCGAGAAAGGAGACCTCGAACTGAGGAACCGCTTTTCGTAGTTTCTCTTACCGGCTCTCACAAAGCAGAGGAGACCCATGGCGCAGGCTTTACCATGAGGAATATGATAGTGTGCACCGAGTACATGGCCAATAGCATGGCCAAGCCCTAGTCCTTTGTAAATGACAATTCCACCGAAAGACGCTGCCATACACATATCAGTCCTGGCATCAATGTCATCACTGGTACTGAAGGCTTTCCTTAGGCTCCGCCCAATTAATTTCGTACCATAGAGTGCGAGTGCATCATAATATGGGTGATAGTCAGTACTTCTCGTCACATACGCTTCTAAACAATGGGCTAGTGCATCCAAGCCAGTATATGCAGTTACTGTCGGAGGCATTGTCCTACATAATAGCGGGTCAATTAATGCCAACTTCGGAAGAATCAAATCGCTCATTAAAATAAATTTGATATTTCTTTGCTTATCCGTAACCACAGCAATTTGGTTTGTTTCACTACCGGTACCTGATGTTGTTGGAATACATATTATCGGCGGTAGCGGACCCCTCATTTTAGCTGCTCCACCCACCCCAACGTCATATTCTGTCAATGCTCCAGAATGAGTTACTCTTACGGCTATAGCCTTAGCTGTATCCATAGAACTACCTCCTCCCAATCCAATCAATCCGTCACAACCCTGTTCCCGGTAAAGCTGAGCCGCCTCCATGATTTCCTCTATCGGTGGGTCAGGTTCCACATTGGAAAAGGCAACCGAGGTTACGCCACTCCTCTCTAAAATATTTTGAACTTGATTGGCACGCCCCAATGTCTGCATCACCGGATCTGCTATCAAAAGAGCTTTCTTTATATTAAGCCCTCTAGCCCGCTCGCCTAACCCCTGAACTACGCCGACTCCAAAGAGCATTGATGGAAGAGTAGGAAAGCGAATTTCCCAAATCTTTGTAGGTTGCTTGAAGGTCTCCAGACTCTTCCATAGGTTATCTATCTCAGAATCTTCTACATCAAATACGCTATTCGTTGGATAAAGGGCTTCTGTCCGGATAAAAGCAGGGTAGCGCTCGTAAATCTTACTGAACTCAGCGCCCTCATTAAATTTCAACTCATCTTTTAGTGTCTGCTTGCCAATTTCAAATACATCATCATCGGTCAGGTTAGTCCCATAGCGTGCATTCAGTAAGTCAGACAGAAAAACATAGATGGAAGCTTGTCCCCCCGGTATGGAATTAATGCAATACCCAAAAGTATCGCAAGTGGCTGCTTGTATCTGGAACCTGAGCGAGTTTGCTATCTGTCCCTCTCTTTGTAAGGGCATTCTATAGGTAAGCCCCGCCGTATGGTCAGCCCCCATAGGACTTGTTGCATAGGTTACCCCTACCCCTTTAACAGCTCTGGGGTCGTGAGCCGGCATAGCCTGCCCCTTGAATGCAGGTATGCGGCTGATGTTGAGAGCTTTAGCTGTGGAAACCACCCCGTTTCCCAAAACGTGACCAAACTCAGTGCCCTCTTCTATCTCTGTAAGTAGTTTTATCGCTGATTCCACATGACCCATTTTCATCTTACCAACACTGGCCGCCACACTCAGACTACTACCGATTTCTATCAAGTCAATGCCCAAATCGTCACAGATGAATTTAAACCTGGCTATTGCATCAGGGTCAGTAATACCCAGATTAGTTCCCAGCATGGCGACGGCTTCGTATTCATAGGCTGAGGCAAGACGATTCCCCTGGGCGTTATTGTATATTATTGAACACCGAATAACACAGCCTGGCATACAGCCGTGCATTCTGCCACCTCGTTCCCAAACCTTATTCTTGATGACCTCACCAGTAACCTTCTGAAAGCCGTCGGGCCGGCCCGAGTGATAATTATTCGCTGGCATAGTCCCTTGGTAACTGTTCGATGCAACCCCAAAAGGAGTTCCAAACTCGGAGTATAATCCACAGTTGATATCTTTTGCTAACATGGCTACCCAGGATTTTACCGTTTCATTAAATAGAAGCTTATTAGCAATATCTACCGAAGTAGTCCCAGTATCATCAATAATGAGTGCCTTAAGTCCCTTAGAGCCCATAATTGCCCCTAAGCCACCCCTACCCGCACTTCTAGAAGGGTCTCCGAACATATCAGTGAGAGAGACTGAAGCTGCCTTGTATCTTCGCTCTCCGCCAATACCCATTGAGATTATCGCCGAATTCTTATCATATTTCTTATAAAGCTCTTCAACCAACTGGTAATTCTTCATGCCTTTATACTCATCAGCTGGCACCAAAGCAACTCCATCCTTGGAAATCTCAAGGCAATATAATTTCCCTTCTGGGGCGGCACCCTCTAATACGATTGCTCGAATACCTAGCTTATCCAATTTCTGCGCAGCTGGACCCCCAGCATTAGCCTCCTTTATTCCTAGGGTTAAAGGACTTTTGCCACCAATAGAAATCCTGCCTAGCTGTGGAGCCATCGTCCCAGCTAGAGGGCCGCCAGCAATGATTAATCTATTCTGACTCCCGAGCGGGTTTGTCTGAGGAGACACCTCGCTATTCATTATTTTCGCAATCAAGCCTCTACCACCAATAAAGATCAACTCCGCCGGAAGCTCTTCATAACCTATCTTAAGTTCACACATATTAATACGTAGTATTTTCAATTATTGAACCTCCTTCTCCTGATGTGCCCATTACCAAGATCAGTATAGCTTCAATAATAGACACTTTAGCTAATAAGGCAGCCCTAGTCAAGAACGCTATAGTTGGGGTTACACTTTTCGTCATCCCTGAAAACGCTGACTTTTCATTAGCTAACAGAATATAACCTAGCCATCAATAGACAAACCTGTCAGCAATAAAGGCGTACTCAACAGCCTTGACTAACGGTGTATTTCAAATATTATAGAGCTTCAACAGAATGAGAATCGTTCCTTTATTGCCACATAAGTCAACGCCTAGCCTTCAGGCATGATATTTTGGCGTCGTGGGCATAAATAAAAGTATACCGTGAGTCTTTTGGCTTAACCCCATTTAAACGAGCTATCTGGTGCTGAATCCCAGATGTGGCGATCTTCTTCCAACGGGGCGTCCTGAATACTGCACTGCTCGCCGAGGAGCATTGTTTTCCGGCGCTCTCCATAGACAGGCCATTTGCCCAGCCCCTCAATGCTTGGGTCTCCGGTATGAGCGAACGCCAACCAGGCATCCTGCATGTTCCGGGATAAAGCATTGACCGCCGGGCTTGAGCCAACGATGCCGGGATGGTAGTTACCCCATAAGAAACCACTGTCTATGCCATGGAATGCTCCGAACATACCGCCCCTAAACGGTGCTTTCCAGGTGAAAATGTAAGAGTACACCGGATTACCACGGCGTCCCTGCGCCTCAAGTGTGCGGGTTGTAGGTATCCAGAACATGCGTGCCGTCATGATAGCCATGTAGATTTCGGCTGGAGTAGCGACGATACCTCGTCTGGTGAGCACCTCTCGATAGGCTTTTGCCGTATCTACCATATCCCAATCGGGCATCATCCTCCTGAATCGTCCGAACATGCGGCCTTCATCCAGATTCTCAATTGCCGGGTCCACCGCTTGCCATCTACGCCATTCATCGGCTGTTGTACCTGCTATCAGTGGAATCCCGTCCGCTGAACCTGCCTTGATGCTGCCAATCGGCATTTCAGGAATTATTTCCCCATCAGTCACTACCATGGGTAGCCGTACACCCTTGGGCACGGGAAGTGTCTTTGTGTAGTTTTCGAGTAATTGCTTCATAGTCAGCGTCCGGAGAGTATTGACATCGCTTCCGTTTACGCCGAGTATATTTAGGAAGTGCTCGGCATAAAGGTTTGCTTCATTCAGGTCATTCAGAAAATGGGCGGAGCCGCTCTGGGAGATTGCCTTATGAAAGAGTCCTTTTGCGGTCTTTATCGCAAATAATGCTGTGATACTAGCCCCTCCAGCTGATAAACCGAAGACGGTAACGTTGCCAGGGTCGCCCCCAAAAGCTTCGATGTTGTCCCGTACCCATTTCAGGGCAGCTACCTGGTCCAGTATTCCTTCGTTTCCTATCGAAGGGATCCGGCCATTGGTAATATCTTTCAGTCTCAGGAAGCCGAAAATATTAACCCGGTAATTAATTGTTACCACCACGACATCACCTCGACGAGCGAGTACCCCGCCATTTGAAAGTGGTGAGGCACTGGTGCCCACAGTGAAAGCCCCGCCGTGAATCCAGACCATGACCGGCCGATGGGCATCATCTGTAGCTGGTGTCCAGATATTCAGGTGGAGGCAATCCTCGTTTATCGGTGGCTGTATGCCGAGACTGGTATCAACAGTGGGGCTAACTTGGAAAGGACTGCTCTCATCTATCGGAGTTATGACCTGTGGAGCCGTCGCTACAAAGGATTTTGTTTCTTTCACTCCGGTCCATGGCTTTACCGGTTCTGGAGGAAGCCAGCGCCGGTCGCCGATAGGGGGAGCAGCGAAAGGTATACCAAGGAATATTCTTAGGCCATCCTTCTCGAGACCTTCAACTTTTCCGGTGGTTGTTTCTACTATGAGAGCCATCTGCCTTCTCCTTTTCATCGAAATTATCTATCCACGTGCCGATGATGTCAGTTCAAACATATCAACTCAATACGGATTATAAGAGGGGTTTCGGCGGAAATCAAACAGGGTGGCTCACTACTAAAATATTCTTTTAGATGGGTTGTGTTCCCCCAAACCTGGATCAAAGCCCTGCGCGAGTTAGCTTTTTGTTTACCTCGATTTGGCTGAGTATAGGGAGTTCTCTATTCAATGGAGCGTATCCAGGTAAAACTTGATGCATCTCTGCACTTCGCCAGCCGGTTGGAAAACTCCAAAGTGCCCTTCGCAGAGGATATCAGCTCTTAGGGCTATGAGCCTTTGCAAAGAAACTAATGCTTGGGCACTAGCTGCCCCAGGTATGTTATAGGGACCATTCACATCGCCACCAAAAAGTATGCGCTTCTTCTCACCATCAGCCAGGTCTAAATAGCAGGCGATATGGCCTGGGGTGTGACCAGGGGTATGGACGAACTGTAATTCGTACTGTCCGAATTTAAGTTTTTCTCCCCCTTCCAAATTCACATCTACTTTACAGGGCTTATAGACCAGCCCAAACCTTTCAGCGAGGGTCCCTTCGCCGGTTTCTATAGCCCTGACTTCAAACTTGTGGGCCAAAACTCTAGTGCCAAATTTCTCCTTAAAGTCAGCCAGACTGCCGACATGATCAAAGTGGCGATGAGTAGCAATGATAGCTCCGACTCGCTTTGGCTCCAGACCTAGCTTTTCTAAGTCATCTACCAGCTCGCCAAAGCTGCCGCAGGTACCAGCGTCCACCAGTACTAGCTCAGATCGGGCATCAATTACATAAACACAGCAATTATAATCATTCCTCAGGCTGCCTATTCTGTAGATGCTTTGCCAAACTATACTCGGTATCAAGACGACTCCTTTCTAAAGAGTTCACTAAAGAATATCTCACAATTCATTACAGGGGGATTTCACATTTTAAGATGAAGTGTGAATGACGAACAACCAAAAGTGTTCTTCGGCCTGAGACGCTCTATAAAGGTAGTCGTGGCAGAGAAGGAGTCCCTCTCACTTTCATTAGTGTTTGCGGACTATCGCTTATAAGCTTAGTGTCTCTTCCTGTAAAGGTTTTCAAGCTTGCCTTTAGGAAGGCAAGCTTGAAAACCTTACTCGGTCATATCTCGCCCTTTTCGAATTCCTGCCTCGCCTTAAATTCAGCCTTTTGAAGGAAGGGCAACTGTAGCTCGCCCTAATGCAGTGTCCAAACCAGCCTGATTCTCAACCCGTACATCGAGATCTACTAGATGCTCGTTATTATCAATATATTTCTTAGCTGTCTTCCCGTATACCGTATTTGTGTCACCAACTATATTGGGGTGGCGCACCGTAGTAAACAGCTTCTTAAGAGTACCAGTATCACCCATCCAGTCGGTTACAATCTGGCTCATCCAAGAAATCCTTTGCGCCCCAAAATCAAACGTGCCAGGCATATTCCTACGTTTCAGGGCGTGTTCCACATCAACGCGACCTCCGCCGCTGAGATCCACCGAACCCTCTGCCTCAAGCCGCGCCCTGGAGCTACGACCACCCCCTGCGACATTCATTGTCCACTGATATAGCTCAGCCAGATTATATGTTCCCTTCTTCAGAGCTGGTATCTCTTTACCTTCTGTAACATCTTCCCAGTAAAGCGTCTCAGCCCCTCGTCTCTTTCTTTCAAACACCAGCGCGTCGGCTGGCTCAATTACCGTTCCTGCCTTGGGCTCTCGGTTATACTCCATTGCCCTACCAATGTTCAGGTATCGCGCCATTGTAATGTTCATGGTTGCTACTAATTCTTGGCGCTGGTTGAAAAAGGAAGTTAACCCCGAACAAAAAAGAATTGGACCTATTCGTTTACTCACTTTCCTGACAACGCCGCCAACCTGTTCTTTTATACAAATCTTATCACCTATCCAGATTGGGCGGAAGAATTCCCAGTCAGCTCCTGCGTAGTTTGTAGGAAAATATATTGTGGACATGCGCCGGTCGGGAATATTCCCATTGCCGGAGACCCCACTACCAATAGTAACGCTATATGGGAAGATGGGTGGGGCCGTAATCATTTTAAAGCGGCTCTTCCTAGCATACTCCTCATCTATCCACAGCGGGTTGTGGTCTCCTATCCCCTCTGCGAAGCGGGTTATGCTTTCCAAGCTAGCCTCTTTCCACCGGCCGGTTGGAGGTAGTACCACCCCTATCCCTTTTTTGCGTTCAACCTCAAACTCCTCAAGTGTTGTTATTAGGTTCGTCTCTGCCATGATTTTCCTCCTTAAGTGTTTATTCAAGAACCATGGAAACCTTATTTGTTCATCTCCGCTTAATTTTCCTCCTTTTATCGCATTTTACTGTCACTTTTAAAAACTGTCAATTTTACGAATTAAATCACGATAGTTTCTTGACAAGGTGGGACAAGCGGTTGATAATGATCCAAGAATGCGTATTGGGCTGCTGTCAGATACCCATATTCCTGAGGCAGAAAAAGAGCTTCCTACCGAGTTGATGGAAGCTTTCCGAGGTGTCGATCTTATTCTACACGCAGGTGACATATACCTTCCCTCTGTGTTGGATGACTTGGAGTGTATAGCCCCAGTACTTGCGGCGATGGGTGATGATGACTACGCAACTACGCGAACAGACAATCGGGTGAAAGAGAGACATATTCTTAAACTCGAGGGGCAAACACTATGGCTTATCCATGAGAGACCACACCCTCTCGCGTTTCCACCACGGCCAAACAGGATAGCTCCAGAACAAGATAAATGTAACATCCCTGACATTATTGTATTCGGTCATGAGCACAATGCAGTCGTGGAGCATCTTGATGATATCCTTTTCATAAACCCCGGAAGCCCCACGTTTCTACACTACTACCGTGGGCTCGGTACTATCGGTATACTTGATATTACCTCAGCCAAAACAGCTGTACGCATTTTACGCCTGTAGCAGCCTGCTTAATGAAATGGACGTTACCAGAAGTAAGACTTTTTTGAGATCATTTGTAGAGAAAATAACAATTCATGAAAGCGCAGTTACGATCTACTACAGGTTGCCGGTACCGGATCACTGGAAGGAGACAGAGGAGGTAGTTCTGCCTATTGTACCCCTTGGTGGAGATGGGGTATCAATAGGTAGAACTTTTGAGGTAGCTTTCACGCTTGCCATATAGGCTGGTATTGCACAATGCAAGCTGTTGTGTCCCACGACACAACTTACTATTTTGTTATCCAGATAATAATCTGTAATTTGTTTACTTCATTCTCTCTTTGAGTTCTGATATCTGCCTACCTCGCTTGCTCCTGAAGCAACATCGGCTGCCTTTACGAAAGTAGCAGGACGGATAACAATATTCCTGCCCAATAGGGCACTTGGCTA
>JAZDPB010000080.1:0-5500 GCA_043797985.1 Chloroflexota bacterium
AAAGAGTGGCTGGTGAAGTTGTCTGATTGACCTATCACTACCTGAAGCCCTTCCAAGCGACGGTATTAAAGAATGAAGCACTCGGATAGTCAATTCAAGGGACGTGGTGACCTCAATCTGTACTATCAGTGTTGGCTACCATTCGGTGAACCCAAAGCCATTCTGCTAGTTGTTCATGGCTTAGCTGAACATAGCGGACGCTATAGTAACCTGGTGAATTACTTCGTGCCCAGAGAGTACGGAGTCTACGGTTATGATCAGAGAGGACACGGAAAGTCGGACGGTTTGAGGGGTTACGTTGACCGGTTCTCATACTTTGTGGACGACCTCGACATTTTTCTCAGGCTGGTACGCAACAGGCATCGTCATGCTAAGATTTTCCTGGTGGGCCACAGCGTAGGTGGTACAATCGCTACTGCTTATGCCATCCTTCATGAGGGCAGTTTTGATGGTCTCATTCTTACCGGAGCAACTCTCAGCACACCAAATAATGTGGCAGCCGGTACAATCTTTGCCGCCCGTATCCTTTCTTTAATTCTGCCCAAAGCAGGCCTTTATATCATCGATGCTGAGGCTATTAGCCAGGATAAGGGCATGGTAAATGCGTACGTACATGATCCGCTCGTGTATCGAGGAAAGATTCGTGCCCGATTAGGTGTCGAGCTAATCAAAGCAATGGATACTGTCAAGCGCGAAATATCTGAAATCCACCTGCCCATAATGGTTATGCATGGCTCCGCCGACCTATTATCGAACCCTAAAGGCAGCGAAATGTTGTATCAAGGAGCAAGTTCCGCAGATAAAACGCTAAAGGTATACGAAGGCTACTATCACGAGATTTTAAATGAACCGGGTCGCGAGCAAGTACTTGCCGATGTAGAAGTCTGGTTGAAGACCCATGTTTAACCGAGTTAAAGCCTGCTGCGAGTAGTGTTTCGATTTAAGGCAGTAACAATCGCCAATTTTACTCTTTAGCTCTTAAATTAACCGCATTTACTTTGAGGTAATATTCAAGATGATGGAGGCGAGATAAACAGCATGGCGAAAAAGAATCCCGTTAAAGTTACTGATGTTACCTTTCGAGACGGTCAGCAGTCGATCTTCGCTACCCGTATGCAAACCGGAGATATAGCCGGTATCGCTGCCGAAATGAACCGGGCAGGTTTCTATTCTCTTGAGGTCTGGGGAGGAGCAACTTTTGATGTAGCCACCCGTTTCCTGAATGAGGACCCTTGGGATAGGCCTCGTATCCTCAAGAAAATGTTGCCTAACACACCGCTACAAATGTTGCTCCGAGGGCAGAGTATAGTTGGTTATCGCCACTACGCTGACGATGTGGTAAATGCCTTCGTACAACACGCTGCTGATGTTGGTATTGACATCTTCCGGGTATTCGATTCCTTGAATGATGAACGTAACTTGGAAACCTGCCTCAGGGCTATCAAGGAATCTGGCAAGCATGCTCAGCTATCCATCTGCTACTCACTTACCGAGCGTAAGATGGGCGGACCGGTATATAACCTGAGCTACTACATTAAAAAGGCACAAACATTGCAGGATATGGGAGCCGATAGCATTTGTATCAAGGACATGGCAGGACTCCTTTCTCCTGACGACGCTTATACCTTGGTCAAGTCCCTTAAACGGTTTCTCAAGGTGCCGTTACAACTACATACTCATTATACCAGTGGCATGGCCTCAATGACTTTGCTCAAAGCCATCGAGGCGGGAGTAGACATTATTGATACTGCTCTCGCCCCATTTGCCTTGAGGTCATCGCACCCGGCGATTGAACCAATGATAGTTGCATTGCAGGGAACTACTCGGGACACTGGTCTAGACCTTAGCCATATGCTTACGTTAGGAGAGTATCTTGAGTCCATAGCTCCCAAGTACCGCGAATACTTAAATCAAACCAGATTATCGGTCATTGACACCAATGTTTTAGCGCATCAGATTCCCGGCGGAATGATTTCTAATCTGGTTACCCAACTTCGCCAAGCCAATGCGCTTGACAAGCTTAATCAAGTATATGAAGAAGTGCCTAGAGTTCGTAAGGAATTGGGTTATCCACCCCTGGTTACCCCAACCAGCCAGATAGTTGGTGTTCAGGCTGTCCAGAACGTAATTGTCGGTCGCTACAAACTGATACCAACCCAGGTAACGGACTACTGTCGCGGTTTGTATGGGCGTCCCCCAGCCCCCATTGACCCTGACGTGCAAAGAAAAGTACTCAACTACATCAAGAGAGATAAGCCCATAATAAATTGCCGTCCGGCGGATTTGCTTGAGCCCGAGTTAGACCGGGTACGGGAATCAATCAAGGATTTCACCCAAGATATCGGTGACATTCTCACTGTAGCGCTTTACCCCGACACTGGACTCCGCTTCGTAATGCAAAAGTACGGACGGAAGAACTCATCCCCGAAGTAATATTATCCGAAGTAACTAAATGACGAAGTGTTCAATGAGGAGATTCTTATGGTTCAAGTCCAACAACTCTGGCCAGAGGGGACTCGAAACAATACTTAGTCAGATAAACTGAAGAAAGCGGCGAAATTTCTTCAAGAAAGATTTGGTTTCCCTGAATTATCTACTTTAAACCCACCATTTTTGTATTTTATCACGAATATGATACAGATTATAGATATAAAATAATAAAGGAGGATATGCCGGGGAAACAGAACGAATTCTCTAAAAAACCTTCTTGCAGAGGAAAAGGGGGAGTCCCTGCTTTACCAGGGTAAAATTGAGGCTAAACCGGAATCTGCCAGCCTCGAACGAGTGGAACCTTCTTAGAAGGCAGGCACTCTTCCACTGAGTTACTCCCGCCCAGAAAGTCGGGGTGAGAGGATTTGAACCTCCGACCTCAGCGTCCCAAACGCTGCGCGCTAAACCAACTGCGCTACACCCCGCCACCAAGAATTACTTAGCTCACCTTCTCTCAGACTACCCGACTCCTTTATCTGCCTCCACCCTCTCCATGAGTCTGAAGTATTCTTCAGTCACCCTCTTCTGAATCTCTTTTATCGTGTCCTCAGATAAATGTCTGAACCTTCCTTGAAGTTTCAAGTAGTCTCCTATTGGCCTCAGCTTGCGGATATCAGCACTTAATTTATAACGGCCATTTTCTACTTCATACAAGGGGAATACCCCGGTCTGTACTGCCAGGCGACCTAGCTCTATCGTTAATTCAGTAGCACTTCTCCAACCGGTAGGACAAACGGACAGGACGTGGAGATAAGCCGGACCGTTAACCGCTATCGCCTTGGTCACTTTTTCCATTAAATCAAAGGGGTAGCTTGGGGAAGCAGTGGCAACATAAGGAATGCCATGGGCAACAGCTATCGCTGGCATATTCTTCTTCCAGCTAGTCTGCCCTGTGCTCTTCTTGCCCGCCGGCGAGGTAGTAGTAGCAGCACCGAAGGGCGTGGCTGAAGACCGCTGAATCCCGGTGTTCATATAGGCTTCGTTGTCAAAGCAAACGTAAAGGAAATCATGACCTCTTTCCAGTGCTCCCGATAGCGCCTGAATTCCGATGTCATTAGTCCCGCCATCACCAGCCATAGCTACTACATGCGTATCTTTAGCCGGGCTTCTTCCTTTTCTTTTCATCACCTTCAAACCTGACTCTATGCCGGAAGCTACCGCCGCTGCATTCTCAAACAGGGTATGAATCCAGGGAACCTTCCAGGAAGTCCAAGGAAGCGGCGATGAAACAATTTCCATACACCCGGTGGCGTTGGCAATTATTATGTTCGGCCCCAGCGCTTTAGTGACCTGCCTTACCGCCAGAGCTTCACCACAGCCGATGCAAGCGCGATGACCCGAACTGAAAAACTCCTCTTTAGTTATTGCCCGCTGGTCATAAGTTATGAGTCCTTGCATTATTCTCTCACTCCAAACATTTCAAATTCCTGTTCGCTTCCTGTCCGCGAAATTTCGATACCCCGGTTAACTATCTGTTCAAACCCAGCCACAGTAATATCTCTACCGCCCAAGCCACCAACAAAACCAATTACCTTTGGCTTCTTAGCCTCCGGGTATAAGGCTGACCTAATCTCAGAGCAGACCGGCCCACCGGGACCACCATAGGAAATAGCCCTATCCAGAACAATCAGGACATCGGCATTTTTGACCGCCTGGCGGAGTTCTTCAAAGGGGAAGGGCCGCCACAGACGGAGCTTTATCAGTCCAACGTCTTTGCCCTCTCCCCTCATCTTATCTACAGTCTCCATTGCCGTTTCGCCGAAGCTTCCCATCGTCAAAAGGAGAACTTTCGCCTGCTCACTATGGTAACCTTCCACCGGTGAGTAGTAGCGTCCAAAAATGGCACCACACTTATCCCAACACTCAAGAATCACCTCTTTAGAAGCTCTTAAGTTTACTTCCTGCGCCTTCCTTGCCTCGGTATATATGATGGGCGGTCCGAAAGCACCCATAGTTAGCGGTTTGTCAGGGTCTAACGGGAAAGGATAATGATGTGGAGGGACAAATCGGTCAACCTCGCTTTGCTCAGGTATAAGAATGGGTTCAATCATATGTGTCAGGTGGAACCCATCCAGATGAACCATTACGGGCAGTAATACCCGGTGGTCTTCAGCAATACGGAAGGCACAGAGTATATTATCCACCGCCTGCTGTCCATTCTCAGCGAATATTTGAATCCAGCCAGTATCCCGGACAGCCATGACATCAGAGTGGTCGCCCCATACGTTTAGTGGTCCTGATAAAGCCCGGTTAGCCACAGCCATGACTATCGGCAACCGCATAGCCGAGGCAATATACAATACCTCATGCATTAACTCCAATCCTTGCCCGGCAGTAGCCGTAAATGTCCTAGCCCCTACTGCCGATGCTCCCAGACAGGCACTCATAGCCGAATGCTCAGACTCTACGGGAATATAGGATGCGTCCAATTCCCCATTGGCGACCAGCTCGGCAAGGTGCTCAACGATATGCGTCTGCGGGGTGATTGGATAGGCAGCTACCACATCGGCGTTAGCCATCTTAACTGCATCCCCAACCGCCAGTGAAACCTCGATTCCTACCCTCTTCGCCATTACACTTCCTCCTCTACCATGACTATTGCTTTTCTAGGGCACTCCGCAGAGCAAATACCACACCCCTTGCAGTAAAACAAGTTAGACTTAAAATATCCCTCTTCGTCCTGCTCGATACAGGCATCAGGACAAAAGATATAGCACAGTCCACACTTGTTGCACTTATCAACATCGAGGATGGGTCTTTGTGACCGCCAACCGCCAGTCTCATATTGACTGGCACTCCCTGGCTCCATAACTATGCAGCCAGCTTCCAGGTCTTTCCAGGTTAGTTCACTTTCACTCTTAATCTTCTTCTTAGCCAACTAATTACTCCCTAATTATAGTATCGTTAAATGCCTTCTTCATCGCTTCGATATTTCTTTCACCCAGACGCCCGAACCGTTCCTTTATCGGTTCGAACAAGGACTCCAATTTAACCACGCCAGTTGCTTTTA
>JAZDPB010000083.1:0-18777 GCA_043797985.1 Chloroflexota bacterium
GAAGCGGGCAAAATCAACGGAGCTAATGACTGCTCTCACAGCCCTGTCGCAAGGGGGGTATTTCCTTTACCCTTCGGTGGCTAAAAAGTTAGTTGGCGAATATCTCAGCCTGGGGCAAAAACAAAAGCCAGGTTGTAGAGATCTGGACCAGAGAGAGAAAGAGGTTTTAAAACTCATTATCGCTGGGGACTCAAACCGGACTATAGCTGAGAAGCTTGGAGTAAAAGTAAACGCTGTTCTGAGGAACCGGGCAAGTATTATGGCGAAGGCTGGTGTACAAAACCAAACCGAACTCATTAAATATGCCATCCGCAGACATTTAGTCGGTTTGGAAGAATGATTTTGTGAAGGAGGTAACGTATGGCAGTGTATTGCGCAGCACTTAATATTAATGACGCCCCCCATTCAAATGATTCCGCTCACACCGGAATCGATTTTAGACAAAACAGACAGAAGAACAGAAAAGGCAACGGCTTGGCCACTCGGCTACTATCGGGGGTAATTGGACCATTGCTAGGACTTGCTTACATTACTTTCACCCCAGTGATAATGATTTGTGCCTTCGGCTATCTGGTCTTCAGCGAGCTCGCTTGGAAACCGGGCCGCAAGCTCTTCTTCTCCAAGCTTTAAGCATTTTGCTAATTATGTTTATTTTGGAGTAAACCAAAAAAATGAAGACAATGTTGGAATTTATCACCTATACCAAAGGAATTGAGTATCTGATAGCTATTTGTTTCATCTTTGGTTTCTTTAGCTACTGGCAATTCGTGCATCATAAAGGGAAGGGTCTCGTTGTGAAAATCGTGCCTTTAGTTGTGCTTACGGTAGTATTCGGTGGATTAGCATCTACCTGTGCGTTGAAAGACGTGACCGCAATGGGCTCTCCCTCGGTAAAAGATTTACCATTGCTGAATTCGCAGGTTCTAGGTGACATATATGGGCCAGCTACATTTGACCACGTTCGACATCAGTCCTTGGTCAAAGACTGTACCACCTGTCATCATAATGGTTCAGCGGATATCCAGACTGGTAGCATCAAAAGCTGTAATAATTGCCATGCACCTTTCAGTGTCGCTGACCTGTCTAAACCCAGCCTCGAACATACTTTTCATGCGCGCTGCATAACCTGCCATAAAACAGTGCAGGCGGGACCCACCCAATGCACAGAATGCCACCATGAAGCAACTGTTATGCCAATTTCTATTCCCCACCCGACGACTTCCGGAGAGGACTGCCTGGGCTGTCATAGACTGCAAAACACCGGACCAGGCGTGCCGACGATGCCAGCCGACCATAAAGACGCGACCGATGGTGTTTGTCAATTATGCCATAAGACTGCGGCAAATGGGAGCGTTCCACTAATCGCGCATGGAACAGTCGGACAGGAAGATTGTCTCCTATGCCACAAGGACGTCATCGGAAAGGCGACTAGAATTCCGGCAGACCATGCTGGCAAGACCAACACAGATTGCCTGGTTTGTCACAAGGTCTGAGAACCTGTACGAGACAACAGAAACACAAAAAAGGGGCTTTACATTGAATAGAAATCTGAAGAAAAGTGCAGAAATTAGTAGAAGAGACTTTTTAAAAGGTGCCGTAGCTGGTAGCTCTCTCTTCCTTCTGACCAGTCTGACCCGACCGATAGGGGTTTTGGGGGAAGAACTGTCCGGCTGGAATGACCGCTACGGTATGTTAACGGACATCACCAAATGCATTGGCTGCCGCCGTTGCGAGGCGGCTTGCAACAAGGCAAATAATTTACCCCCACCGGTCACACCGTTCACTGACAAATCAGTATTCGACCACGTAAGAAGGACTGATGAAAATACCCTCACGGTAGTAAACCGCTATACCGACTCCAGAACAGGGGGAGCGGTCTACCGCAAAATACAATGCAATCATTGTGCGGAGCCCGCCTGCGCATCCGCTTGCCTAGTGGGCGCTCTTAAGAAAAGCCCGGACGGACCGGTAATCTACAATGAAAGTATTTGTATCGGCTGCCGTTACTGCATATCGGCCTGCCCGTTCTATATCCCCGCTTTCGAGTACTTTGACGCCCGAACGCCCGCGATAAAGAAGTGTTTAATGTGCTATGACAACCGCATTCGCCAAGGCGAAATACCTGCTTGTGCTGCAGAGTGTCCGGTAGAAGCCATAACCTTTGGCAAACGAAACGAATTGCTAAAAGTCGCCCGCAAGAGAATCGAGAGTAATCCGAAAAGATACATCGGTAGCATCTACGGCGAATATGCGGCAGGGGGCACCGATTGGCTATATATCTCCGGTGTACCCTTTGAAGAGCTTGGTTTTCCGACAAACCTGGGGTCAAAGCCATATCCGGAGCTTACCAAGGAATTCTTATCGGCTGTCCCGCTTGTTCTCGTAATTTGGCCAGCCCTGCTGAGTGCCCTTCATGTCTTCTCAAATCGCCGCGAACAACGCAATGAGGCAGCAGAGACCCAGGATTCATAGAGGAGGAATGTAAAATGCTGAACAAAGCGGAATTAGATACCGCCCTGTCGTGGGCTAGAAATAAGCTCTTTTTCGATATGACACTCCCAGTTTATGTCAAAGGACTGCTCACGCCTTTTAACATTATATTGAGTCTTTTTGCAGCCACCAGCCTGTCTCTTATTGTGGTTCGCCTTATCTTTGGTCTGGGCGCAGTGACTTCCGCCTCACAAGACCAGCCGTGGGGTTTATTCCTGAGTTGGGGGCTTTTCTCCGGAGTTCCCCTCTCGGCAACCGGGTTCGTCCTCGGCACTGCCGTCTATATCCTTGGGCTGAAAGAATATCGGCCCGTAGTCAAGAATGCCATGCTTATAGGTTTTCTTGGCTACCTTTTCGCAGTCATCTTCCTCATTATTGACTTGGGACGCCCCTGGAGACTAACCTATCCAATGTTCGGTGCTTTCGGAACAGCGTCAGTCCTGTTTCTGGTTGCCTGGCACGTAGCCTTATACCTATCCTGTCAGTTTCTGGAGCTTTCACCCTCGATAATTGAGTGGGGAGGCTGGGAGTCGCTGCACAAGCCAGCAGTACAGATGACCGTAGTGCTTACCATATTAGGCGCTATTCTATCGACCCTGCACCAGTCTGCTCTCGGTGCCTTACTCCTCTTGGCACCGGCTAAACTCCATCCCCTCTGGTACAGTCCATATCTACCCGTACTATTTTTTATTTCGGCCATCGCCGCTGGGATATGTATGGTAATTTTCGTTACTGCTTTAACCAAGCGCTTTTTTAAGGCGGCCACAGATAGCGATTATCTGGCAAAGGTTGATGACATTACCCTACGTCTTGGGAAAGGCACTTCTTTTGTGCTCTTAACCTATATCGCCTTGAAATTTGTCGCCCTGGCACACGGAAATAACTGGGACCTGTTGACTACGCCCTACGGTATCTGGTTCCTCGTGGAATTGAGTATCTTCCTGGTTTTGCCGTGGGAGATTTTAGTCTACGCTATTAAGAAAAACAGGGTAGGTCTCGTTCAGTTTGCCGCAGTCTTCACCTTAATAGGAATTATCCTTAACCGGTTCAATGTATCAATGATTGCGCTGAACTGGCAATTACCGGAAAAAGAATTTTTTGCTTGGCGTGAGTTGCTCATCGTCGTTGGCGTGGTCGCTATCGAGATACTGGTCTACCGCTGGATTGTCAACCGCTTGCCGATACTGCGTGGGCACTCGGAATAGCGGATGACTGTCGGAGAGAAGCCACATTAGTAACAAATCGGAAAATACCCAGTGCTCAAACAGGTTAAAGATAATGGTCCATTGGAATGAGAGAACCTAATAAATTTCCGCTAATTCTGATAAGGAAGATATTTCATTGGGACCAGTCTCGATAGGTGTTATGGTCTTGCCCCGGCACCGAAATCACATAAGCTTTATCGTAAAAAGGCGATAGCACTTTTCCCGAACGATAACCGGTTTGGCATTACCCAAGTTGATAATCACCGCTATAATACATATCCTTTTCTTTTGCCATTGTAACCACTTCATTATTGTTTCAACTCAGGCAGAGGCAGGACCATGTCAGTGCATAAGTCAGCTCTTGACAGGAGACAACAAACAACATAGCATAAGCACCGTCCACAAAATCAACTGTGGATAATTCAGCAGATAAGGGGGATGATTTCATGATTTGTGAGCTTAGGACTTACCATGTGTTACCTGGGAAGATGGCCGAATATAGCCAGGCCTTTGGGGAATTTGTTATGCCTGTCTTTAAGAAATTAGGCTTTAATGTTATCGGCGTATGGCAAACGGTCGTAGGGGAAAGCGACGAATTTACCTACTTGTTAGCATTCGATAACTTAGCTGATCGAGAAGCAAAATTCAAGGCTCTTGCCACCGAGCCTGCTATGCTGCCGTACCGACAACAACCAACGCGGATTTCACACATCAGCAACAAAATCTTATCACCTCAACCTTATTCTCCGCTGAAGTGAGATTACCTTTAAACTAGAGTTCGTGAAATGAATTAGTCTTTTACAAGGATTATATGATACCAGTAAGAAAATATGGATAGCATGAAAAAATAATCGGAGATATAAACATGCCTAAGTTCATAAGCTGGGTCCCGACGCAACCTGAGTGTATTGATTCTTTCTTTGAACTTGCCCCGGTATCTTCGTCAGACATTATATATGACCTCGGCTCGGGTGATGGCAGACTGCTTTTTGCCGCCCTGGAAAAAGGCGCCGGGAAGTGTATCGGGATAGATATGGACCATCAACTGGTGAATGACGCCCGCGAAGCAGCTAAAAACAAACACGTGGACGACAAGCTCACTTTCATCGAAGCTGACGTTATGGAACAGGACTTATCGCAAGCTTCAGTAATATTGTGTTATCTTTTGAGTAGTGCATCCGCTGCCTTGAAGCCGAAATTTGAGAAGGAGCTTAAACCGGGGACAAGGATTATCATGGAATCATTCCCTGTTCCGGGATGGAAACCGACCAAAACTAAGGAACTAAACGGCAGAAGTTTCTATCTTTATATCATGCCGTTTGAAAAAGCAGCTGACTATGATAGTAGTTTAGCTTACTCTCCTGACGAGTATGAAGGGTATAATGAGTACTGGTAGCCATAATTGCATTGTTTCACCTCTCTTAAAAGAAATAACCTAAATCCTAAAGACCTCTGATGCTCTTTCTTCTAATTATTCATTTTTGCCATTTTCCTTTCTAGTGAGATACTAAGCTATTAGTTCGTGATATTCCTATAAATATCATAAATAATTAATTTTATTGTATGATTACGGTTGTAAATCAGATGTTTTAGTGATTAGTGTTGACAACTACTTAGATTAGTGCTAAGGTAGTGAGCAGATGTAGGTAAAGAGTATCTAAAATTTCCTGTGGAGGGATGTTTAGATGCGGAGGGTATTCCTTACCATTTTGGCCAAAATGGTAAGGAATACCCTCTTTTATTTGGCTCAATTATGGCAGCAGAGGAGGTGATGATTATTGAGGGATACGAGACTAATGACAAAACAGTTCACAAATTCTAAAAGAAGGGGGTGTCAAAAATGATTATGAGAAAAAGGAAATTGCTGGTAATAGCGGGAGTTCTCACGACAATAGGTCTCTTGCTGGCATCATGTGGACCAGCCACTGAGCAGCCAACCACTGAGCAGCCAACCACTGAGCAACCAACCACCACCGGAGGACCCAGGGGCGAAATAACAGTGGCATTGGTAAGCTCATCGATGAGACCGATGTGTGACATTACCACCGGTACCAGTGTCTCTGCGGCTAACGTCATGAAACTACTTTATGATACTCTGGTTAACATAGACGACAAAGCGCAGATAGAACCAGCCCTAGCTGAATCCTGGAAAGTTGCCGATGACTGGTCGAGTGTAGATTTTACTCTGCGTCAGGGGGTCAAGTTTCATAACGGTGACCCATTTACGGCTAAGGATGTTAAATTCACCGTGGATAAGTGCAAAGCACCAACATCCTTTTTTACTTACAGGTCTGATTGGGCGATGTTTGTTAAGGAAGTCGTAGTAGTGGACGATTATCACGTTAAGTTCATTCTCAACATGCCTTTCCCGGTAATCTTTGACCGCATGAACGATTTGCTGGGGATAGTTCCCAAAGACTACTATGAGAAAATGGGTGCGACGGAGTTTGCCGCCAAGCCGGTGGGGACAGGCCCATTCACGATAATTGACTTCAAGCAGGACCAATTTCTAAATGCTAAAGCCGTGGTGAACCATTATCGTCAGACTCCCTACCTGGAGAAGGTTCACCTTGTCTACGTTCCTGAGTCAACGACTCGTATTGCGATGTTAAAAACGGGAGAAGCGGACATCACCAGTGTCGAAGCCACCCAATTCACTACTGTGAAAGACGACCCGAAGCTATATGTAGCCTGGAACAATGAGGACAGCATCTCGGCCTGGGTCTTCCATGACTTGATGAACCCCAAGGAGGGGAGCCCATTCCTGGACGTACGGGTGCGACAGGCAGTACACATTGCCATCGACCGGAAGATGATTTGCGAGAAGGTTTTCAATGGCGTTTATAGTCCGGCAAACCAAATTTACCTCAGCTATAACCCGGGCTACGACCCCAACCTGCCGGCTATCCCCTATGACCCGGTGAAGGCTAAACAGCTTCTGGCCGAAGCGGGATACCCTCATGGCTTTGATACTACTTTAACCTACAGCATGGGTAACAGGACTTACAATGAAGCTGTAGCAGCGTATTTAGCTGATATCGGAATAAGAGCCAAGCAAGCTCCGATGGAGGCTGCAACTTATACCTTCACGAGGAACAGAAGCACCGCAGACCCAACGGGCCCGATGTCACTCCGCGGTCTGACGATTCACCAACAGGCACATACAACAGGCATCGTTCATCCCGGCGCCTGTGTCCAGAGCCAGATGGCTGGTGGCAGCAGTCAGTCTGCTGGTGTGGTGAATCCAAAAGAAAAGGCACTGATTGATGAGATGATGAATTATAACGTAGGCGACCCGAAGTTAACTGAAATGGCTAAGCAGCTAAACGCCCTTGCCCTGACAGATTTGTACCACAGCCCTACCTGGGTTGTTAACACACCCTGGACAATAACTTCAAGAGTCTATCCAGATTTAAAGCATACGCCGGGCAAGTACGTTCACCTCAACTTCGTAGACATCAGGCTTAAATAGTGACTGAGTAGAAAGCTAGATGGCAGGCGTTGGGTCGCTGGACACCTCCTGACGCAACGCCTGCCTCGATAACAAAGAGAAGGGCAATCCTTATTAAAAAGGAGGCTGACTTACATGGCAGGCAACGACATTGTTAAACTGGGCGATATGTCCCAAGTCGGCATTGTAGTACGCGATGCCGATAAGGTTATTGAAGCATGGTCATCAACCTTCGGTTTTAGCAACTGGCGCTATGTAGACAGAAGTGGGATTGATGCCAAGGGGCGTTCTTTCAAATATAAGGTAGCCCACAGCAAATTCGGCCCAATAGATTTCGAGCTTATCCAGCCGATAGAGGGGAGAATAGTTCAATCTCGCTTGCTCGAAACATACGGGGAGGCGATACATCATATTGCTTTCCCGGTACCTAATGTAGCGGAAGCAACAGCCCAACTTGAGGGACGGCCAGGAATCAAGGTTGTCTTCAAGGGTGACCCTTTTTGCTATATCGAGATTCCAGGGGGGGTCACTATAGAACTGGTGCCACAGCGGTAATAGAAGCTTTAGAGAAGGAGGGGAGAAATGACAACCGTAGTAAAGGAAAAGAAGTCTGCAGTTGAAGTCGCCAAACAGGCGGTGACAAAAAGAGTGGCTGATTTCGTTGTCGGAACCAGCTATAGTAAGATTCCCAAAGAAGCCATAAAAGTAGCCAAAAACGTTATTCTTGATGCCATAGGCTGTGCTCTGGCTGGGTCTAAAGAGCCTGCGCCAGAAATTGTGACCGAATATGTCAAGGAGCTAGGTGGCAAACGGGAGGCTGGTGTCATCACCAAGGGTTTCAAAACATCAGCTCCACTTGCAGCGCTTGCCAATGGCACTATGGCTCATGTCCTTGACTTTGATGATACTGCTGCGAGCTGGTTTGGACACCCCAGTGTGGTACTTATGCCTACCGTCTTCGCCCTAGGGGAAAAAGGAAAACTATCGGGTAAGGCGATTCTGGAGGCTTACATCCTGGGTTTTGAGGTCGGCTCGAAGGTAAACCTGGCATTAGGCCGGGCTTATTACCAGGCGGGGTGGCATTCCACGATTGTTGCTGGAACTATGGCTACCACTGCGGCTGCCGCCAAGCTTATGAAACTCGATGTCCCGCAGACAAGAATGGCTCTGGGTATAGCGGCATCTTTAGCCAGTGGCTTTAAGCGGAATTTTGGCACGATGACCAAGTCTTTTCATGCCGGCACCGCGGCCAAAAATGGCATAATAGCTGCTTCCTTGGCTAAGAAAGGCTTTACTGCGGATGACAGTATTCTGGAAGTCCCGCAGGGTTACGGCGAGATGTTCAGCAAGGAATTTGACCAGAATAAGATAACTCAGGGACTTGGCTCACCCTTCGATATCGTCTCTCCCGGAGATTCAGTTAAACCTTACTCTTGCTGTCGAGCCATGCATAGGCAGATAGATGCTATGCTCTATCTTATTCATGAGCACAATATCAGGGCGGCCGATGTAGCTGAGGTGCAGTGCTTGACAAGTCCGGCTGTTGTTGTGCAGCTATATTACCATCAGCCTAAGACTGGTCTGGAAGCCAAGTTCAGTATGGAGTACGGTATGGCAGTCGCTTTACTTGACCATGACGTGAAACTGGCGCAGTTCGAAGATAAAAGGGTAAGCCGTCGGGATGTTCAGGAACTTCTCCGCAAGGTAAAGTATGCTTACCCCAAGGCGACAGTAGGAACACAAGCAACTCAGCCAGCACAGGTGACGGTCAGGCTCAAGAGTGGTAAAGAGATGAGCCACGAGGTTCGAAACGCCAAAGGCGACCCCGCTAATCCACTAACCGAGAAAGAGCTGACCGCGAAGTTCCATGACTGTGCTCAGACAGCACTCCCAGAGCGAGCCATAACTCGCAGTATGGAGATGTTATCAAAGTTAGAGACTTTACCAGACATAAGTGCATTGATGAACATACTCACTAAGAGTAGAGATACCTAACACTTGTTTTAGGCTTGGGCAACACTAGAAAGGGGAGGTGGTGATGAAGAAGCGAATACGAGACCAACGACAGAAGCAGGTTGAAAATTCTAAAGGAAGGGGGTGTCAAAATGGTTATGAAAAGGGATAAATTACTGGTAATTGCTGGGGTTCTCACGACGATAGGTCTGTTGTTAGCATCGTGCGGGCCAGCCGCTAAAGAACCAGCGGCCGGAGAGCAACCAGGCGGTGAGACACCAGCAGCGGAACAACCAGTGGCGGAGCAACCAGGGACAGGGACAGTGGAGAAGGGTTTGTTCAGAGCAGCAACGAACATTATGGGAGCTAGACAGGCAATGGACCCGGTCAACACTCATCAAATGACCTTTAATCCCATAAAGAACATGGTCTACGATAGTCTGGTTCATTATGGTGGCCCTGTTCTCTCTTATGAACCAGCCATAGCTAAATCCTGGACAATTGCTTCCGACTGGTCGAAAATAGACTTTTACCTGGATGAAAGGGCCAAGTTTCAGAATGGCGACCCGGTTACGGCTGAGGATGTCAAATTTACCCTCGATTTGTACCGGGCACCAAAAGCCTTGAATAGTTACTCTCCTGAACTGCGGGAAAATGTTAAAGATGTCCAGGTGGTCGACGACTATCATGTTGTCGTCTTGTTGAATAAACCTTATGCGGCATTTTTGGACCGCTGTCTCGACAGGCTGGGAATAATACCCAAGGGTTACAGTGAGAAAGTGGGTTATCCTGATGGGTTTGCCGCCAAGCCGATAGGGGCAGGACCATTCAAGGTAATTAGCTTTAAGCAGGACCAGTTTCTTAATGTTGAGGCGGTCCCTGACCATTATCGCCACACTGCCTATGTAAAAAAGATTAGTTATGTATATGCGCCAGAAGCGATGACCCGCTTTGCCATGCTGAAAGCCGGAGAAATAGACTTTATGATAGTCGAGCCAACTTTCGTACCAGATGTGAACAAGGACCCGAACCTCTCGTTACGCTGGGCCAAGTACGGCTCCCTCAACAGCCTGGGGTATCTTGACATGGCTTATCCTAAAGAGCCGAGCCCGTGGCAGGACATACGGTTGCGACAGGCAGGTGGCTATGCCATCGACCGGAAGACAATGTGCGAGAAGATTTTTAATAACTGTTATGAGCCATGGGGACAATTTCTCGCCCCCTACCACCCCGGCTATGACCCAACCGCCCAACCTCTTCCTTATGACCCGGTGAAGGCTAAACAGCTTCTGGCTGAAGCGGGATATCCCAATGGTATTGATGTCATCTTTCCCTGTGCAAACTCGAGCAGGTACATCGCTGAACCTGTATCGTTTTATTTGAATGAAGTCGGGATAAGAGCCAAGCTTCAAGTATATGAAGATGCAACTTATGACCGCAAAGTGTTCGCACCAGAGCTGCACGGTATTGCTTTATTAGGGGCTGGGCTGTGGACAGGCATGGGGCATCCCGGTGTCGGCAACTACAGCATGCTGGGCGGTGGTGCTTACTCGTGCGCAGGTGTTGTAAATCCAGAAGTAAAGGCAATCATCCTAGATTCATTTAATTATGCAGTAGGAGACCCGAAGCTAGCCGAGCTGGCCAGAAAGGTTAGTGACCTTTCCTTAAAAGATGGTTATCGGCAAATCCTCTGGACAGTTAACACGGCTTTTGCAATAGGGCCGAGGGTTCTGGAATGGGAGGATGTAGCGGGTAAGCCTCAACCCTTCCGCTTTGAATACCTTAAGCTGAAGGATTAATAAGGAATAATAAGGAATAATAAGGAGCCCTTATATGGTAAGCGTTTGGCTAGCCAAACGCTTACCATGACAACAAAAGAGAAGGAACTTCTAACGATAGATGAAATAGGGCAGCTCGAAGAACGATATAAAATCTTTAACTAGTTACTAAAGTGTTATTGCTTTGTCTGGATTAGCGAAAGGAGGACAAGGAGGATACAGTGGCGGACATAGACGAGGTCAAGAGAAGAAGAAAGCAGTGGGAGGAAGGGACTCTCAAGAATGCCCTGGAACGCTTCAAGCTCAAGGAAAGCCCTAACCGGTTCTACACCCCAGCCGATATCAAAGGATTCGACTTCCTGGAGAAGGTAGGGTTCCCCGGTGAATACCCCTTCACCACCTCGGAATACCCTGCGTTTATACCCAGCAGGATTACCGAGGAGCGTGGTGGCCCGGCACTGGTAAGGGCCGGGACATACTCGGGATACGGAACTGCCGAAGATACCAGGGATTTCTATAAAAAGATACGTATCTCGGGTCCTAACGTGGCCTTCGACTTGCCTACCCAGTGCGGCTATGATTCCGACTCACAAGAAGCACGGGGTGAGGTGGGTAGGGTAGGCGTGGCAATAGATACACTGCGGGACTTTGAAGTGCTCTACGAGGCTTTTACCGGTGACCAAGACCTGGATAGAATCGCCTCCAACTGGACAATAAATGGCCTTACTAATATTATCCTGGCGATGTATATCGCCATTGCCGAGAAACGTGGTATACCCCTTAACAAGCTACGGGGCACTCCGCAGAATGACATCCTGAAAGAGTACCTGGGCCGTGGCACGCAAAACTTCCCTCCCCGACCCTCGATGCGGATGACCAGAGATACTATAGTCTATTGTACCGAGCACATGCCCTTGATGAATACGATTAGTATCGGCGGCAATCATATTCGTGAGGCGGGAGCTACCATGCAACAGTCGGTGGCATTCCAATTATCTAACTTAGTAGCCTATCTGCAGCTAGGGGTAGACGCTGGACTAGACGTTGATACCTTCGCCCGCCGGTTTACTTTTCAGGGAGGGTCTCCTGCCAGTATGGAATTTTTCGCTGCAATAGCTGCAGCAAGGGTGGAACGGCGTATCGCAGCGAGAATCTTTAAGGAGCAGTTCAAAGCTAAGGACCCCAGGAATTGGATACCACGTGGCATCGGCGCTGCTAGGGAGGGGAACTCAGCTCCCACTACGCAGCGGCCACTTAATAACCTGACTCGTGGGGTAATATGTGGTGTTATGAGTTGCCTTTCGGGTGGCGTTCCTAACGGCGGATTTGCCTTTGATGAGCCACTCGGGCTAGGGCACAGTCTTGAGGCCCACCAGCTAGCTGACGACGCAGCCCGTATCATGGAATACGAATGCCACTTGGGTGAGGTCATCGACCCCCTGGCTGGCTCCTATTATGTGGAGAGTCTCACCGATAAGATGGAGGCTGAGATTTTGAAGATAATGAAGGACGTCGAAGCCAGGGGCGGTGCTGTAGCCTGCATTGAGTCAGGGTATTCTCAGCGAGAAATAGCGAAGAGCGCCAATGAATTTCAGAGTGACCTCGCTTCCAGTAAGAGGGTAATCGTCGGGGTAAATAAGTTCACTGGTGAGAATGAGATAGAGGTAATGCCGACAAGGATTACGTCGGAATACGACCTCGTAAAGAGGGAGAAAGCCGAGGAGAAGCAAATAGCCAATCTCGCTCGCGTGAAGAGAGAGCGTGACAATGCTAAGGTGAAGGCTACACTGGCTCGATTGAAGGAGGCGGCAAGGGATGAGAGCGTTAATACTATCCCACCAATCCTAGAAGCAGTTAAGGCTTACGCTACCATCGGTGAGATGGCTAGCACTCTTAGAGAGGTATTCGGCGACTTTATATCGCCGTCAGTCCTATGATTGGTCAGGACTTCATCTAAGTACTCTGCTATTGGATGGGCATCTTCTTACGCCCTGCTATTAGTAATCGAAAGAGAAGATTGAACTGCTCATATTAAAGTGAAATCAGTATCACTCTAATTAAGTAATAAGGAGGTAAAATAATGGCTGAAGATATTGAGAAGATAAAACAAAAGAGGCAGGAATGGGAAGAAAAAGTCTTGAAGCCAACCCTGAAGACACTGGGACTGAAGGAACCTCCCACCAAGTTCTATACCCCTGCCGATGCTCAGGGGTTCGATTTCCTGACCAAGGTAGGTTTCCCCGGGCAATATCCTTTTACTAGTGACATTTATGCTACCGAGCCTCCGGAAATACCCCGAATGCCAGGTGTTCCGGAGTCACAGTCTGCGCTGGTGAGAGCAAGTGGCTACTCAGGCTACGGCACTGCCGAAGATACCAGGGACTACTATAAGGAACTGCAAAAACGGGGAGGCAGAAGAGGACCAAATATCGCCTTTTCTCTCTCGACCCAGTGCGGTTATGACTCGGATAACCCTCTCGTCCGCGGCGATGTGGGCAAGACCGGCGTCGCCGTTGATACTTTACGGGACTTTGAGATAATCTACGAAGCCTTCCAGGGAGACCTGGACCTGGACAGGATTGCGTCAAACTTTACCATTAATGCTCCAGCTAACATCATTGTCGCCTTTTATCTTGCCCTAGCGGAAAAGAGGGGTATACCCTGGAACAAGCTAAAGTCAACCCCACAAAATGACACATTAAAGGAATTCATTGCTCGAGGCACCTATATCTTTCCACCGAAGCCATCAATGAGAATGTGGCGTGATAGTGCTACTTTTCTTACCAAACAATGCCCCAACATATATCTAATCAGTGCTGGTGGCGACCACATCAGAGGAGCAGGAGGTACGAGAGTTCAGACCGTAGCTTTTACCATGGCTATTCTGATTGCCCATATGCAGGCTGGTATCAATGCTGGAGTGGACGTCGATACCCTCTCTCCACGATTTACTATCGTTGGCTTGGGTGGCGGTATGCAATTCTTTCCGGAGGTAGCCATGTGGCGAGCAGCCCGGAGGATGTGGGCGAAGATAATGAGAGAGAGGTTCGGTGCTAAGAATCCACGAAGCATGCTCCTGCGCAGCTCGGGTGGAGGGGCAAGGTCAGGACAGGATAATTGCACTATCCAGCGTCCCCTCAATAACATAGCTCGTGGCGTAATTGGTGGTGTTGCCAATGCTATTAGCGGTGGCAATGGTGGTGGTGGTACCCCTTATGATGAGCCACTGGGACTGGGCTGGAGTTTAGAGGCAACTCAGCTATCGACCGATGCCCATAGAATTATCGTGCACGAAGCCAGGCTATGCGATGTTATCGACCCTCTGGCCGGGTCCTACTACGTGGAAAGTCTGACTGATGAGATTGAAAATGCTGCCTGGAAGGAGGTGGAGAAGATAGACGGTATGGGTGGGGCTGTGGCTGCGGTCGAGAATGGATATATGTACCGTGAAATAGCCAGAAGCGCTCACGAATATCAAAAAAGGGTCGAGACCGGTGAGGAGCTGATAGTGGGGGTCAACTGCTTCCTCGGCGAAGACGAGCTTGAAGTGGGGACTACCCGTTTGGTGCCACATCCCTACGACCCGCTCAAAAGGGAACGGGCGGAGGAAAGACAAATCAAAGCTCTCACTGAGCTTAAGAGAAGCCGTGACAACCGTAAGGTGACTCAACTACTAAGGGAGTTGAAAGAGAAAGCCAAGAAAGAAGACGAGAATCTCATCCCGCATTTCGTCGAGTGCGCTAAGGCTTATGTCAGCGTGCAGGAAATGTGCGATGTCCTTCGAGAAGTCTTTGGTGAATACCAACCGGTATCACTCTAGGCAAATGAGAGGCGTCAGAATCAGCTATTAACACAACAAGGGAGGTTAAACAATGACAACAGCGAGACCAATCAGGGTTTTGGTAGCCAAGCCGGGCCTAGACGGACACGACCGAGGGGCTAAGGTAGTTGCTCTTGGATTGAGAGACGAAGGGATGGAGGTTATCTACACCGGGTTGAGACAAACCCCAGATAAAATAGCTGCGGCAGCACAACAGGAAGACGTGGACGTCGTAGGGTTAAGCAGCCTTGCCGGTGGTCATAAGTATCTTTTCCCTAAGGTAGTTGAGCTACTAAAGGGAAAAAGCTTGGGGAATGTTTTGGTTATCGGCGGTGGAAACATTCCGCCTGAGGATATTCCTCTCCTCAAGAAGGAAGGTGTTAGCGAAATTTTCGCTCCGGGGACTTTTATTAAAGACATCGCAGATTGGATTCGTAAGAACATAAACGCTAAAGCCTAGATTGAAAGTGAAGACAAAACTACAAAATTTTGTATTTTAACAAGGGCTAAATAAAACGCTGGAGGTGTGCTATGGTTTTAGAGAAGCGAAGTTTGGAAGGTAAGGTGGCCGTGGTTACTGGAGCCGCCGGACTCCTAGGTAGCTGTCTGTCACAGGTCTTGGCTGAAGCCGGTGCCACTGTAGCAGTTAGTGATTTCCGCGCTGAACCTTTAGAAAAAGTCGCAGAAAGTGTCAGGCAGCTAGGTCAAAAGTCAATCGCTCTTCTCGCTGATATCACCGACTCGCGGCAAGTTGACCGCATGATTGAAGGTGCCATCACGAAGTTCGGCAAGATTGATATTCTGGTAAATGCTGCCGGCATTGTGCGGGGAGGGGGAGGAGAGCGAATAAATCAGGCGAAGCCTATCTGGGAAATAACCGACAACGAATGGCGCACGGGGATCGACGTTAACCTCAGTGGGGCCTTCTACTGTTGCCGGGCAGTGGCAAAGCACCTCTTGTCCCAGAAAAGTGGGAAGGTGATAAATTTCGCCTCAGGCTACGGGCTTAGGGGTGGAGAGGGCAATTTTATGTATTGCTGTGGTAAAGGTGGGATTATTCAGCTTACCCGTGTCCTGGCGCTCACCTGGGCTCAGGATAATATACAGGTGAATACCATAGTGCCTGGTTTCATTGCTGCGACAGCAGAAGGGCGACAAGCACAGTTTATCCCTGTGGGGCGGACTGGTATCCCGTCGGATATCGCTTCTTTAGGTCTCTTTTTGGCCTCTGATGCCTCTAACTATATCACGGGTGGAGCATTTGCCTGTGATGGTGGTGGGCTGGCAGGAGGATACGCCCGTACCGGATATGCCCCAATTATCAATATGTAGGAGGATTAACATGATCTCTGAGAAATTTGATCTGAGTGGTAAGACAGCTTTAGTTGCCGGGGATAGCAAGTTCTGGAGCAGGTATGTGGCTGTTGCTTTAGCGGAGGCGGGGGCCGATGTAGCTGTCGCCGCTAAGAGTTCCAAGCAGTTGGAGGAAGCGGTAGGGGAGGTGCAACGCTTGGGGAGAAAGGCGGTGGCTATTCCCACAGATATGACCCAATCTTCTCAAGCTCAAAAGATGGCGGAAAAGGCTGTTGCCGAGTTTAGCAAGATTGATATTCTGGTAAATGCTGCTGACCTGCAATTTGCCAAGCCCTTCTTGGAGATAACGAAAGACGAGTGGCTTCGGGTTATAGAAGGTAATCTGACTTCTACTTTCCTTTGCTGCCAAGCTGTAGGCAAGCACATGTTGAAGCAGAAGAAGGGGAGGGTTATTAATATCACTTCCTGCCTGGCGGAAAGGGGTATGTCCAACGGTGCTGCCTACTGTGCAGCTATGGGTGGTGTGCTTCAGCTCACCAGAGCACTGGCTGCGGAGTGGGCACGAGAGGGTGTTACCGTGAATGCTATTGGTGCCGGGTGGTTTTCAGAGACGGAGAAGGAGGGCGAGACGGTGGAGGAGAGCCGTATTTTGCGCTACCTTCCCTTGAAGCGCCGCGGTCACCCCACAGAAATAGGTTCGCTGGTAGTCTACCTGGCGTCTGATGCCACAGAATTTACCACTGGTCAGTTCATGTACGTCGATGGCGCACTTATGGCACATGCCTAGAGCCAGTCTCGTTAGGCTAATTCCTGGACAAATTAATGAGATTAAAAAGGTAGCCTAACTTCGCTGATACCGAAGGCGTTGAATATTGATATTGGGAATGCCAAACCAAGTATTCCCGGAGAGAGTATATTACTGTCATAGAATTATGAACGGAATAAGAGAAGAGTACTATTAAACATTTAAACATTTTTTGAGGAGGTTGCGATGATGGAAGAGAGCGCTGGAACCGTTAAGGTAATACGACTTCAGCTTTTATTAGAAAGGAGGGTAGACGATGGCAGGACCACTTAGAGGAATAAGAGTAGTGGATATATCTCAGATACTGGCTGGCCCGTACTGTTCCCAGGTCCTGGGCGACTTAGGGGCGGAAATCATCTGGATTGAGCAGCCAGTGTTCGGAGGTGGACATAGAGCAATCCCCGGGGAGCCGGTAAATGTCCCCAATTATAAAGGTCAGCCTTATATTTTTACCGCCTTTCGTCGCAACAAGAAAAGTGTGGTTCTCGATTTGAAAACGTCATCTGGCAAGCAAGCAGTCTATGACCTAATCAAGGTCTCGGATGTGGTGCTGGACAATTATCGACCCGGCGTTCTGGAAAGGCTGGGCTTCGATTATGAAACGATAAAGAAGGTTAATCCCAAGATTGTTAGTTGTTCCATAACCGGCTGGGGTGCATCGGGTCCTTATGCTCACCGACCTGCCCTGGATGTAGTGATGCAGGGGTATGCCGGTTTTCTGAGCATTACCGGCGAGCCAAATGGACCGCCAATAAAACCCGGGGATGGTGGGGGAGATTGCTGGACTGGTCTCTTTGCCGCTGCGGGGGTACTTTCAGCTTTATATAAACGGGGGGTAACGGGCGAAGGTTCCAGGGTCGAGGTTTCATTGCTGGCATCGATTATGGCAATGATGAACTACAACTTTCAATGGTTCTTCCTTTCCGGAGAAAATCCCACACCTATGGGCACGCAGCATATCGGGGGTGTCCCCTACGGTGCCTATAAGACAAGAGACGGCTATATTGTTATCACCGGTGGCTGGCCTAAACTTGCCCGGCTCATTAATAAACCCTGGATGGCGGATGACCCCAGATTCAAAACCGGGGCAGCCAGGCATGACCACCGGCAGGAATTCGTCAAGGAACTTGAGGAAGCGCTTTCCCATAAGGATACCGATGAATGGCTGAAAATGTTCTACGCCGAAGACCTTATTGTTGGGCCGGTCAACAAGATAAGTCAGGTAGTTGAGGACCCGCAGGTGAAGCACGAAAAGATAATAATTGACGTCGAGAGTCCGCTGGGCGGCAAAATGAAGATGGTAGGATGTCCAATAAAGGCAGAGGACATTTCGCCGCACGATTACCTGGCTCCACCCATTTTGGGTCAGCACACGGATGAGGTTCTTACCAATATCCTTCACTATTCCCCGGAGCAGATAAACAAAATTAAGGAGGAAATAGAGGCAAATACTGCGGTAAGAGAGGAGCGACGTACTCGAAGCACGAGATGACAGTTTGTGGTATTGACAACTGCTTATGGGAGGGCGGTACTGGACGATAGACAGAACCAGGACGTTTGAGTTGACATTCAGTTTATGATCACTGTGCTGGGTCGAATGTCTTGGAGACGGCTTAGCAAATCACATTCACTCATAAAGTGACGTTAATTTCAACGGGAAAGAAGAGCTTTTCAAGCCTAAGTCTCCACATAAATCCTTATATTCCTGATGGCTTGAAAAGAGTCCTCCGGCACGAAGACGGTATAACGTCGGGGACTAATCCCGCTTAATCGGCGCTTAATATCTTAGGCTTGCCAAAAGTTTGAATTCCCGCTGTGAGTCGTTTTCGGTTTTTTCTTTAAAAGGAAATGTGGCGTCATATTGCGCAAATTGGTTCTCATCGACCGCGAAAGCAGTACTCTCTATGAATTTTCCCGGTATATTGTTTAACGCACCCTTTTTCAACTCCAGTACCTGCAAT
>JAZDPB010000090.1:0-5239 GCA_043797985.1 Chloroflexota bacterium
TCTTTCCCTGATAGCAGATATCGTCAGAGCCGCCTTCTTCATCTGGTGATATGTCACTAGCTGAAGGAAATTCATCTTGTAGACATGGTCACCGGAGAGAACCAAAATGTCTTGAACGTCCCTTGTTTTCACCAGGTTCAGGTTCTGCCTTACCGCGTCAGCCGTGCCACGGTACCAATCCGCGCCAAGCTTCTGCTGAGCCGGCACGCAGTAAATAAAGTCACCTAGCCCGGAACTTGATATGCTCCAGCCCTCCTGGATGTGGCGATGTAAAGACTCTGAGAGGTATTGTGTGAGAACATAAATCTGGCGGAGGCCTGAGTTGACACAGTTACTCAGCGTAAAATCAATGAGCCGGAATTTACCTCCAAAGGGGACAGCGGCCTTGGACCGTCCCTTAGTCAAAGGCTGCAGCCTCTCCCCTGCTCCTCCAGCCATGATAATGGCCAGCACCCTATTCATTATAAACTTTTTTCTCCTGCTCGAAGACTCCGTAATAAAGAGACAATACCAATCGTCTGTAATGGTGGCTACCGTCTAATAACGCGATAGAGGTTACCCTGGGATTAACTATGCTTTCCTTGAGCGATGCTTACCAGTGTGCCGCTCAATCGGTTTTGGCACTGATGGCGGTTGTAATGACGAAACTGGTAGTACCGGCTGCTTAACAGACGACGAAGCTGCCTCTCGCTCTTCCAACATTTGTTTAGCCCGGAAATAGTACTCCTGATCCTTGCCTTCGGGTCTACCTTCCTGCTCCCAGATTGCATAAGCTAGCTCCCTTATTTGTTCCTCTGTAATCATATCTACCTCCCCGGCTATCTGATTCAAGAAAGTACTAAATTATCTATTCTGTCACATACTCACCTGCACAGTAATTTTGCATCCCTGGTTTCTAGCACGCGAAAGAAGAGCTTACGATGATTTCGAGTTAGGCTCAGGTTTTAAATTCGACCCGGCAATCGCTTCCGTAAGTCCCAAAACATTAACAAGCCTTGACTGGTCAGATATGACAAGTTTGGTATTGTTCTGCAAAGAGGCCTGGGTGACTTCGAGTTGTTTCAAAAGTTGAGCATTCCCAACGAAGAACTCGCTGGCGGCATTGGAGACGTTCTCGATCGCCTTGGCTTCGCCTTCAGCCCTTAATATGGCTGCCTGCTTATCGCCCTCAGCCACCAATATCGCATTCTGTTTATCCCCCTCTGCCTGAAGTATTTGTTTCTGTCGATAGGCCTCGGCATCCAAAATAGTTGCTCGCTTTTCTCTCTCAGCTTTCATTTGTTTGCTCATAGACTCGGTAATGTCATTAGGGGGCAGGATTTCCTTAACCTCTACCCTGGTTACCTTTACTCCCCACTTATCAGTAGCCTCATCGAGGGTTATCCTGAGGGATGAGTTGATACGTTCCCTGGATGCCAATGTTTCATCAAGGCTCATGTCACCGACCAGGTTTCTGAGATTCGTCTGAGCCAGCTTGCTAATGGCAACGTAGAAGTTGGCGACTTCATATCGGACAGCCTTAGCGTCTGTCACGTAGTAGTAGACCACGGCATCTACAGTTATGCCAACATTGTCCTTGGTGATGACTGCCTGAGGCTCTATATCAAGGACAGTTTCGCGCATATCGATTCTAGCTCTCAGAGCATCCATAAAAGGGACTAGGAACCTGAGCCCGGGGTCCAGGGTTTCCTTGTATCTACCGAATCTTTCTACGATTCCCTTCTCAGCCTGACGGATGATGATAATCGATTTTGCCAGAGTAATCAAGATAACCAATGCCAGAATGGACAGGAATATTATGAGTCCTATTTGCATTATTTCCCTCCTTTTATTTTTTCGACATTCAAAGTAACACCATTGATAGCCGTAACGACTATCTCTTCACCTTTATCAATCCTTTCCTCCGATCTTGCTCTCCACTCTTCATTACCCACCTTAACTAAACCACTGTTACCGGGAGTCAGGCTTTGTAAAACAATCCCATTTCTACCGATGATGACATCGATATTGGTTTTCTCTTTTCGTGTCGCCGTCCATCTGTGGACATATCTCCTTCCTAAAGCTAAATAGGCAATGCAGATTACCAGGGTTATGATTAATGTTAAAACCCAGGAATGAAACGGCCATGTCACCAGTCCGCCAATGATGAATGCCGAACCCAGAAACACCAGGTCAAGCCCTGTTGCTACGCCGACAATGAGTTCAAGCAGAATCATCAGAAGACCTATACCAATAAATATAAACCACACCCAAGAATCAGGGAACACTGCGAGACCATCTACCATGATGTTACACCTGCCTTAAAATTCATCGATGTACCCGTTATAGGGAAACTCAGGGCCCTTTGAATGCATGTGGTAGAACTAGCTCTTACCGATTCTCAACATCTTGGTTCCACAGGTTGGGCACGTTCCTACAGTAGCAGGCTGACCATTCTTCATGGTTACAGCCTTCGAGCTTTCCATTTCCTTCTTAGATTTGCATTTGACGCAATATCCTTCTACCAAATTTACCTCCTTAGTTCCAGTTATTATATGAACAATATAACGTTCTTGTAAGCAACATCCATACTTTGGATGCATTACCCAACTGTTCAAATATTTTGAACTCGTGACCTCCTGATCATTCAGAGTTGATTGTTGCATCTTCCGGGGACCGGCCTAGCGAATCAACAAACTGACTACAATCAGCAGTGTAAGCATGATTACCGCAATAAGACCAATACGTTTCAACTCCGTAATGGCCTGGCGCTGACGGTCAACGCGCTCACCAATCAGTGTCGATGACTTGACTTTCACTGCCGGCCTGGACGATATGGGCAGTGGTTGCGTCTGACTAGCTTCTTTTATGGCGGAGACTGCTGGACTACGCCGGGTCTTATGTTTCATTCTGCCTTTTCGCGACTGTTTGGGCATCCAATTCCTCCTACTGCGAGCGCCGGAAAGGCGCGTACTTTACAGAAACAAACCAGCAAATTCTTTGAGCGCATACTCGAAACCACCGCTTGACTCTGTGCCCCTCCCTAGTTTGAATATCCGCACAAAAGATACCTTGCTTTAAACTAGCCCGGTCTCAGTGTAGTCTTCCTATCCTTCTTAACACTGACGGTGTCACGAAAGACACTCCAGAGAGTGTCGTACTTCGCCTCTGCGTCAAACTTGTAACCGCTGAGAGCCCAAATACTGACCAGACCTTGCATCATACCAAACAAGATTGTTGCCGCTGCCTCTATATCGACATCTTCCCTTAGTTCTCCTGACTTGACTCCCTGAGATAACAGGTCGGCGAGGCGTTCTATGTACTTGTTTATGAACACGGATATTTTCTGGTTTAACTTCTTGTCACCAAGAGAAATGATTTCAGCTATAACCTGAAAGGAGACGCCACGTCTCTTGACCGAGAGAGGTCCCCTAAGACCTCGCTCAAGAACCTCAAGAGGCGATTTGCCATTGGTGCTAACTGTGCTTAAATCCGTTATCAAGCTGTTTTCAACATCATCAACTAAGAGAGCCAATATAGCTTTCTTATTCTTGAAATGTCGGTAGATGGCGGCCTCGGAAATGTCCACGGCTTTAGCGATACGCCGGACCGTTACATGCTCACTGCCGTACTTCACAATCAGCTCTTGGGCGGCGTTAATTATCTGCTTCCGCCGCACCTCAGTGTTCCGATGCTTCGTAACCTTCATTTTCATCTGATAATTCCCAGTCCTCAACAAATAGGCCGGATAAATCCTGTAAACAACAATAACTAAGTTAACGCTTACTAACAAGATAATACGGACAGATACTTTTGTCAATACCAACATTGATAGAAATCTAACAGAAATCCACGGCTGATTCCTGAAAGAATATGCCGGATGCTATGATGTAGAACTATACTCTTAGGGGAACAGGCTCGGTAGCCATTTAGCTACAATGATTGAGCTGCCATCCAGAGTTGGATACGAGGGGAACGAGGAACGGTCAATTGACAAGTTAGTAAAACATGCATCTATCGCTTACTGGAATATCATCTTCTCGGTTCGACTGAAAAGTCCGAAAACGGGAATTGGGTGCTGCAGCAAAAGCGATATATAATACTATCAGGCAACACAGCTACTGAGCTGCTGACTGAGTACCGCAATTTCAACTAGCCTGGTTATTCGCAATCAGCCACGAAACATGGACAAACAATAGGATAGTCAGAGATGTGCTCTTCCCTAGTGCCCGGTATTTAGGGGAATGGCAGAACTGCAAAGAGTTCATTCTTACGAATGGACGAAAGCAAGAGCGACCTAGAGAGCGGGTCCCTGAGCTGACTCCTGTAGGCGTAGGTTGCCTCTACCTTAAGGTCCTCGACTTCCTGTGGCAGCATGAACCGGTGCCATTCACTGTTAAAGCTGACAAGGTTAATTGGCGGCAGTAGATACAGTTCCGTATCAAATTTCCGAGGCTGCGGGAAAAACATCTTATAGTGCACCAGATATTGGTATGAGATTCTGACTGAAGATTCTTCCTTCAGAATGTCTTCGATGATTCTTCCGGTGGTCGAATGGTCCGGGTGATCATCTCTGGTGTCAGGATAGATAATGATATCCGAGTCAAATAAATCGATTTGTTCTTTCAGTCGTTCGTAAAGGGTGTTTCCGCCGTAATTGCGGAGCTTGCCGTCCGGGAATCCCAAGAATATGAGATTGCTTCCCTGGATACCCAGTTTTGCCGTAGCCTGCTTGAATTCAAGATACCGTGTGTTCTTGTTGTTGAGGCCTTTGTTACCGTCGGTGATGAGCACTATTCTGACATCTGCGCTTTCCCTTACAGACGCTGCGATGTAGCCACCGGCAGCAATCGTTTCGTCGTCGGGATGTGGGGAGAAGACCAGGACTGCCTGACCCTGGATTGGCAGAATGACATCATCAAGCAAGTATATCGCTGGCTGGGGAAGGACAGGCGGGCGCACCACAAGATAAAACACAAGACCGCCCAGGAAGAGCATAACAACTGCAGTTAGCAGCCAGCGTCTCTTCATTCTTGTCAAGAGCCGCCCAAAAACGCGGACTGTATTGAACACTTTGTTCGTCATAGTGCTATGTTTCAAATATAGCACATAACTGCACATCAGAATTGTTTCCCGTCTCATGCTAAGTTGGCAGAGGCAACCATCCAGCATTATACAGGGGATCTATGCCGCCATATTTAATGTTACGTTCTGTCCGTGCATTAACTGCTAAGGGAGCCATAGCGGCCAATGCCCTGAA
>JAZDPB010000137.1:0-14584 GCA_043797985.1 Chloroflexota bacterium
GGCTACCATAGAAGATGCGGGTGATAAGTATCCGGCTAAGGTAAACAGCTCATTATCATCAAAACCCAGAGGCTTGGCAATTTTGTGTAGAGTACGCGCTGAGGGGAACCGTTCTCCCCTCTCTATGCGGCCTATGTGTGATGGCGATACGCCTGACTTAGCTGTCAGCTCCAGGAGCGTCATTTGTAGTGAAATTCTTTGTTGTTTTAGTATCCTGCCCAGGTAGTTTTTCTGATTACTTTCCATAATTAACCTTCCGTATTAGATTGTAGTTTGGCGTATGACTAATTGTCAATGTTAGCTGCGTGTCATTGCGAGTTCCGATGAAATCGGGACGCAGCAATCTGGATGAGGGGGGATGAGATTGCTTCGTCATCCGCCTCAGGCGGACTCCTCGTAATGACACCATACATGATTGAGAAGAACCGCGAGCACAGAACTTGACAACTGGAAGGTAATGTGATTTAATAAGAATAAGAAGTGACATGCTACTCTTGAGTTATACTTCAGGAGGTGTGTGATGAAGCTTCACGAATTATACGGAGTAAGGCAGGTTGACAGTTAATGCCCTGTTCAGGACAGGGCGGACGGAACTCGGACTTGACTTGATATAACAACGTAGAGACCTGTTCTATAGAATTAAGGTCTGTTGTGGTGGTGAACACCGCGGTGAGTTGGGTTCGAGATTTACTAGACATGGGAGTGGAGAGCACTTTGAAGTGCTCTCCACTTTTTTATAAAGTGCAAGTAGGTTTGTGCATGGGTTCTGCTCGGTGGTGGTTGATTTTAAGCTTTTAACCTCACCCCCCGAGCCCCCTCTCCTAAAAGGAGAGGGGGAGCGTAAGTTAGAGAGGGGCTTCGCCCCTCTCTAAAATCTCTTCCCCTTCCCCTGTCAGGGGAAGAGGATTAAAGGGATAGGGTCAGTAAATGAGGTGACAGAATTTAACCAACTAAAAGGGAGTAAAACCCACGCATAATTTAGGCCTGACTAAAGTTTGCTACGAAAAACTGGGTTACTTTTTGGGCTACTTCTCCCTCGTATCCCTGCCAGAAATGGTCTGCCCCCGATGCTATATGGTATTGCTTTGGGTCGGCAATATCCTTGATATGTTGCCGGAAACGTTCCAGCGAGATAACGAAGTCAGCATCGCCAACAATAAGAAACTTCGGTTTGGGGTATTTCTTTAACTGCTCCCAGCCGGAATCTGATAGTGCCGGCGAGACCAGTACCAGAAGGCTAACCCGTTCATCCTGAAGAGCTACCGGCAGAGCGACACTGGTGCCAAAGGAGTATCCTGCTAGCCCGATTCTTTTCGTATCGATACTAGGTGTCGACAGGATAAAGGCTAAAGCTGCTTTAACATCTTCCTGCTCAGCAATTCCCCTGCCGAAGGCACCACTGCTATTACCCACTCCACTGAAATTGAAGCGGAAGGCGGCGATTGACTGCTGTGACAGCGCTTGACAGATGGCAGTGACAATATTATTTTCCATGTTTCCACCGTAAAGAGGGTGAGGATGGCAAACGACAACACCGGGGAAAGGTCCACTTCCCTGGGGTAGGTGCAGTTCTCCTTCCAGGCTAATATCTCCACAGGGAAACATGGAATGAGTAGAGTTCAACCTTCCTTTTCCTTCTCGGTTCCGTTCGACTTCCTTCTCCCCGGCCACCAGTTCCTGAGCCGTGCCATAATCTGCTTCTCATATCCCTGGTCGCTGGGAGAGTAATACTGTTTGCCCTGGAGCGAGTCGGGCAGGTTTCGCTGTGAAACAAAGTGACCGGGATAGTCATGAGCGTACTTATATCCCTTGCCATAACCTATGTTTTTCATTAGCGATGTTACCGGGTTCCGCAGGTGCAGCGGCACTGAGTCGGGAGCACCCTGCTTAATATCTTTTTGTACCCGGGAGTAAGCCGTATAGAGGGAGTTGCTCTTGGGGGCTGTCGCCAGATAGACCACTGCCTCAGCCAGAGCCAGATTTCCCTCGGGCATACCGATGAAGTGGACAGCCTGCTGAGCCGCCATGGCTACTACCAGTGCTTGGGGGTCAGCCATGCCGATATCCTCTGAGGCGGCGCGAACCAGGCGGCGGGCAATAAAAAGAGGGTCTTCTCCGGCTTCTAGCATTCTTGCCAGCCAGTATAGGCTGGCATCCGGGTCGGAGCCTCGCAGCGACTTATGCAGGGCGGAGATGAGGTCGTAGTGCTGGTCTCCGGCTCTATCGTAAAGCAAGGCCGGGTGTTGAATGGCATCTTCTACCGTAGCCAGTGAGATGGAGCGTTTTCCTTGAGCATCGGGTGGTGTCGTCAGTGCAGCCATCTCAAGTGCGTTAAGGGCAATACGGGCATCGCCCTTTGCCATCTTGATAAGGTGGCTGGCGGCGTCAGGGGGCAGCTCTATATTTAGCTCCCCCAGTCCTTTATTCTTATCTTCCAGTGCCCTCTGGATTATGACACCAATCTGGTCATCAGTGAGTGCATTTAGAGTCAAGACCCGGCTCCGTGAGAGGAGGGGTGAGGTGACCTCGAAGGAGGGATTTTCCGTAGTAGCGCCAATGAGGGTGATGGTGCCATCTTCGACAAAGGGTAGGATGGCATCCTGCTGCGACTTATTGAAACGGTGAATCTCATCGATAAACAGGATGGTTTTTTGCTGCTGAAGCTTGCGACGTTCTCTGGCTTCGTCTATTATCCGTCTCAGGTCGGCAACGCCGGCACTGACGGCGCTTATCGGACTGAAATGGGACTTGGTGATATTGGCGATAATGAAAGCCAGGGTAGTCTTACCGCTACCCGGAGGCCCCCACAGGATGATTGATGGTAGCTGACCGGCTTCAATCGCCTTTCTCAGCACCCGTCCTTCACCAATGAGGTGCTCCTGCCCGACGAACTCCTTGAGGGTAGTCGGTCGCATCCGGGCTGCCAGTGGTGCTTCCCGTCCCTTTTGCTCCTCAAATTGTCGCTCGAACATGTCCATGCTAATATCTTTATTCAGAGTTAGAATAAGTCTTTCAATTTATCGTAAGTTTCTTTAGAACGGCGTGCGATTTTTACTACGACTACTCGCTGCTGCTTATCGAGGATTGCGTAGATAATACGCCAGTCTCCTGCTCTAAGGCGATATATTACTCCGGTTAGTTTCCTGACTCCTGCTGGCCTGGGATTAACCTCAAGACGCTCGATAACGGCTGCTAAACGTTCTTGATAAGTTAAGGCAAGCTTTTCGAACTCACGCTTGGCACGTGGGGTAAATTCGACTTCATACATTCACTTTTTTCCGCCGGCGCAATTCAGCCAAACTTGTTGCCGAAGCCGGGTTCGCCAGGTACTTTACCAGTTCTGCCTTCGCATCACGAATATCTTCAATGTCTTCGCCGTAGACGGCGTCAACCGCTTGCCTGACTAACTCAGCGATTGATGTATTGGCCTCAAAAGCCAGTTTTCGCAATCCCTGGTGAGTTTGCTCAGGTAGATAAATCATGGTTCTTTTCATTGTTTTCTCCTCGACACTGATGCTTATAGATATCATAGCACATATATGCCATAATATCTATACGTCTATCCCATTCCCTCAAGTGTCATTGCGAGCGTTTAGCGAAGCAATCCGGATGAGCGGGGATGAGATTGTTTCGTCACGGAGTTTACACTGAGTGAAGCGAATGTGTTTCTCGCAAAGACTTCCAGGTTCCGGTAGAGGGGCGAAGCCCCTCTAAAACTCCCCTTTATTCTAGTTAGGAATCCATATTTTCTTGGAGGCTATCAATTCTGCACCGCCGGGAAGCATCAGTGGGGTAGGCGACTTTGTGAAGAAGATTAGTCCCTTGTATCCCGTCAGGTATTGGTAGTTTTTCTTCATAAACCCACCTGTGGCCATTACTACTAGAGGCCTGTCCACCTTAGACAATAGCAGGATGAAATCGTCAGGTTCTACCTGTACGATGGCACCCGATGCTTTTATGGCGTTGGCAATAGCTGCTGCTCTAGCGGCAGCGACAGCCGCAGCACTACCCCCCGCTCCATAAGCCATATCCATTCCGCCTGATTATAATCTTAACCTCACCCCCTGTTTCCCCCTCTCCTCGAAGGAGAGGGGGAATTGTTTTGCAAGAGGGACTATGTCCCTCTTTAACACCCTAACAAGGGGGGCAAGGAGGATAGGTTTCTCTACTTATACCTTTTCACCTCAAAGCGGTAGAGCTTTATTGGTTCGTCGGGATGAATGCCTGCCTTCTGGCGGCAGATGTCAATCTGGTAGTTCACAGTATCTACCCCCTCTAGGTCGGGCAGGAGCAAGCCCCGCCGCCAGCCACACTGCACGATAACCCCATACTTCCTGGGGTCTAGCTGGTCCTGGCTCTCAATAGGCTCAGGCTTAGTGAGAACATCCACGCTATAGTCGAGGTCTTTAAGCTCAGCGGGGGTAATCGGGGAGAAGCGGGGGTCCTGGGTGGCGGAGCTAATTGCGTTGTTAATGATTTCCTGAGCTACATTCTCCGTGGTCGGCTCGAAGGTGCCGATGCAACCCCGCAGCTCACCCAGCTTATGGATAGAAACAAAAACCCCAGCCCTCTCTTTCATCTCCGGGGTAAGCTCTTTTATCTGGGGAGCCTTGCGTTCTTTAACATAGGTCTCTACTGTTTCCCGGGCTAATCTTGTCAGCGGGGACATTCCCGCTATTATTATCCCGGCATAGCCCACCACGCTGGAGTAATCACCGATAGCGTCGCCGCTGGTTTGGTGTTTGACCAATTCGGCTCTGGTAGCACCAAATTCCTTGGCGGCAGAGATAAGGCTGATTGCCGCTCCATAGCCGCACATTGTTATGTCCAATTCCTGGACTCGCTTTAGTAGTTCGTCTTCATTTAGAGCGAGCATGGCTTCTATCACCTGGGTATCCTTCCTCATGGCAGCTTCCTGTGGTTCATAGTGGTTCAAATCGCTTGAAGCCATAATTACCACTCCTTTATTTAACTCTTTGATGGCTTTAGCTATTTCCTTGCCGATTTCCTTATAAACGGCACCTCTAGCGTGGGAGAAGACGATAGGCACGAGCTTAATATCCGGCTTGAAATACTGTAAGAAAGGGAGCTGAACTTCGATGCAGTGCTCAAATTGATGGGCTAAAGAGTCCTCTTCGAGGTACTTGGAATTGCCCAGAATATGCCTGCCCAGTTCCGAGTCAATCTCTACATCTCCCAATGGGGTTTTCCATGTGCCCTCGGTCATAATGCTGAAAGGTTTACCTGACCCGGTGTGGTTAGGTCCCATGATGATAAAGGTATCCTTGAATTTGACTCTGGAGATGGTAGCCCCGGTTACCGGGCCCGAGTAGACATACCCGGCATGTGGTGAAAGAAGACCGATTACTTCTTCTTTCACCGCTTTTTCGTCCACCATTTCCTTGAGCATAGACCTGAGCTGGCTACGTCCTCCCGGGTAGAATTGCCCGGCGACAACTGGATTTCTAATCATCGACCTCACCCCCTTTATTCCCTCTCCTTTCTGGGAGAGAGGAAAAAAGTTTGTAAGAGGGACTCCGTCCCTTTTGTACTTTCCTTATCTGGTCGTCCTGAAGTTAAGCTCGGCCCCGCAAAAGCGGCACTTTGAACCTTCCAGACCTACTACCCTGGTCTGATAGCCAAACCTTTCCACAATAAGCTTGCCGCAGGAGTAGCAGATAGTGCTCTCGCTCCTGTGTCCGGGGACATTACCGGCATAAACAAACTTGAGTCCAGCCTTTTGTCCGATATCATAAGCATGTTCAAGAGTGGAGACCGGAGTTGGGGGTAAGTGCATCATATTGTGCTGGGGGTAGAACCTGGTTACGTGCCACGGAGTTAGCTCGCCCAATTCATTACGTATCCAGTTGGCAATATCGCCAAGTTGCTGGTCATCGTCATTCATGGTAGGAATGATGTTGGTCACGACCTCGACATGCGTATTCCATTTAGTTTTAGCCCGCCTGGTAACCTCGAGTATCTCTCGCCAGTGAGGCACCTTAGCTAAATCACGATAAAAAGGGTCCGAGAAGCCCTTAATATCAACGCGCCAGGCATCCAGGTAAGGCCCGATAGTATCCAGTGCCTCAGGGGAGAGGTAGCCATTGGTCACATAGACCGTATACAGATTGTTTTTTTGGGCCAGCTTTGCTGAGTCAAGGGTATATTCAAACCAGATGCTGGGCTCATTGTATGTCCAGGCAATGCCCTGGCACTCGTAGCGTTTGGTGAGTTCTATCGCTTCTTCGGGTTGCATTTCCTGGCAGCCGCGTTGTATTGCGCTGCCGTCAGCAGTGGAAATTTCCCAGTTCTGGCAGTGCTTGCAATGGAAGTTACAGCCCAGACTGCCCAGTGAGAAAGCCAGACTACCGGGAAAGAAGTGGAACAGTGGTTTCTTTTCAATAGGGTCAGCGGCGACCGAGGAAACCACAGCATAGTTAAGATTATAGAGAGTCCCCTCTCTATTCTGATACATGCCGCAGACGCCAAACTTAGTTGGTGTTATTCGGCAGCGCCACTGGCAGATGTGGCACTGAACTCTGGAATTCGGCAGTTTTTCGTAGAGCAGTGCCTCGCGCATAACCGCCCCCTTAGCTTATTATTATACCATTCAGCCATCGTCAATTATAGTCTTAGGCTGCTCAGCAAATTCAACTGTCATTGCGAGGAGTCCCGACGAATCGGGACGACGAAGCAATCGTAAAAGATAGAGATTGCTCTCGCCTGCCAAAGAATTTGTTCGGCGAGCAGGTCGCCTCTGGCTCACAATGGCTTTCTTTTTGATGTTTCATCTACCTCATCCCCTTTATCCCCTTCCCCTGCCTAGGAGAAGGGGAAGAGATTTAAATCCCTCTCCTCTCCCTTTACAAAAGGGAGAATCTCGCTATTTTGTTCAACAAGAAATCATCTATCTCCCCCTTTTGCAAAGGGGGACTAAGGGGGATTTCGTACTGCCCACCTTGGTGAAGCCGAAGATTTAGCTCTAAAGCTAAAAATGGCTGCCGCCCCTCTTAAACGCTTCTGTGTAAAATGGAGGTATGGCTTTGGGTGAGGAAGGTATTTGACTACAATTTTTTAGCCCACTCTACGGCGTTGCGGAAAATCTGGAAGCCGTCCCCGTATTCCTTGGCGCCTAATCTTGTCCACTGCGGGTGCTGGGTGCCCCGAATATGACGCTCCGGGTGTGGCATCAAACCGAAAACACGCCCTGAGCCATCGCAAATACCGGCGATATTCCTTATCGAGCCATTAGGATTATGTGGATAGCCAGCTTCCGTGTTTCCGTGCTCATCGGCGTAACTGACGACGATATTCGAGTCCGATAATACATCGGGAAGAGCAACAAGCTTACCTTCGCCATGGGCGACAGGGAGGTACATACGGTCGATTCCCCGGGTAAATACACAAGGGCTTTGCTGGTTCACTACTAAATATACCCATCGACACTCGAATTTACCCGAATCATTGTTCGCCAGGGTTAATTGTGATTGGCTATCCTGGGAAAACTCGGGCAGAAATCCGGCTTTCACCAGCACCTGAAAGCCATTGCAAATTCCCAATACCAGCTTCCCATCTTTAATAAACTTTAGTATATCTTTGTCGAGTTTGAGCCTTAGCTCATTGGCTAGCACCTTGCCAGCACCGATATCATCTCCGTAGGTAAAGCCACCGGGAATAACCATTATCTGGTAATTAGCCAGCCGCTTTTCACGGTGAATTAGCTTATTGACGTGAACTAATGCCACTTCGGCACCAGCCTGCTGGAAGGCAAACACGGTCTCAGCATCACAGTTTGTCCCCGGTGCCCTTAATATAAGAGTTTTTACTTTACTCATTACTCTAATCTACTCAGTCTTGTGACGAACGACTTTAAGCCGCAATTGGTGCAGAAGCTTCGTAAGTTATAACATAAACAGCAGCAATATTGCTGCCCAAAGTCCCCATCCCCATACTTCCCATGGAAGGGGTTATACTCATAATTTTTGCTCCATTGTTTTGTAGTTTCGTTAGAACTTCGTTAATTTTGTGAGTATCCTTTTTCTCGTCAAATTTACCTGCAGAGGAAAACGTACAAAGCTGCACAAATACAGCCATAAAGACCTCCTTTCACTCTACCACCTCAGTGGTTTTTGCCAGGCTTCTTTTAATTCGCCGAGGGAGGCATTAACCACCTTACTTTCATTTAGGCCGTATATTTCCAGCACCTCGTCGTTGGTAACATGACCGATAGACGCGAAGTCAGTACCATCCATTATTTCCTCAAACTCCTCTTTGCTCTCTAGCCCAACCTCAACCAGAAAACGGCTGTTTGATTCCGAGAAGAGGATGAAGTCATCCCTTTCCATAAACTCTCCCAGTGGGGCTACTTTCAAGTGGATGTTTGCGCCTAGTCCTCCGGCGAAAGCCATTTCGGCAATAGCCACGCCGATGCCACCCTCGCTGCAATCATGGCACGCTCGAACTAAACCCTTCTCGGTAGCCAGACTCAGCTTGTCCATCAAGGTCTTAGCATGGTGGGGATTTACCTGGGGCACCTGATTGCCAGTAAAACCATTCAGTTTAAAATATTCTGACCCGCCCAGTTCATTCTGAGTGGTGCCGACAATATAGACCAGGTCGCCAGCCCGTTTGAAGTCCATGGATATTGCATGACCGACGTCCTCCATAACACTGATGGCGGAGATAAGTAAGGTGTGTGGAATAGAGATTATTTTGCCCTCAAATTCAAATTCATTATAAAGGCTATCTTTACCGGAAATAAAAGGTGTCTCATAGCTAATTGCCATGTCGTGACACGCCTGAGCCGCCCGGACTAAAGCCCCCAGCATTTCAGGGCGGTCAGTGTTACCCCAGCAGAAGTTATCCAGCAAGGCTACCTTCTGCAGATTGCCACCGACAGCTATAATCTGTCGTAGTGCCTCATCGATGGCTGAAGCTGCCATCCAGTACGGGTCGAGCTCTCCATATTTAGGATTGATGCCATTGGCGACGATTACTCCCATTTCAGAGTCCAGAATCGGTCGGATAATAGCGGCATCGCCAGGCCCATCGTTATTCTTCCCCACCAGCGGCTTGAGAACACTACCTCCCTGCACCTCGTGGTCATACTGTCGTATTACCCATTCCTTGCTGCATACATTCCAGGAGCCAAGAATTGCCAGCAGTGCCTTGCTTAGCTCTGGTGGACCGGCGAAGTCAGGTTCGGTATATCGTGGTTGTTCCCACACTGCTTTCCTCTTCACCTGGGGACGACCACGATGTAAAAATTCCATGCTCAGGTCACCAACGAGGTTTCCATTGTAAAAGAGTTGAAGTCTTTGGTCGTTGGTGAACTCCCCGATAACGGCTGCCTCGACATCCTCGCTGGCAAAAAGAGCCATTAGTTCTTCAGCACGGTCTGGCGGGACAGCCAATACCATGCGTTCCTGGGATTCAGAGACCCATATTTCTGAGTAGGATAGCCCGGCATACTTCAGCGGTACTTTATCCAGATAAACACGGACGCCCGTTTCCTCAGCCATCTCGCCTACTGCCGAGGAAAGACCGCCACCCCCACAATCGGTTATGCGGCGGTATAATCCACGGTCTCTAGCCCGGAGAAGAATATCAATAACCTTCTTCTCCACGATAGGATTGCCAATCTGTACTGAGCTATAAGAAACGGCGCTTGACTTCTCAGTAAGCTGTTCTGAAGCAAAGGTAACACCGTGTATTCCGTCGCGTCCGGTCTTCCCACCGACTACCACCACCAGGTCGCCGGGGCTTTGTTTGCCTCTACGGCTCAGTTCCTTGGGTATTAATCCCAATGTCCCGCAGAAGACAAGAGGGTTGGCAATATACCGTTCATCAAAGAGTATAGCTCCATTAAGGGTGGGGATTCCTAGCCTGTTGCCATAATCAGCCACCCCGGCTCGGACACCTTTAAAAATGCGGCGTGGGTGTAGAACTCCCTTGGGCAACTTTTCATAGGGAGAATCGGGAGGGGCAAAGCAGAATACATCTGTGTTTAGTATCGGCTTAGCGCCTAAACCGGTGCCCAGTGGGTCACGTACGACACCGCCTATCCCGGTGGCTGCTCCACCATAGGGTTCTACTGCTGATGGGTGATTATGAGTTTCAACCTTAAAACATAGTGCCCAGCGACCGTCAAAATCGATTACGCCGGCATTATCTTCAAAAACGGAAAGACACCACGGCTTAGCCAGCTTGTCAGTGGCTTTAATGATGGTGCTCTTGAGCAAATTATCAATGGTTGTCTTATTGTAAGAGATTTTGCCTTTGAATGTCTTGTGGACACAGTGCTCAGACCAGGTTTGAGCCAGTGTCTCAAGCTCCGCATCAGTGGGATTTCGCCCCAGCTTGCGAAAGTAGGCGATGATGGCTTGAAATTCGTCATCATTAAAACCAAATTGTTGCCTGACCTCTGAAAGACCATCATTATCTAATCCTAGGACGCTTACTTGATTTAATCGAAAATCATACTGAGGATTTTTGGGAAAGCTGAATTCCTCCGACTTAACTACATGCTGGATAATTGGGTTTACCAAAAGCCGACTACATATAGCCTCTAACTGGTCTTCATTCAGAAGCCCCTGGATTAGGTAGCGTTTTGCCGTCTTAACTGCCCTGATGTTGATACCCAAATCCTGTGCTGCTTTAATGACGGAGTTTTCGACAGGGTCAGTGACGCCAGCATTGTAAGCGACCTCAATAGTATGAAGTTGCTTACTTCCCTCACCATTACTTGCTTTAGTCCTTGCTGAAAAGGTAAAAAACTGATATTCCTGAATTGCCGGGTCAGCCAGAAGACCCCGACAAATTGAATTCAGCTCCTCAGGTGTGAGTTCTGCATCCAGCCAGTATATGTCAACAACATTGACCTGTGAGACAGCCGTTATCCCCAGGTCATGTATATCCCTGACTAAGCCAAGACCTCTTGCATCAGGGAGGTTACTCTTCAGGCAAATTTCTATGCTATGCATTGATAATCTTTATCCGACTAAAGTAGTATATTAACAAAAAGTCCCATCAAAAGCTACCTTTTTAGCAACCAAAAGCAAACAGAACCACTTTTTCTTGCCTTAGTCGCTTTATCTGTGTTATTATTAAGGGTAATTATGACTACGGAGAAAGGGAAAGCACTAGAGTTAGCCATCGGCCAGATTGAAAAGCGATTTGGCAAAGGCTCTATCATGAAACTGGGAGAATCGGCCGCTATGACGCCGGTGGAAGTTATCCCCAGTGGCTCATTGGCATTAGACCTGGCTTTAGGAGTAGGGGGTATCCCTAGAGGGCGGATTACAGAGATATTTGGCCCTGAGTCATCAGGAAAAACTACGCTGGGGCAACATATAATTGCTGAAGCGCAAAAGCAGGGAGGTATCGCCGCCTATATCGATGTCGAGCATGCCCTGGACCCTACTTACGCTAGTCGTTGCGGGGTTAAAGTCGACGATATGCTCATTTCCCAGCCAGATACCGGGGAGCAGGCTCTGGAGATTACCGAGGCGTTGGTCAGGAGTGGGGCTGTCGATATTATCGTGATTGACAGCGTCGCCGCCTTGGTACCCCAGGCTGAAATCGAGGGGGAGATGGGGGATACTCATGTTGCCCTGCAAGCCCGCCTGATGTCGCAAGCTTTGAGAAAGCTGGCAGCCACTATCGGTAAGACAGGCACAGCGGTGATATTCATCAACCAGTTAAGAGAGAAGGTTGGCATCGTCTTCGGTAATCCTGAGGTAACACCAGGTGGCAGAGCGCTAAAGTTCTATAGCTCGGTAAGAATAGACCTGAGGCGTGTTGACAGCATTAAGGAAGGGAACGAGATAACAGGCAGTCATGTCAAGGCTAGGGTAGTTAAGAATAAGGTTGCACCTCCCTTCAGAAGTGCTGAATTTGACATCATGTTTGACCATGGGATAAGTCGGGAGGGTAACCTTATAGACCTTAGTGTAGAGCTGGGGCTGACGAGTAAGTCTGGTGCTTTTTTCTCCTATGGTGATACTCGCTTGGGGCAAGGTAGGGAGAATGCCAGGCAATATTTGCGTGAGCATCCTGAGCTTGCCCAGGAGATTGAGCAACGAATTAGAGCCTCAGCAATCAGCAGCCATCATCTTCCAGATGGTAGTTAATAAGTCTATCACCTGACAGATAAATAAAGTAGGATAGTGGGTGTGTGTAAAGCTGAGGTTTGTAGCTCAGCTTTACACGTTATAAAGGGGGTGGAGAAGGTCAATGAGTAAGATTACCGCCCTCCGTGCTGGAAGGAATCGGGGAAAGCAGGTAAATATTTCCCTGGATGGTAAGTTTGCCTTCACCCTGGAGGCTGAGGTGGTAGCAAAAGAGAAATTACATGTTGAACAGTTACTATCACCCGACCAGATTGAGGCGCTGTCTAGGACTGACCGCCTTCAACGTTGCTTTAATGCGGCTGTCCGTTACCTTAGTTATCGACCCCGAAGTGAGTCTGAACTAAAGGATAGATTGCGTCGGCATGGCTTTGATACCGATAGCCAGGAGGCAGCAATAACCAGGCTAAAGGAACAAGGATTATTGAATGATGTGGCCTTTGCTCAATTCTGGAAAGACAATCGGGAATCGTTTAGCCCTCGTAGCCAAAGGCTAATCAGGTTAGAACTGAGGCGTAAGGGTGTAGCTAATGACATCCTTGACCAGGTAATTGGTGCCGTTGACGATGACGATAGTGCCTATCGAGCAGCCCTGAGTAAAGCCCGAAGTCTACCCCACTCTGACTATCTTAGCTTTCGTCGCCGATTGGGTGAATACCTCAAGCGGCGTGGATTTAGCTACGAAGTGATAAATCATATTGTGGAACAGGTCTGGCAAGAACAATGGGAGAAAGTGAGGTGAGAAAATGGGATTAATAAATATATACAATTTCGCGTTAGCTGCGGTTTTTGTTATTGGTCTAATATTTGGCGGTGCGGTTATCTTTTTCTTCCGGCGGATGGCAATCAATCGTCAGCTTAGAACTGCTCAGAGAAAAGCGGCGAGGGCGGTGGCTGAAGCCAGGGACGAGGCTAAGATTGTGATTGCTGAAGCCAGGGAGGAGGCTAGGGTTGCACTTGCTGAAGCCAAGGAGGAAACAGGGAGAGTAAAGGCAGCGACCGAGAAAGAGTATCGCGAACGGCGCTCTGAGTTACAGCGACAGGAGAACCGCCTGTCCAGTAAGACCGAGAATCTGGAGCGCAGGTTGGAAGGTGTTGAACAACGTGAACGCAATCTGACGAATAAGGAGAAAGGGATAGATTCGATTCGCGCCGAACTTGTAGAAGTTAGAGATAAGCAATTAAAGCAGTTAGAGTTAATTTCAGTGATGTCCACCGCTGAGGCAAAGCAGGCTTTGCTTGACATGGCAGAGGTTGAGATGCGAGATGAAGCATCCAGACGACTGCGGCAGTGGGAAGATAAGTTGAAGGAGGAAGCGGATAAGAAATCCCAGGAGATTTTGTCTCAGGCTATCCAGCGTTCTGCTTCTGAGGTTGTGTCTGAAACCACGGTGGTTAGTGTTCCTCTACCCAGTGACGAGATGAAGGGTAGGCTTATCGGGCGAGAGGGTCGTAATATCAGAGCCCTGGAGCAGGCTACCGGTGTTGACTTGATTGTTGACGATACTCCTGAGGCAGTGACACTGTCAAGCTTCGACCCGGTACGGCGAGAGGTAGCTTACCTGGCTTTAACTAAACTTATTGTTGACGGTCGCATCCATCCGGCTCGTATTGAAGAGGTAGTTGCTAAGACCAAGGAGGAAGTGGATGCTGCTATCTATAGTACTGGCGAACAGGCCGCACTTGAGGTAGGGGTGCATGGATTACCTCCTGAGTTAATCAGGTTGCTTGGTCGTCTTAAGTATCGAACCAGCTATGGACAGAATGTCCTGGCGCATAGCATCGAGGTCGCTTATCTCGCTGGCATGCTTGCCTCCGAGTTGAAAGCTAATGTTAACCTGGCTAAGAAAGCCGGACTCCTGCATGACATTGGCAAAGCGGTAGACCGCGAGGTAGAGGGCACTCATGCTGCTATTGGCGCTGACCTTGTTAAGCAATGGGAGAAATCTCCTGAGGTAGTTCAAGGTATTGCCGAACACCATCTTGAGACGAGTAACACCAGCGTTTGGGGCTATATCATCTCAGCGGCTGATGCTATCAGTAGTGCCCGACCAGGAGCCAGACGGGAGTCGTTAGAGAGCTACCTGAAACGCTTGAAAGCGCTGGAGGATATCGCTAATGGCTTCAAGGGAGTAGAGAAGTCCTTTGCTATTCAGGCTGGTCGCGAAATACGTATTTTGGTCAAGCCGGAAGAAATTGATGACCTGGGGGCAATGAGACTTGCCCGAGATATTGTCAAGAAGATAGAGGAAGGGCTGGAGTATCCCGGCCAAATAAAGGTTACGGTGCTTAGGGAGACCAGAGCTGTAGACTATGCTAAGTAGCAGGAGAGCCTAAGAGAGCGAGGTCCAGTATCTATAGTGTTAATACTAGCCATCGGCGACATAATTGGTAAGCCTGGCAGGCAGGCGGTAAGCAAGCTCTTGCCCGGTCTGCGAGAGCAATATGGATTAGAC
>JAZDPB010000128.1:0-2530 GCA_043797985.1 Chloroflexota bacterium
TGCCTCTACGGATGGGCATTGCACCTACCGAAGGTTTATACCCTGCTCCTGGGATAATGCGGTATGGGACTGTATTTATGCCTTACTGAAGCAGGAAAGCTGGTTAGAGGAGAGATTACAGGGAGTGGGAAAGCAGGAGCACGATATGGATAGGCTGATAAATCTGGAACAGCAGAAGGTAACTCTCTCTCAGACTAAGATGGACAAGGTACGGGAAGGCTATGAAGGGGGTCTCTATGCCATGGAAGAAGCCAAGTCTAAGCTTAATTATTATCAGGGCACCGTAGATAAAGCGAAGAAAGAAATAGAACGACTCCTGGCATTAAACGGGAAGACTACCAAAGTGGATCTTGAGGAATTGAAGAAAGAATTGGAAAGGCTATCTCAAGAAAATCTGGATAAGGCGACCTTTATCGAAAAGCGGGATATCATGAGTAAGCTGGGTATAAGGGTCTATCCCTCCGAAGACCTCAAGTCTGTCAAGATAAAGTCTACTCTAAATCTGAGGGGAAATGGACATAGCCAAAAAGAGTGTGTTATTCTTGAGCTTGGTTCGACAGGCTCACCACGAGCGGCTTCGTATGTAGCAATCCGAAATTCCGCTCACCCCATTCGCTTTGCTCAGGGCAGGCTCTGAGCTTGTCGAAGGGCAAGATAAGCATATCAACATGGTTTGACAAGCTTACCATGAGCGGTTGCTAAACCTTTCCCATGCGCTATTGACAACCGCACCAAACCTTAATAGAATGGGGCTTCCACGATAGTAATTTATAAAACTAACCCGGAGGAGGTGTTGAAGTGAAGGCTAAAGAAATAGACACGGTCAATATCCGGCGTATGGCACGTACCGATATAGACGCCATACTAGCTCTGAACAAGAAAATCGGCGGGGACCAGGCACGTGTCAATTACAGGGATATGATATCAACCGACCCCGGCGGACCGCTCGACCTCAGCTTTGTGGCGGAAGCCGGTGGTCAGATTGTCGGCTTCGTCCTAGCCCGGCTGGCATATCTATATATACCGTTCACTGAAGTCTGCCTCATTCACAGCATAGTGGTAGACCCTGACTACCAGCGGCAAAAGCTGGGGAGCAGGTTAATCAATGAGCTGGAGAGCCACTGTCACCTCGAAGAAATCAACACGATACGTGCGCTGGTAAATGAGCGTGACACCGAATTGCGCAGTTTCATCGAACGATTGGGCTTCCGCCGCAGCAATATCGTCAACTACGATAAGACCATGGAAAGCTGAGACAATAAAAAGTCTCCGAACCCGAAACCCGCATGAGGAGCGAAGCAATTAAGCATGAGTGAAGAAGCCCAGGGTGAACCTGCGGTAGAAAAGCCCGTGCAAAGTGTACGGGCATGGAGACCCTGGGCGACGGTGGGGTTAGGGCTCATAATAATCTTTGCTCATTTTGTAACCCAGCTGGCGGTAGCCACAGTCCTCATCGTAATCAATGTCGTTTCCGATTCCGCACTCGACCTTTTGCGGCTTGTTGAGAGCCTCGCTAACGGGCTGGCTATTTCCATCACTGTTATTGCCTCGGCAATTGTCGGAGTTGTGCTCACTATTGTCTTTATAAGAATCCGCAAAGGCATAACGGTCAGAGAATACCTCGGTCTCAAACCAATCCCTAAAAAGACCGTTTTCGGCTTACTGGCTATCACCGCCGGACTGGTAGCGCTATCGGGGGGTCTCAATTATATTTTCGGGAAATCCAGTGAGGGTGATTTCAATGTTGATGTTTACCGCACCAGCGTCTTACCGGGACTGCTGTGGATAGCGATGGTGGTTTTTGGTCCGGTATTTGAGGAGTTTTTCTTCCGCGGCTTTCTCTTTGCCGGCTTCAGGCAATCCCGCCTCGGCTCTGCCGGAGCAATTGTCCTGACCGCTTTTTTATGGGCAGTGCTTCACATTCAATACGATATATATGGAATAGCGACAATCCTTGTCCTGGGAATAGTATTTGGTATTGCACGGCTCAAAACCGGCTCACTGTGGAGTCCGCTCATAATGCATTCATTCTGGAACTTTGCGGTAACACTGATGATAGCCCTTTACTCAAGCGGAGTGATAAATTAGATTCAATTAACAGTTGCCCACTATTTCCCTTTGGCAGTTCCAGGATGTCAGCCTCGAGCTGGAAAAGGCGCTTAAATACCGCGCAAGTCTGGACTGGCTTGAGCCCGCCTTCAACAAGATTAGAGAAAGTCTGGATACGCTGGAACGCAACCAGAATAGCCTCAATCAGAAAATGATAGAATTGTCTCAAAGTATTGCTGAGACTCGGGGCGATATCAGTCTGCTGGAAGCCTTCAGGCGCATCTTCCATCCCAACCGGAACTCACCTGTGCCTAACGGAAGATAAATAAACCCCTTAGCTTCCATTTTCCAGGGTGTGCGTTATCAGTATTCTCAAACCTATGGCTATTAAGATAATGCCGCCGGCAAGTTCGGCTCTTTCCCCCGCCAAGGCGCTCACCTTTCTACCTAGTAAGAAACCAGCAGAGGTGAGGATAAAGGC
>JAZDPB010000002.1:0-4753 GCA_043797985.1 Chloroflexota bacterium
AGCCGAGGTGGTGTTTCCACAGCGGACAGAATCCAACTTAATGGTCTGCCTCATGTCGTTTCCGGGAGAACACGGATAAGAAAGCTACGTTGGGAATCATTGAACCTCATACCCTCGCAGCAATCGACTTCGAGAGGGGGATTAAGGGGGTAAGGTTAATAAATAACCTAAACCGAGGATAGCATGATTTTAGACCAGATAGTAGCTGATAACAGATTGGAACTCGAAGCTAGAAAGCGCAGCTTTCCCTTGGCAAAACTACGTCTGATGGCTTTGGAGCAACGTGCACCTCTTGACTTTGCTTCGGCTCTGCGTGGCGACCGTGTTCAGCTTATTGCCGAAGTTAAGAAGGCGTCGCCCTCCAGAGGCATTATTCGTTCTGATTTTAACCCGATGGAGATAGCACGAACCTATGCCGATAACGGTGCTGCGGTGATTTCGATACTGACCGAGCCCAGGTACTTCCAAGGTAACATCAACCATCTGAAAGATATCAGGGGTGCGCTGGGAAATAGAGGGCTGCCCCTGCTCAGGAAAGACTTCATTTTTGACCCATACCAAGTCTACGAATCAAGAGCCTACGGTGCCGATGCCCTTTTGCTCATTGTTGCTATCCTGACACCCGGTAAACTGAAGACTCTGCTCAGGCTGAGCCACGAGTTAGGTATAACTTGCCTGGTGGAAGTGCATAAAGAGAGTGAGCTTGATGTTGCCTTGAGGAGTAGAGCCAGAATCATTGGTATTAATAATCGAGACCTGAAAACCTTAACCGTAGACCTGACTACCACCGAACGGCTGCGACCCCTCATACCGGCAGATAGAATTGTGGTCAGCGAAAGTGGCATCAAAGACCGCAGCGATATAGAAAGGCTAAAGCGGTGTGGGGTTAATGCCGTGCTCATTGGCGAATCCTTGGTATCGGCGCCTGATATTGCCGTTAAGATGAAGGAACTTCTAGAACCCGCGGCTCCATCAACACGCTCAGTTGCTTTTAGGAAGTAAAATTTTAATAAGAGGTGTCGTTTAGCAACCTATCCCCCTGACCCCCTTCCCTTATCAAGGGAAGGGGGATAAAGGGTAAGGGGTTAATAAACAATTAAAAAGGTGCTATCATGATTCGAGTGAAGATTTGCGGTCTATCCGAGATAGAGCCTGCCCTGGTGGCAAGCCAGGGTGGGGCCGATTTCTTAGGGCTGGTTTTTGCCAACAGCAGGCGTCGGGTCTCTCCACAGAAGGCGCTACAGCTAGTGGAAGCTGTTCATAGTCTAAAAAAACGCCCGGCAGTGGTCGGTCTTTTTGTCAATACGCCGGCTCATGAAGTCAATGACATCGCCGACTATTGCCAGTTGGATTGGGTGCAACTCAGCGGCGATGAAACCTGGCAGTATTGTCCGGAAATTAGGAAACCACTAATTAAGGTTATTCATGTGTCCAATAAGCAGAAAGCCGATGAACTTCTAGCTGAGATAGAGATGGGCTACCGCCTGCTGCCCAGAAGGGAGCTTATTTGTCTTCTGGACTCACCGGTGAAGGATACTTATGGGGGAACAGGAGAACCATTCGATTGGCGGTTAGCTAAGGAAGTGACAACCAGGTTTCCTGTGATTATTGCCGGAGGACTGACAACGGTGAATGTTGGTCAACTGGTCAACGAGATTCGGCCGTGGGGTGTTGATATCTCAACAGGCGTAGAGACCGACGGTCGGAAGGATGCTTTGAAAATTACTGCCTTCATTCAAGCGGTAAGGAAAGCCGAAGGAGAACTCATTGCTACCTGATAATAGGGGATATTTCGGAGACTACGGGGGGCGGTTTGTCCCGGAGACCCTGGTGCCCGTGCTGGACGAACTAACCGCAGCTTACGAGGAGGCAAAGGCTGACACTGTCTTCTGGGCTGAACTTGACCGGCTATCCCGGGATTATTCGGGAAGACCGACACCGCTCTACCTGACAGAAAGGCTGACCAGGCACTGCGGTGGTGCTCAGATTTTCCTCAAGCGGGAAGACATGGCGCATACCGGTGCCCATAAAATCAACAATGCTCTGGGGCAGGGACTTCTTGCTAAGAGAATGGGCAAGCACAGGATTATCGCTGAGACCGGTGCTGGACAGCACGGAGTGGCTACGGCTGCCGTGTGCGCCATGCTGGGGCTGGAGTGCATTGTTTACATGGGTGAAGAAGATATCAACCGTCAGTCGCTGAATGTTTTCCGGATGAAGCTGATGGGTGCCGAAGTACGTTCGGTTTCCAGCGGTAGTCGAACGCTGAAGGATGCTATCAACGAGACGATAAGGGACTGGGTAACCAATGCCGGAGATACATATTACCTCCTTGGCTCGGTAGTTGGGCCTCATCCCTATCCCATGATGGTGCGTGACTTCCAATCGGTAATCGGCAAGGAAGCGAGACAGCAGATACTGGCTCAAGCGGGCCGTTTGCCTGACCATATAATTGCTTGCGTCGGTGGTGGCAGTAACGCTATTGGCATCTTCTATCCCTTTTTAGATGATAAGAGCGTCAGGCTTATTGGAGTGGAGGCAGCGGGGAGGGGGCTGGATACCGGGGAGCACGCTGCTTCACTGGTGGCGGGTAGGCCCGGGGTGCTCCATGGAGCAAAATCCTATGTTCTCCAGGATAGTAATGGACAAATTAAAGAAACCCATAGCATCTCTGCCGGGCTGGACTATCCTGGTGTCGGCCCTGAGCACAGCTATCTCAAGGATACCGGACGGGCGACTTATGTGGCGGTAAATGATAACGAAGCACTCGAGGGCTTTCAGTTATTGTGCCAGACCGAAGGTATTACCCCGGCTCTTGAATCGGCTCATGCTATCTTCTATGCCGCCAGAATGGCTGGCTCGCTGGATAGGGGAGCAAATTATCATCGTTAATCTCTCTGGACGCGGCGATAAGGATATGGGAATCGTCGCTCAAGCACTGGGGGTGAAGCTTTGAGTCGTATTGCTTCAATCTTTAAGCCACCGATTCACAAAGCGCTCATTACCTATGTTACCGTAGGTTATCCCAGCATTGAAGCCACCTTGGAGGTGGTTCCCCTCCTTGCCCGATGCGGTTGTGATATGGTGGAACTGGGTATACCCTTTTCTGACCCCCTGGCTGATGGTGTCCCCATCCAGAGGTCGAGCTTTCGGGCTTTACAAAGCGGGGTTACTCCTAAAATTTGCCTTGAAGTAGCCAGGCAGTTAAGGCGGGCGGTTAGCATACCGCTCGTGTTTATGACCTATTATAATCCCATCTTTAGCTATGGTCTTGGAGAATTTTGTGGTGCCTGTGCTAAGTCTGGCGTTGATGGGTTGATTATCCCCGACCTGCCTCCAGAGGAGGGAGCCGAGTTGGAGACTATCAGTCAAAGACATGGACTCGACCTTATTTACCTACTAGCCCCGACCAGTTCTGAAGAGCGCATCCGCGTGGTAGCCGAGAGGTCTCGGGGATTTATCTATCTGGTTTCGGTGACCGGCGTTACCGGTACCAGGGACAGGTTACCAGCAGATTTGGAGAAGTTTGTTGGACGGGTAAGGCAGGTAGCTACCCAACCACTCTGCGTTGGCTTCGGCATATCTACCCCGGAGCAGGCGAGTCGGGTAGCTCGCATCGCTGACGGTGTTATCATTGGCAGCCGCCTCATCCAGCTTATGGAGGCTGAGGATAACTTCAGCTCCCCGGTCGACAGCTTAATAAAAGAGCTAAGGAGCGCTCTTGATAAGCCATCTATAGAAAAGGAACCCTAAGAGAGCTATTTACTGCTCCTTGCGGGAATTGACGAGTGTATATTATTAAGAGGGATTAACTACGGGCGAAATGGTAGTCCTTCTTATTATAATTATCCATCTTTCCGCAGTTAGGGCACCGGTGCGGATTATTTATAAGGGTAGCCTTTTTGAACAAATCTTTTGGCAAGTTCATACCGCTGTGAAATTCCTTGTGACAAGACTTGCAAGTTAACATGACGTCTGGCATTCCTTCTTCTCCTCCCTATTGAGATAGTCTTATTTTATCACAAAATTAGAGGGCGTTCAACCAAAACCGAGCAAAATGAGTTTTGTTCAATCTTAGTTGTTGGTGTCATTGCGAGTCCGCCGAAGGCGGACGTGGCAATCTGGGTGGGTGGGGATGAGATTGCTTCGTCACGGAGTTTACACTGAGCGAAGCGAATGTGTTCCTCGTAATGACAACCGTGATTTAGAAGAGCCGAGTAACATGCTTGCTCCCCTGAGGTAACGATTATATGAGGGACGTTGGTGAGCTGGGTTCGACTCTATCCCTGACCGATGCCGAAACGGCGTCGAGATGTTCGTAGTAACCAGCCATGTTTGCCAGGGCTTTAGCTGCACGTTCCAGGGTGAGAAAAACCGGGATTCCTTCTCTGAGATAGTAATCGCAGACATTTCGCCGGGCACCTTCAAACTCGACGACGTCAGACCCGGTTGCCTCTACAGGCAACACCATTACTGTTGGTTTACCGAATTCCCTTTTAACTTCAACCGGGGTTCGGGCCAGTTCTTCTCGATTCCTTCCCGACAGTATCTCTTGAGCTCTCGCCTGCGGACTTGTCGCACACATTTCTATCTCAGAGACAATTATTGTATCTACGCTACTATCGGAGGATACTCTTTCCAGGACTCCCTTGAGGACGGCTGGGGTTGGACCGGGGCTACCTACATCTACCGGATTCCGAAAGCTGGAGCCAACCGCAGGGACGGTTAATGCCAGCTTCTTTTGCAGTTCGGT
>JAZDPB010000003.1:0-25742 GCA_043797985.1 Chloroflexota bacterium
AGACCCGAAATCTTTCGCCCGCCGAGTGAGAGCGAGTGCTATTTTCTCCCCCTGACCAACGGTTGCTCAAATAATTCTTGTACTTTCTGCACCTACTACGGCTCGAAACTTCAGCTCAGGGAGCTCGACGAAGTCAAAAAAGAGATAGATGCCCTATCTGTCTGTATGGAGCGTGGAGTTTTCTTGCCAAATGTTCCTGAAATAGTGTACTTTATAGCTCGGCAGTGGGACGGCAAAAGGGTCTTTCTTCAGGATGGTGATGCCATGGTTTACCCTTTCCCTAAATTGAAGGAGGCTCTCCAATACCTGAATGAAAAATTCCCCAAGCTGGAGAGAATTGCCTCTTATGCTACTCCTCAAGATATTCTGCGCAGGAGTCCGAGTGAACTTGCCGACCTGAACAAACTCAAACTAGGCATCCTGTATATGGGGGTTGAAAGTGGTGATGATGAGATACTCCAGAGAATCGGCAAGGGGGTAAATCACAGTCAAATTGTAGAGGCAGGGAGAAAAGCAAAGGAAGCCGGTATTATTCTTTCTGTTACCGTGATTCTGGGACTTGGTGGTAGAGAAGGAAGTAACAAACACGCACTTGAAACAGCCAGGATTCTCAGTAGTATTGACCCGCAATATGCTGGAGCACTGACATTGACTCTGGTCCCAGGCACACCACTCTACCAAGAATATAAACAGGGTAAGTTTACGCTTATTTCTCCCTTTGAGTCCCTTAAGGAACTGGTGACAATCATAAGAAACTCCAATTTTACGGATTGCTTTTTCGGTTCCATGCATGCCTCGAATTACGTTTCGGTCCGAGGAAGACTGCCCCAGGACAAGGAAAGGATGATAAGTGATTTGGAGTACATTTTGCAGAAAGGAGATTCCTCTCTACTTCGCCCCGAGTTTCTCAGGGGACTGTAGTCACACTATAGTCATTTATTTTCTTTGCTATCGACCTTTATGATTCTGATGCTCACCCACCATAGATTAAATTCAAAAACTTAGGATTAAAGTATAAGCATGACATTTTTACCGATAATAGAAATACCGGCCGAGCCAGTGTGGGGTATTGTAGCTGGACTGGTTATAGTTACCCTTATGGTCCTTATTCTCCCCTTCAAGGTAAAATTCGTTGAACACAACCTGGAAATATTTTTCCTGACAATGGGTATCTTATCGGTGACCATATCCGGACTGTGGAGCAGTCAACTGGTTATCGAAGCCCTCAAGACCCCGGTAATGATTGGTTCGCTTCCCATCGGCATTTTTCAGGTCGTCCTGATAGTCGGTATCATCGTCTTCTTCTTCCATAAGCAGTTCTGCAACGCCATTACGGCCATGGCGAATAAGTTAAGCATTAGAGTCTTTATCTTCATTCTGGTAACAGTGATGGGTTTATTATCCAGCGTTATCTCAGTTATCTTGATGTCAGTGCTGCTGGCTGAAATAGTACCCTGCTTACCATTGAATAGAAAAGACCGCATTAGACTGGTAGTCATAACTTGCTTTTCTCTTGGTCTGGGTGCCGTTCTGACGCCGCTAGGCGAACCCTTATCTGCCATCCTAGGGCAAAAACTGGCTTGCCCGCCATTTAATGCTGGCTTCACCTTCCTGCTGACTACTTTTGGCAAATATGTAATCCCTGGAGTCGTGGTCATAGCCATTTTCGGTTCAATATGGATTGGTCGGAAAACTGCCGTATCCGAGATAACAATAGAAACTGAATCCTCTGAGACACTAAAGCATGTCATTACAAGGGCAGCTAAAGTCTTCGTTTTTGTCGCTGCTTTAGTGCTGTTGGGTGAAGGGCTAAAACCGCTCATCGTCTGGTTTTTTACCAAAACACCCGCCGCTGCCCTGTACTGGATTAACATGCTCTCTGCTATTCTGGACAATGCAACATTGGTTTGTATTGAAGTAAGCTCTGACATGACACTGTCACAGATTATAGCTATCACGATGGGTTTGCTCATCGCTGGCGGAATGCTCATTCCCGGTAACATCCCCAATATCGTAGCCGCTGCAAAACTAAAGATAAACATGAAAGAATGGGCAGTCATTGGAATACCCATCGGACTGGTAATGATGACTGTCTACTTTATTGTTCTGATTCCAGTGATATTCAAGTAACTAAACCGTATCACATAGGACGGACCACATTTAATTTGTGCTGACTTTGTCTTGACAGCAAGCTAGAGGAAAGTTTAGGATAACTTTATAAACAAATAAGGAGAAGAAAAATGGGAGGCTATAAGAATCGGATTCTAAGAGTTGACCTCACGAGCGCAAGTTTCTCTGAGGAACCACTTACCAAAGACCTCATCCACGACTTCGCTGGTGGCCGGGGTTTTGGCGCCAGGCTACTTTACGGCGACCTGAAAGCAAACACCAACCCTTTGAGCAAGGATAATGAAATCATTTTCATGGCTGGACCGCTGGCTGGCACCAGAGCTCAATCCTTCGGCCGATGGAAGGTCTTTTTCAAATCCCCGCTTACCGGGGGCATTTTTAAGTCCAGTGGCGGCGGACACTTTGCTACTGAGCTTAAGTTCGCCGGATTCGATGGCATCGCGGTCAAAGGAACTGCTGAGAAACCCTGTTACCTCTGGGTACATGATGGCAAATATGAACTGCGCGATGCCACCTATCTCTGGGGGCTCGGCTGTAACGATACCCATACCCTAATCCGCGAAGAACTGAATGACCCTCTTGTTCGAATGGCCTGTATTGGTCCTTCGGGTGAAAGAGGCGTTAAAATCTCCGGTGTCTTCAGTGACCGCCGTTCTGCTTCCCGCGGTGGTGGCGGTGCTGTTATGGGAATTAAAAACCTGAAAGCAGTTGCCGTCAGAGGAACCGTGAGGAAGGTAGAGGTTGCCGAACCGGATGCTTTCCAGGAAGCCGTAAGGCAACAGACAGCGGCTTTCAGAACTCATCCAACTTACGAATCACGCCGCATGTCAGGGACGCGTCACAATGAGTTTACCAATCTCCTTGGCATGTACCCGGTACATAACTTCCAGGATGGTATCTTGCCCAACTGGGAAAAGCTTGACCAACCGGAATTCGCCAAGCTAACCGCACGTCACATTGCTTGCTCCGGGTGTATGCTCCGCTGTGGTGCTATTACCAAGGCAAGTACAGGTAAATATAGTGGAGCCTGGACAGAAGGACCTGAATATGAGACTATCTGGGGTTTTAGCGGGCCTATTGGAGTAGCCGATACTGGGCTTGTTATCGCCGCCGACAATCTGTGCGATAACTTAGGTCTAGATACTATTAGCGTCGCCAGTAGCATTGGTTTCGCCTATGAGCTTTACGAACGAGGTATAATCACCAAAGAAGATACCGGTGGCCTTGAATTAGTTTATGGCAAGGATGACCATGTTCTTGAACTCATCAAACAGATTGCCTATCGTGAAGGTTTCGGCGACGTGCTAGCCAACGGCACACGTGAAGCCGCCCGCCACATCGGTCATGGTTCTGAAAAGTACGCCATACATGTGAAGGGACTTGAATTACCAGCCTACGACCCTCGCGGCGCTAAGGCACATGGGCTGAATTTACTCACCACTAATAATGGCGCCGACCATTGCAGCGGCTATGCCGGTCAGGAGGTCTTCGGCTCACCAGTCCCGTGGGTAGCAGACCGCTTTTCCATAGAAAATAAGGGGGCATTGACTAAGTGGAATCAAGACAGCACTGCCTTAAATGAGACAGGTATCCTTTGTACCTTTGCTAACGGCATGATGTCTCCTGAGATGTATGGTAATCTCCTCTCTAAAGCTACCGGCGTTAAAGACTTTGCCGACCCAGCGTACCTGTGGCTGGTTGGCGAAAGAATCTTCAATCTGGAACGCATGTTCAATGTCCGGGATGGCTTTAGCAAAAAGGATGATGTCTTTCCTGCTCGTATCACCACAGAGACAATGCCATCCGGTAACTCAGCCGGCCAGGTATTCGAAGCTGAGCCCCTGCTTAAAGATTACTATCGAGCACGAGGCTGGGATGCAAATGGTATCCCGACCAAAGCCAAGCTTAACGAATTAGGACTTGGTTTTACTACCAGTAAATAAACAAATGAATATAGAGATACAGTTATTCGGCAAGCTCAGAGAGCTTGTGGGCATCTCTACAGAAGAAGTTACCCTCGCGACAGGCACCAAATTATCTGACCTCATGTCACTGCTTGGTGAAAGGCATGGTCACACCTTTGCCCAACAATTGAAAAACACAAGCCTGCGTATTCTGATAAATGGTCGTGAGTATCAAGTATTAGGTGGTGTGACGACAATCCTTCGGGATAGAGATACCGTCGTGCTATTGCCGCTTATCGAGGGCGGTTAAAACATACACGTAGTGGAGGAGTGTATGGACTGGCAAGAAGAATATAAGAGGAAACTGGTCACTGCGGAAGAAGCAGTGCGTATCGTTAAATCTGGGGACCGTGTTGTCACTTCGGTTCCCGGCGGCGGAGAGGCCATATCTTGCACAGAGGCACTCGCCGCAAGAATTGACGAGCTAAGAAACGTGGAGATTCACTGTAGCGCCCCTTCGGTCGATAACCTCTGGTTCCAGCCGGGATGTGAGGAATCTTTTAAGGTGACCGTGCTGAGTTTCACCGGTCAGGTTGCACGACCGATGCTGGACGAAAGAAGGGGGGACTATGCCCCTGTCTTGTTCTCCCTCCAGGGGAAGGCCGAAACAGAGGGAAGACCGGGAATAAGAGGGACGGACGTCTTCATAACGGTAGTATCCCCGCCGGACAAACATGGCTATTGTAGCTTTGGCAGTGGAATATGGGCTAAGAAATGGTACGCTAAAAGCGCTAAAAAGGTCATTGCCGAGGTGGACAACAACCAGATAAGAGTCTACGGCGGTGATAACCTTATTCACGTTTCAGAGATAGACTATTTCGTGGAACATACTCCGCCTCCACGTCAATACATACGGCCAGTACCTGAAGAATTCATGAAAGCTATCGGACAATATGTTGGTACTTTAATCAAGGATAGAGATACCTTACAAATAGGTACTAGCTCTATTGGCAGCACGTTACCCGGCCAGGGCATCTTCGACGATAAGCATGACCTCGGCTACTTTGCTGAAATGCTTGCCCCAGGCATTGTAGAACTGGTAAGGAAGGGAGTAATAAACGGAAAATACGATACCCTTCACCCGGGCAAGATAGTTTGCCAGAGCTTTCTTGGTGGGACTCCCGAGGAACTCGCCTACATCGACCAGAACCCAATGTTTGAACTCTATCCTCAGGACTATGTTATTAATATCAGGAACGTAGCTGCCCACGACAACATGGTAGCTATTAATGGTGCCCTCTCTATTGACCTCACTGGCCAAATTGCATCGGAGTCAATCGGACCTCGTATGTGGACAGGCTCAGGTGGACAGCCAGACTTTGCCATTGGTGCTATGCTTTCGAAGGGGGGACGTTCCATTACCATGCTGCAATCAACCGCAGCCAATGGAAAGATTTCACGGATAGTGCCCTTCCTGGAACCAGGAACAATTGTGACCGTACCTAGAAATTTTGCCGACTACATTGTCACCGAGTATGGTATTGCTAATCTTCTCGAAAAAAGCCAGCGGGAAAGAGCACTAGAGCTTATCGCTATAGCGCATCCCGACTTCCGTGAAGAGCTTAGAAAACAAGCCCAAAAACTCTTCTGGCCTTAATTAGCGAATAATAACTTTGATGCCAGTTCGTTTGACCCGGTGAGGTAAGTTTTGATATAATTTAACTAAGGGAAAAGGGAAGGTGGGTTATCTTGTAAAAAGATGCTTGCCCTACCAATATATTACCAGTAATAAACGAATACTATCGACCAAAGAAAGTGTCTTAAGGTGAAACCTCTTCTAATTATGTCACACTCGACTCAACGCCATAGTAAAGGTCAGCGTAGCATCATCAGTGATTCAATCCCCAGAACAGCTTATCCTACCATAGCTCGGGAAAGAGATAGTTCAAGGAGGCATTTTGGAAACAATCACGCTTAATATTGATGGTCAGGAAGTCAAAACTGAGAAAGGAAAATCGGTACTGGAGGCAGCGTTAGATGCGGGAATCTACATCCCCACTCTGTGTTATCACCCTGATTTAAGCTCTACCGGTGCCTGTCGGTTATGTGTTGTTGAAATCGAAGGCACACGGGGCTTGCCTACGGCATGTACTACTCCCGCTACCGATGGTATGGTGGTAAAGACAAACACACCACAACTTCAGGAGTCCCGGCGAGAGGTCCTGGCACTAATTCTAAGTGAACACCCCCATTATTGTCTTGACTGCTGGCGCCGTGAGCGATGTGGACCTTCCGATATTTGCTTGCGAAGCCCCGATGTAGGTGTGCGCTGCGTAACCTGTGCTAACAATCAACACTGCGAGTTGCAACAAGTAGCCAATTATGTTGGAGTTACTGAAAGTAGTTTGCCTTATACGTCCAAGAAGCAACCAGTACATATGGAAGACCCCCTCTTTTACCGAGACTATAATCTGTGCATACTGTGCGGCCGATGTGTCCGAGCTTGTAACGAGCTACGCGGCGTAGGGGCCATCTCACTTATAAATAGGGGTAAGGAAACATACATCGGCACAGCTTTCGACCGCTCGCTAGCCGATGCTAATTGTAGATTCTGTTGTACCTGCGTTGAGGTTTGCCCCACTGGCGCGCTTAAGGACAAGACCGCACTACCAGAAACAGAAAAAGAACGTGAAGCAGTGTTAGTCCCGTGTAAAAACACTTGTCCTGCAGGGATAGACATACCTCGTTATATCCGTCTCATTCGCAACAAGAAATACACTGAAGCAGCTGCAGTAATCAGAGAAAAGGTCCCTTTCCCTAACGTGCTTGGGCATATCTGTGCTCACCCCTGCGAGCTTGCCTGTCGCCGGAATGAACTTAATGAGGCTGTTTCCATAAGAGCTCTGAAACGCTTCGCCGCCGGTAAAGAGAATAAACTGCTTCGGAAGATTACTGCGAAAATGCCACCTACAGGCAAAAAGGTTGCAATAGTAGGGTCGGGACCAGCGGGGTTGACCGCGGCGTATTATCTATCCAAGTTAGGCCATAGTGTCACCGTGTTTGAAGCGTTACCGGCATCAGGTGGCATGTTGCGAGTTGGTATCCCTGAATACCGACTACCAAAGAAAGTCCTGGATGAAGAGATAAAAGAGATACAGCAAGTCGGCGGATTTGAAATCAAGACTAATACTAGAATTGAGTCTTTGGATAACCTCTTTGCGCAGGGTTATAATGCGGCATTCCTAGCCATTGGTGCACATAAAGGGAACAAAGTAGGAGTGCCCGGAGATGATAGCCCGGGTGTAATTGATGCCATCGCTCTACTCAGGGACGTAGTCCTTGGCCAAAAAGTGAATCTGGGAGATAAAACCGTCGTGATCGGTGGTGGTAACGTTGCCATAGACGCTGCTCGCACTGCTGTGAGACTCGGTACGAAAGATGTGACTATTATGTACCGCCGCACTCAGGCTGAGATGCCAGCCGACCCGGAAGAAATAAAGGGTGCTGAAGAAGAGGGAGTAAAATTTATCTTCTTAGCGACGCCGAATAAGATTTGGAATGAGAATGGAGTAGTAAAACTCCAATGTATCCGCATGGAATTAGGCGAAGTTGATGCCAGTGGCCGGCGTCGTCCAGTCCCCATAAAAGGCAGCGAATTCATCATAAGTTGCAGCAGCGTTATCGCCGCTATTGGACAAGTAATGGAGGTCCCAGCCACTTTTAAAGTGGCAACAGGGAGGGGAGGTGTCATACAGACTAAAGACAACAGTATTACCAGCCGAGAAGGTGTCTTTGCTGGTGGAGATATTGTAACCAGCCCGGTTACAGTTATACAGGCTATCGCTTCAGGCAGACAGGGAGCCATTGCCATAGATAAATACCTTGGTGGGAGTGGTATCATAGATGAGGTATTAGCACCGGTTGAAGAGCCTAGTGCCTGGCTCGGATGTGAGGAGGGCTTTGCCCATCTGCATCGTGAGGAAATACCATGCCTGCCCGCAGAGATACGAACTAGCGGTTTTGTTGAGGTAGAGAGGGGTTACAATGAAGAAACCGCCCTGAAAGAGGCTCTACGGTGTCTACAATGTGACCTTCGAGTAATGATTTGTCCGGTAAAACTCCCTCCAAAAAGCGTTCAACAAAAAGAACTTGTTAAGGTTGTTTAGAAGGCTAATCGCTGAGGCAATGAAGTGCCAAGTCAGACCCGTTGCTTCTTTTTTATGAGCTTTTCTACTCTTGCCACCAAGACATCGGGTGAAACAGGCTTCTCAACATAATCATCCACATTAAGCTCAAGGCCGGTCTCCAACTCATAACGACGGCGGCTAGCCTCTTCCCTAACTGAGCTCAGAATCAAAACAGGTGTATCCTTGAACTTAGACCATCGTGGGTCATGGAGTTCTTTAAATACCGTATATCCATCCATTTTCGGCATTAGCAGGTCAAGAATCAGCAGGTCTGGATTCTCTGCCTTGAGGGTAGCTAAACCTTCTAACCCATCATGGGCGGTAAACACCTGATAGTCTTTGGCCTCAAGAACCATAGTCAAAGCTTCTAAAATGTCAGGGTCATCATCGACTATCAGTATCTTTCCTCGCATGTTTCCTCCTTCTTAACTATAACTTGAACTATTATTATCCCTCCCCATCCTGTAATCCGCTACTTCGTTTCGGTTTCAGCATTTCTTGGGTAGGGTAAAGGTAAACTTACTTCCCGTATTGCTTTCCGGGCATGGGCTCTCTGCCCAAATCTTGCCCCCGTGAGCTTCCACAATCCTCTTGGTTATTGACAGTCCTAAACCGGTCCCTTTCTTTTCTACATTGCTACCACGGAAGAAGTCAACGAAGAGTTGTGGTAAGTCCTGCGGTGGAATACCAATCCCGGTATCCATAACATCAACGATTATATCATCGTCTCTCTCTTTTACTCTAAGCATCACTGTACCATTAGGTGTATAGGTAATAGCATTGTTGACCAAATTAGTTATTACTTGCTGAAGCCGCGGGCTTGAGCCATTAATTTCAGGGAGCGTCTCAGGCAATTCTACTTCAAGCTTTAAGCCTTTCTCTTCAGCAAGTCTACGCTGGTCGCTAAGGCAATCATTAATCACTTCACACAAAGAAACCGCTTTCATCTCCTGGACAATTTGACCAGTCTCAATGCGGGGAATGTCCAAAAGGTCACTAATCAGCTTCAAAAGCTCCACAATCCTCACACTGCTTCTTTCCAGCATATTTTTTTGCTTATCACTGAGCTCACCGGAAAACCCGCCTAGCATAACACCGATGTAGCTTTGAATAGCCGCCAGAGGAGCTTTAAGGTCGTGAGCCGCCACGCCGATAAAGCGAAGAAATCGGTTTTTCTCCTCTTCCAGCTTGGCTATTTCTATAGAGGACTGCTCCAGTTCCCTTGTCTTTTCTTGTAGAAGGCTTTCTCTTAATTGTACTACCTCCCGCTGTCTCTTCCTTAGCTCTCCGGAAACGGCGGTAGCCACATAAGTGGAGGCATAAAGAATTGTTGCCAAGCTAGCCAGAACAGCCATTATATAGCTCCCTTGCCTATATAGCGTAGGAGGAACGAATTCTACCAGATTATTATGAGGTATTGCCCCGCTATACTCTAACCCCGCTAATAGTACAAGCATCAAAATCGCAGCTGTAGCTAGAAGATAAACCGCCTTATAGGAGAGGACGATACTGGCCAAAATAATGTGTAACACAAAGTAGAAAAGAAAGGGGTTTTCTACCCCCCCTGTGAAATGGAGAATAACAGTAAGTGCCATTAGGTCAAGAAAGATGTGGATATTGCTGTAGGTTCGAGCCTTAGGGATGACCACACCAGCTTTCTCTGTCTTCAGGCTTCTCACCTGTTGCCGTAACACCAGATTATACAGAGCCATAAAAACACACGTAGCATATACCGGCAAAGCGGAGAAACCAATGTGGAATACCTGGGATGCCAGCAAAGTGGCTACGATAACACCCAGAATAGCTAGCCACCTCAGCTTGACTAACACCCCAAGCCGCATCAGTAAAGCTGATTCTTCAGGAGTATATTCGGTCTCGCCCTGTTCTCTGAGAAACCTACTATCCATCTTTAAGTCTCGATGATAATTTTCTCGGATTTGGTTAAGCTGTAGTCTAACTAGGCAATCCGGCGACGGCCAGGATATCCGGCACCACTTCCTCCCGACCTATAGCCATAATATGGACGCCATCACAAATTGCTTCCTTTTTCAAGGTAGCAATCATCCGGCCAGCAATCTCAACCCCTCTTTTGATTGCTTCACCTCTTGGTGCCTTTGCCATCTCATCGATAAGACTTTTGGGAACAAAAATGCCAGGCACGTTCTCGGTCATATACTGCGCCATTCTGGCTGAGGTAAGTAAAACTATTCCCGCCAGAATCTTAACCGGAAACCTACGGGCAAATTCCATGAACTTTCTGAAATTATCCAAGTCATAAACGGCTTGAGTCTGGAAAAACTCGGCTCCAGCTTCAATCTTCTTTTCAAACTTTATAAGTTGAGGTTCAATGGGTCGTGCCTCAGGTGTAACTATTGCCCCAGCACAAAATTCAACTGCTCCATCAAGCTCGTTACCACCGAGGTCTTTCCCCGATTCAAGTTGTCGGACTGCGCGTAATAGCTGGCTGGAATCAAGCTCAAATACACCCACAGCTTCCTTGTGGTCACCAACTACAATTGCATCACCGGTAAGGCAAAGCACATTCTTTATGCCCCTAGCGTAAGCTAGAAGAAGGTCAGCTTGCAGCGCTAATTGGTTACGGTCGCGGCAGGTCATTTGTAAAATTGGTTCCCCACCCCTTTCTTTTACGTAGAGACATCCACCGAGAGAAGGAAAACGCATCATCGAACTCTGGTGGTCGGTTACGTTAATACCATCCACCTTATCTTTGAGGATATCAATATGATGAAGCATCTTCTCAAGGTTAGTTCCCTTGGGCGGACCAACCTCGCTGGTCACCACGAACTTACCAGACTTGAGGACTTCTTTAAAGCTCTGCGCCATCATCTTCCTCCTCGCTTACGAAATTGTGATCATGCGTGGCCGGGGTACCACCTGAGAATTTCTGATTGGCTGGTACTTCCGCATTAAATCGAGCCGGCCTTGCTCCTTCAAGCGTTGATATATGAGTGTCCACGCACAATCTTTTGTCTTATCAATTTCACATTTACCATTGTTAGTGCCGCCGCAAGGGCCATTGAGCAGGTGCTTATGGCAGGCAGTAATGGGACAAATACCAGCAGTCCAGCCGATGACACAATGCCCACACTGAACACAAACCTCGTGAAAGTTGCCCGGCGTATCTTCTAGCCCGATAAACAGAGTGTCCAGTGCCGGAATCACCGGTTTAATAAGATATGAACCCACCTTCTGTACGCCCAGAGCGCAGGTCATTACTAGAAGACAATCAGCATTCTGAATTGCCTCATTATTTTCCCGCACAGACGCCTCTGTCATTTCATCACAGGCGGTAGGGATTACTGTCCAACCGGTGACCAGCTTACCTAGCTTTTTTAGCTCCTCCGTCATCTTCAAGACTTCTTCCCTTCCCCCTGTTTTAGTCATTGTGGTACAGGTGCCGCAACCTACGACGTATATCCGGTCACACCCTTCTACTTGCTGCTTCACTTCCTCAAAAGGCTTTTGTTTTGTAATAGATTTCATATTTAACCTCTCTTATTGCTCCAGGTCACACCTCAGGCATCGCTTGGATTCATATTTAGCATCTTCCTCTGACAATCCCAATTCTGTCTCTTGAAAACTATGTTTCCTCTCATTAGCAGACAGTACGGGTATCTTGGGTCTGAATTGCGGCTCCCAGGTCTCCTCTCCTTCTTCTCTGGTTACCTCCTCAATAACACTGGGCCGCAGGTCATAAATCTCAACTCGTGAGGTATCACCCCTGAGATACTTATCAATAGCAATAGCTCCCCGCCTGCCAGCAGCAATAGCCTCGATTACAAAACTCGGCCCGGTAGCAAAGTCGCCGCCAGCAAAAACGCCGGGGACATTAGTAGACAGCGTATTGTTGTCAACTACCATACTTTCCAATGCGCTGCCAGGGGGTAGAAAGGAACGGTCAGGGGCTTGCCCAACTGCACCAATAACCGTGTCGGCTTCAACAAAGAACTCAGAACCCTCAACAGGAATAGGTCGCCGTCGTCCACCTTCATCAGGCTCCCCTAGCCTCATACGAACACACTGGATACCGGTCACTTTCCAGTTAGCATTGACTATTCGTGTCGGGCTGACCAGAAAATTAAACCGGATGCCCTCATTTATCGCTTCATCATATTCTACCTTGGTCACTGGCATCTCTTCCTGTGACCGTCGGTAGTAGATATTTACTTCTTCGGCACCAAGACGGAGAGCAGTGCGCGCCGAGTCTAAAGCAACATTCCCACCACCGATGATTGCTACCCTCTGCCCAACCTTAACTGACCGGCCTAACTTCACATCTCTCAGGAATTTCAAGCCGTAGTAAAAGTTCTCAACATCTTCCAACTCGCCAGGTATGCCGATATTCTGACTTCTTTGAGCACCAGCGGCAATAAAGACAGCACCGAAGCCACTCTTTTTAATGTCATCCACGGTAAAGTTCACATTAATCGGTGTATTGTACCTTATTTCCACACCGCGCTTGACGATATAGTCTATCTCATTGTCAATGACTTCTCGCGGCAAGCGAAAGTCAGGTACAGCTACTGAAAGCATACCTCCACCGACAGGAAGAGCTTCAAAAACGGTAGCTGGATAGCCCATCTGAGCTAAGAAATAGGCACATGATAAACCACAGGGTCCAGCACCAACCACCGCTACCCTTTCCTGATGCGTTTGTGGGAAAGGCTTCGGCGCGGGCAACTCACCAGCATGGTCAAAATACCAGTCAGCGGCGAAACGCTTCAATGCCCTAATCGCCACCGATTCATCAAGCTCACCACGACGGCACCGGCCTTCGCAGGAATGGTTACAGATACGACCACAGATAGCTGGGAAAGGATTTCTCTCTCTGATAGTATCAATAGCTTCTTGATATTCGCCGGCCGCAATTTGAGCCACATATTTGGGGATATTGATGCCCACCGGGCAAGTATGCTGGCACGGAGATATCATCAAGGCATCACAGACCGCTGCCTGACACTTTTTTTCTTTTATATGAGACTCATATTCATCCATAAAGTAATTGAGAGTGGTAAGCACCGGGTTGGGCGCATTTTGACCAAGTCCACATAGCGAGCTCTCTTTTACTGTTCTGGCTATAGTAAGCAGAGTTTCAATATCCTGTTCGCGACCTCGACCCTCTGTGATTCGAGTCAAGATTTCCAGCATCTGTCTGGTTCCCAGACGACATGGAGTGCACTTACCGCAGGACTCGTTCTGAACAAAGTCGAGAAAGAAACGGGCGACATCCACCATACAGGTAGCTTCGTCCATCACCACCATACCACCGGAGCCCATTATCGAGCCAAGCTTAGCTAAGGATTCGTAGTCAACTGGTGAGTCGATGAAGCGGGCCGGAATACAACCTCCTGATGGACCGCCGGTCTGTACCGCCTTAAAGCGCTTCCCACGCGGGACACCACCACCAATATCAAAGATAATTTTAGAGAGTGGAGTACCCATCGGCACTTCCACCAAGCCACAATTAGCAACCTTCCCGGTGAGGGCAAAGACCGCCGTGCCCTTGCTCTTTTCTGTTCCGATACTGGTAAACCATTCGGCACCGCGTTCGATAATAACCGGGACCGTAGCCAGCGTCTTGACATTGTTGATGATAGTCGGTTTTCCATCCAGGCCCGATTGAGCGGGAAATGGCGGTCTGGGGCGAGGCATACCCCGATGTCCCTCGATAGACATCATAAGAGCTGTCTCTTCCCCGCAGACAAAAGCCCCGGCACCCTCTCTTATCTCTATCTGAAGATTAAAACCCGAACCCAGTATATCATCACCGGCTAAACTGTATTCTTTCATTTGCTTTAAGGCAGTCTTTATACGCTCTATCGCCAGAGCTTTTTCTGCCCGGCAATAAATATAGCCCTCGGAAGCACCAATGGCATAAGCGGCGATAGCCAGCCCTTCAAGAACGGCATGAGGGTCTGACTCCAGGATGGCGCGGTCCATGAAGGCACCAGGGTCGCCTTCGTCAGCATTACATATCATATACTTCGGGAAGCCAGGAGCCTGGCGACATAATTCCCACTTGGTAGCAGTGGGGAATCCGGCACCACCCCGCCCCCGCAGTCCCGCCTTTTTAATTTCTTCAATAACCTGCTCCGGCGTCATTCGGAAAAGGACCTTACGCAGAGACTGGTAGCCTCCACTGGCAATGTAATCATCAATCTTCTCTGGATTGATACGCCCGCAATTGCGCAGGATGACGCGCTCCTGCTTCTTGTAAAAGTTTATATCTGAATAGCGCGGCACTGCCTCGCCAGTCACCGGGTCTGTATAGAGTAACCTGGTCACCACCTGATTGCCTTTCAAATGCTTCTGCACAATTTCATCGACATCATCCACCGATACATGGCAATAAAAGATATCCTCCGGCTGGACTATCACTGTGGGACCAGCCTGGCAAAAACCATGGCAACCCGTAAGCTTTACTTCAACAGGTAAGTTTTTGGTCTCTTGCTCTAAACGTTTCAGCACCTCATCTGAACCAGGACACCCCGACCCACGACAAACAAGGATGGTACGCTGACCGTTAGTTGGAATCACACCCTGTTCCACTATCTCACTGCCTCCCGTAATGACCAAAGATTGATGCTATTTTCTTGGGGTTCACTTGGCCATAGATGTTTCTATTGATAACGATGTTAGGTGCAAGGGCACAACAACCAACGCAGGCAACAGTCTCCAGGCTATACTCCATATCAGGGGTCATTTCGCCCTCTTCGATACCAAGTTGCCGTCTGACTAACTTTAATATCGTTTTTCCCCCCCGCACATGACAGGCGGTCCCCCGACATACCCTAACGATATTTTTCCCCCGCGGTGTGGTGTAGAGTTGGGCATAAAAAGTGATTACCCCCTGTACTTGAGCCGGAAATAATCCCAGAGCTTTAGCTATAGGATTAATACTGTCCGGAGGGATAAAACCAAACTCTTGCTGAACCCTCTCAAGAAGTGGCAGCAAAGCCCACTGCTGATTTTGATGTTCAGCAATAATTGCCTCAAGACGTTCCATTTCTGCTTCCGTCATTATTTTCTGTTCAACCATTAGCGTCTACCTTTTCTATCCTTACCTTACAGGCTTTGATGAATGGACTCTTCGTCGTTGGGTCTAATATTATGTCAAATAATTCGCCGACCGGGCTTTTCGGGAAGGAAATCGGCATGAAAAGCATCCCCCGAGGAGGTGTTTGTGTCACTCTAACGGTGGTAGTAATTTCACCGGCTGGGGAGATAATCTTAACTGCATCACTATCTTTAAGCCCGACTTGGTTAGCATCAGCCTTCCCAATCTCCACAAAGGACTCAGGACAGAATTTATTGAGTCGCTTAGACCTTGAGCTTCTGGAGCCAGAGCCAAACTCATACAGAATAGTCCCCGTCAGCAATGTAAAGGGATAATCGTCGGCTGGCATCTCTATAGTCGGAGTATATTCAATCAATGCAAAACGACCAGACCTGCTGGTAGGCTTTGTTATTTGCGGCTGTCCGACCTGGTATGAAGGGACCATATCGCTTATTTCCTTACTAATTTCCTCAAGTGAGGAGTAAGGCATTGGAGAACCCATACTGCCAGCCAAACGAAGGATTATCTGCCAGTCCGGCAAGCTCTCGCCGATTGGTTCGATAGCCTTATGCAACCGCTGCACCCTACCCTCGAAATTGGTGAAAGTGCCATCCTTCTCGGCAAAGCTAGCTGCAGGCAGCACGATATTAGCCAGTTTAGCAGTTTCAGTTAGGAACATATCCTGTATCACCAGGAAATCAAGAGAGTCCAGAGCAACTTTAACCAAACTCGGCTTTGGGAAACTCGAAACTGGATTTTCCCCAACGATATACATAGCTTTTAGTTTTCCTTCTTTGGCTTGCTCAATCATTTCCACTGCTGTCAGACCGGGGTCAGTTGGCAGAGCAACTGCCCAGCGACCCTCAAACTTCTCTCTGGTCTTGGAATCACCCACACTCTGGTATCCGGGGAAGAAATCAGGCAAAGCTCCCATGTCACAAGCACCCCGCCCATTGCTGTCTCTTTGCAGTGCGAAAATCTCTCCTTTGGTTAGCATCACCAGATTTGCCAGAGCCATTACACTATCTGTTCCGCTGCCCTGCTGAGTGATGCCATTACCGTAGACAATTGCCGCCTGCTTCGCTTCAGCAAGAATCTTTGCCGTACAACGTATATCATCAACAGGAACACCAGTGATTTCCTCCACATACTCAGGGGTATATTTCTCCACAGCCTTACTAAAAGCTTCAAAATCAACTGTGCTTTCAGCAATAGCCGCTTTATCTACAAGGCTTTCACTAATAATCACCCGGGCTAAGCCATTTAATAAAGCTACATCGGTACACACTTTCGGCTTTAGCCAGAGATTTGTAAACGATGCCAGCTTTGTAGACTGGGGGTCTACCAGTATCAGCTTGGCACCCTTGTACTTGACCGCACGCTTTATAGCATAGCTAACGATAGGAGCCGAAGATTCAGGATTAGCCCCGATGACCATTATCACTGCTGACTTTTCCAGGTCATTGATGGTATTCGTGGTTACTGGTGAACCGAAATTCCAGCTCAGTCCCACCCGACTGGCAGTACTATACAGACGACTGCCATTGTCAATATTGTTAGTACCCAGCACACTTCTAGTGAATCTCTGTAGTAAGTAGTTTTCTTCATTAGTACACTTGGTAGAGCCTAGGACAGCCATACTATCGGGACCGTATGTATTCTTTATCCGCCCCAGTTCAGCCGCTATCAGGTCGAAAGCCTGCTCCCAGGATATTTTCTCAAAATTACCATCCACTCGTTTTAGGGGACTGGTTAACCTCTCCGGGCTGTGCACAAAGTCGAATCCGTAGCTTCCCCTCACACAGAGCGCACTACGGTTTACCGTGCCTTCTTTACCCGGTCTAGCCCGTACTATTTGATTACCCCTGATTTCTAGTGAAAGACTGCAGCCACAGCCACAATAAGGACAGATAGTGGTAACGGTGGTTGCCGTTGTCCCTCGACCTGACCGCTCTTTTTCCATCAACGCGCCAGTGGGACATAACGCCACGCACGTACCACAGAAAGTACATTCGGACTTTTCCAGTGGCTCATCGTGCAGCGTCGCCGGTTTGGTAATAAAGCCACGATTAAGATAGTCGATAGCGCCCTCGACAACTAGCTCGTGGTCGGCACGAATGCACTTGGCGCATAGAATACACTTACTCAGGTCTCGTTCAATGAAGGGATTGACTTCTTCAATAGTACCCTTTTGTGGAATCCTCTGGTAATCCACCAGTCCGATACCCAGGTCTGCGGCTATCTGGCGCAATTGACAGCGATTACCCTTATCGCATACCAAACAGGAATCAGGATGGCTAGCCAGCATGAGCTTAACAATAACGGCACGGCGCTGCAAAACCTTTGGTGACGACGTGTTTATCACCATCCCGCGAGCTATAGGAGTAACACAGGAAGCAAGAAGTGCACCTGTGTTTGCATTTTCTACCAGACAGATTCGACACGCACCGCTTGGATTTAGATAGGGGTCATAACAAAGCGTGGGGATGTTGATTCCCGATTCCCGTGCAAGTTCCAAGATGGTCATCCCAGAATGACCACTCACTTCCCTCCCGTCAAGGGTAATAGTAATTGTTTCGATTACTACGCCTCCTCCGCCCTCAGGAATAACAACTTATAGCGATACTACAATTATTTCTAGCCTTTCGGTTTCAGATATGTTGCTACTTTTCGCAGCAATTCCGCTGGTGCAACTGGCTTTTCGATGTAATCATCAGCTTCGAGGGCTGCACCGCGGCTACGCGGGATACCAGTTCCCGCACCCTTCGCAGAGTAAGATGTCAGCATTATTACCGGGATTTTGCTGAGTTTAGGGTCTTTTTTAAGCTGTTCAGCAGCAGTAAAACCATCTTTCACTGGCATTATTATGTCAAGAAGAATTAAATCAGGATTTTCCTTCCTCGCCTTTTGCAACCCCTCTTCACCTTCGGAGGCTACGATTACCTCGTAAGGTTTACTTTGCAGGACAATCTTCGTCGCTTCGACAAAGTCAATGTCATCATCGACAAGCAGGATTTTGGCTTTTTTCTCCATTACGAACCTCCTTAACGAGCTTATATAGCTGGGGTTGGAATCTGCTTACCTTACTGGATACACTATAATTATACCATAATCACATTCTACTCATCTACAATTTTAAAGCTGTCATTACCAGCGTCACACACATTTTTAGCCTACGTCACCAATGCCGCACATTTTTTAAAAAGTTCTTAGTAATCATAATACAATACCTGTCAATAACGCAACCCCTTCAGTGTCATTGAGAGCCACCCCTTCAAACCAGGCTGTCCTTTAATGTTAGTTTCTGTCTCTTTGTGATATGATGTAGGCAATCCAGTAGGAAGGAAGCTTTGAGCCAGATTTTATCGTCACTTAGAGTTGTAATAACACTGGTGCTGGTTACACTGGTATTATCCGCATGCTCTCAGCCGACACCACCGTCGGACAACACTTCTGAGCCAGAAGCCCCCAGCCAGGAGACGACCTCCGGGCTAATGCTCAAACTTACCCTGGATGACCTCGTGGGTGGAGCCAGCTACATCGTCGTTGGTAAGATAACACAGATGAGCAGCCAGTGGAATGCCGACCGCACCCGCATTTATACTTCGGTTACTTTATCAATCGAAGAACAGATTAAGGGTGACTGGAATAAGAACGAAATAACTATCACCGTGCCCGGTGGTAAAGTCGGCGAGACTGCGGAGTTGGTCGAGGATACCGCCGGCTTTAGCGTTAATGAAAGGGTACTTGTATTTTTAACGAAAGAAGATAATACTTTTAGTGTGTTTGGCGGTTTCCAGGGAAAATTCGTGGTCGGTGACAATGGCCAGATTATCGGCAAGGATTTGTCGCTCGCCGATTTAGTAGCGCAAATCAGGCAGAAAATGGGCCAGACACCTTAATAAAGACCAGGGAGGGCTTTGATGAAGTGCTTACGCTGGTTGTCTCTTACTTTACTCCCCATAATCATTAGTCTTGTACTACTGCTTTTTTCTTCCAAGACGACCCAGGCTTTAATGCTCAAACTGACTCTGGAAGACATGGCGAATCAAGCCGATTCAATCGTGGTCGGCTCGGTGGTGCAAAGCAGCAGTGCATGGAATGCCGAGCACACTCGCATCTATACCACAGTTACCATCGCTGTTGAAGAAGCCATCAAAGGTGTGACTGGAAATACCGTCACCATCACCGTGCCCGGAGGGGAGGCTGAGGGGATTACCGAGTACGTATCGGACGTGCCCAGCTTTGAACAGGGTGAAAGAGCGGTGGTCTTCCTCGACCAGGTCTCGGACACACGGTTCGAGGTCTATGGACAGGTGCAAGGTAAGTTCAACATCGATGAACAGGGAGAAGTGGGTGGCATACCTTTAGCCCAATTCGAAGAGCAGATTAGCCAGGCACTGACACGAGCGCCTGCCATGCCGGAAGAAGAAAAATGGCAATCAGCGGGACCAATAACTCTGGACACGGAAAATGCAGCAGTGCTACAACAAGTGCCGCCAGAGCAATCCTCAGCAATGCGCACTCCCGGCTGGCAGACTATTATGACGGAGAACTTTGAAGGCGCTTTTCCCACTGGGTGGACTCGCTACGGTGACCCCAGCTGGGGTAAGGTCGGCTACAATCCTTACGCCGGCACATACTCCGGCTGGTGTGCCCGAGGTGGTACTCTCGGTGTTGACCCTTCGATTAACAATTATCCCAACAATATGAACGCATGGATGGTATGTGGTCCTTTTAACCTGAGTGACGCCGGCGCCGCTGAGATTAGCTATTTCCGCTGGATAAAGACAGAGGCCAATACTGATAACTTTAGTTTAGCTGCCTCGATAACAAGCGGAACATCGGGGTTTTACGGATACGGGTTTAGCGGACAGCGCAATTACTGGTACCAGGATATTTTTGATTTACGGAGTTGGGGCGCACTAGGCAACCTGTGTGGACAACCACAGGTATGGTTCGCATTCATTTTCAAGAGCAATGCTTCAATAACCGACCAGGGCGCTTTTGTAGATAATATCGTTCTACGCAAGTACGTCGGCACTGCTCCGCAGATTACCAGCATTAATCCATCTCAGGCTTCGGCGGGGACGGGTAGTCTAGTGACCATCACTGGCAGCGGTTTTGGTGCTACACCCGGTCTGGTCAGGTTCTTCTACCAGGCAGGTGAACCCTTTATTAGCGGTAATGTTACTTCTTGGTCGGATACCAGCATTGTGACCACAGTCCCCACCGGCATCATAAATAGCTACCCAGCATCAGCCAGCAGCGGGCCGGTATATGTAATAACTGCTGATGATGTAACCAGCAATCCCTATTCCTTCACCGTCACCTTTTCCTACGGAGGCCAGAAGTGGCACGGCACCAGCCCGGTGGTCAATTACTACATCAATCCGAATACCACCGACTGCTCGGATGAAGAAATAGCCGTGCGGAATGCGGCGGCAACATGGACGGCAGTGCCGAATAAAAACTTTGCCTTAAACTATGCCAGCGCTACCGGGGCTTCCATGTATAGCGCCAATGGGTTCAATGAGGTCTTGTGGCGAGACTACTATAGCAGCAGTTCCTCTCTTGCCCATGCAATCTCTTGGTTGGATAGCGAAGGTAATCTTATAGAAGTAGACATAGAGTTTAATGATTACTATCCCTGGAGCACGGCAGCAACTCCACCGGCCGGGCAGTTAGATGTCCAGACCGTAGCCCTGCATGAGCTGGGACACTGGCTTAAATTGCGTGACTTATACGGTAATATACCAGATTACCCGCAGGATGTCGACAAAGTCATGTATGGCTTCGGCAGTGACAATGAGACGAAACGCGCTTTGCATCCTGCCGACGAAGCGGGTATTCGCTGGATTTACCCAGTTCCACCCCCAATCACTTTCGTCTCCGACCGTGACGGCGACCCAGAGATTTTCGTAATGAAATACGATGGCAGTAACCAGACACAAATAACATCTAACACCGCGTATGACAACATGCCGATGTTCTCAAGTGATGGCAGGATTGTCTTTGTCTCCAGCCGCGATGGCAACCGCGAAGTTTATGTTATGAATGCCAATGGCAGTAACCAGACACGACTGACTAACAATGCTGTTATCGAGGAATGGCCGGCATGGTCGCCCGATGGCAGCAAGATTGCTTTTGGCTCCAACCGCGACGCAACACGCTGCGAAATCTATGTCATGAGTGAAAACGGCACCGACCTGGTGCGTTTAACGAATAATCCAGCAGCCGATAATTTGCCAACATGGTCACCCGATGGCAGCAAAATCGCCTTTGTCTCCGACCGGGGTGGCGATTGGGCTGATATTTATGTCATGGATGCCGCAGGTGAGAACACGAGCCTGGTACGGCTGACTTCCGGAACACACAACAACTGGCCGGCATGGTCACCCGATGACACCAGGATTGCCTTCACATCCCACCGTGATGGGCATGCCGAAATCTACGTCATGGGTGTTGATGGCGAGAACCAGACACGGCTGACATCCAGTGCTGGCGATAGCTCTCGGCCGGTATGGTCGCCCGATGGCACCCATATTGCCTTCACTTCCAACCGCGACGGCAATCCTGAAATATACGTGATGAATGCCGCCGGTGAGAACACCAGCTTAACGCGGCTAACGGATAATTCCGCGGAGGACTGGACACGGGGCAAGTGGCTGTCGCCAACGGTAGCGACTAACGATGCCACCAGTGTCACCGGTAGCTCGGCAACCCTGAATGGTAATTTGACCGACCTAGGCTCGCAAGGTAAGGTTATTGTCGCCTTCGACTGGGGGCTAAGCGCCGGTAACTATACCGGGCATACTCCCTGGGTACTCGTTGATGACCCGGGAATGTTCACCGCTGACCTCACCGGCCTCTCAGCCAACACTACCTACTATTTCCGGACTAAAGCTGCCGGCGATGGTAACGGCTATGGCACGGCGAAGAGCTTCACTACTGCTAGCACTTATACCCTGACCATAAACATTGTTGGTAGTGGCACGACCACGCCAACGCCCGGCATACATAGTTATCCCCCGGGGACATCGGTCAATATTACCGCCGCCGCAAACCCCGGCTACCAGTTCGGTAGCTGGAGTGGCGATATCACCAGCACCGATAATTCAACAAGCATAGTTATGAACTCCAACAAGGTAGTTACCGCTAATTTCGACCGTGTCGTCGCCCCTAATGACCCCGGTGATGCCAACGGCGACGGCAAGCTCAATATTTTGGATGTCACCAAGATAGAATTAATAATCGCCGGCTTGAATGCACCGACGCCCGGCGCTGACGCCAATCAGGATACCAAAATCAATGCTGTAGATATCACCAAGGTAGAGATGATGATTGTTGGGCTGGATTAATTATTTGAAAGAGAGATTAGCGACGAACAATTTGGCTACGACGAAGTGTGGAAACACCGAATTCCGCTGGGGGGAACGGACCTATATCATGGGTATCATCAACCTCTCCCCGGACTCCTTCTCCGGCGATGGCATTGCGGACCCGGAAGCGGCTATCGACCAGGCACAGCGGCTGGTCACCGAAGGGGCGGATATCCTGGACGTCGGTGGTGAGTCCACCAAGCCCGGTTCTTCACCGATTCCCCTCGAAGAGGAAATGCGGCGCGTCATACCGGTAATTGAAAAGCTGGCGCCAAAGGTATCCGTGCCAATCAGCATCGATACCTATAAATCGGAGGTCGCCCGGCGGGCGCTCGATGCCGGTGCCACCATACTGAATGACCAGTGGGGACTGAAGAAGGACCGGCGACTGGCAGAACTGGCGGCGGAATGGGGTGTACCACTCATCCTTATGAGTAACCAGCGCGACGAGGGCGGCTACGATGCCCGGGCACAGCGGGACACCAGCTACTATGAAGATGTGATGACTGAAGTAGTCTCATCCCAGCGGAAAAGTATGGAAATGGCATTGAAAATCGGTGTCCCGCCAGAGAATATCATCCTCGACCCCGGCATCGGCTTTGGTAAGACCTGGCAGCAGGATGCTGAAATTGTCCGCCGCCTGAGTGAACTAAAGGTGCTGGGAAAGCCGATACTGATTGGTCCCTCCCGCAAGTCCCTCATCAAGATGGTTCTCAACCTGCCGGCGAACGAGCGTGTCGAGGGCACGGCCGCCGTGGTCGCCATCGGCATTGCCAACGGGGCGGACATTGTACGCGTGCATGATGTGAAACAGATGGTCAGGGTCTGCCGTATGAGCGATGCTATTGTCCGCTAAGCTCTTTCTCTACCAACCGGCGGTATTCATCCATGAGCCTTCTGGTAACATCCCCCGGCTTGCCATCTCCGACTGGTCTGCCATCCACCTCTATCAGGGGCATAACCTCGATAAGTGAACTGGTGAGGAAGGCTTCACGGGCGCTCCATAGCTCCTCCGCTGCTATCTCATCCTCAAGGATTTTTATGCCCGACTCCCGGGCAAGCTCAAGAACAGCCTCACGGGTAACTCCGGGCAGGATGCCACTTTCCAGTGCCGGCGTCTTAAGAGTATCATCCACCACCAGAAAGATGTTACTCATGCTGGCTTCAGCCAGCAGCCCCCTCTCATTGAGGCAGATGGCTTCATCGACCCCCATCCGTCTGGCTTCCTGCCTCGCGAGCATGCTTTCCAGATAGTTAACCGATTTCAGCCGGGAAAGGGGTGACTGGCTGTTACGTCGAATCGACGAGACAACTGCCCGGAAGCCCCTTTGATAGACCTGCTCCGGGAAGGGCTTATACTCTCCAGCCACGATCAGCACCGTGGGACGGCTACAGCTTGCCGGGTCGGGAGTCAACCCTCCCTCACCGATAGACACGGTTATGCGGATGCGGGCATCCCGCAGATTGTTCGCCTGGATGGTATTGTTGACCACAACCTCCAGTTCCGTCCTGTCTACTGAAATCCCCAGGAATTCGGCTGACAGTGCCAGGCGGCCAAGATGCCATTCCAGGCGGAACACCCGTCCCCCATAGGCTCGCATAGTCTCGAAAAGTCCATAGCCGTAGAGGAAACCGTAGTCCGAAATAGATATTTTTGCCTGCTGGCGCGGGACAATCGAGCCATTGAGATAGACCATCTCATCCATCAGCGTGCTCCTTCAACCCACTTCGGTTGTGAATAGCTCAGGAAGTTCCTCAGTACATCGTGACCCACGGGAGTCATAATTGACTCCGGGTGAAACTGTACCCCCTCGACCATATATTCTTTATGCCGTATGCCCATGACGACACCATCATCAGTCCAGGCACTCATCTCCAGCATCGGGGGACAGATATCCCAGGTTACCACCAAGGAGTGGTAACGTCCCCCCTGGAAAGGACTGGGCAGGTTCTTATAAACAGTCCTCCCATCGTGATAGACGGGAGAACTCTTGCCGTGTGTTGGCACTGGAGCGTGGGCAATCGTGCCCCCATAAACATAGCCGATGCACTGGTGCCCCAGGCATACACCGAGGATGGGTATCTTACCGCCAAAGTAGCGGACGACATCGTTCGATATACCCGCTTCAAGTGGCGTGCATGGTCCCGGTGAGATGACAATATGGGAAGGAGCTACCCTCTCAATCTCAGTCAGCGTTACCTGGTCATTGCGGAAAACCAACGGCTCCCAGCCCAGTTCACCAAGATACTGAGCTAAGTTATACGCAAAGGAATCGTAATTATCGATGATAATAACCATTCTCGTTCAGACCTTACTACCGGCGGTGATATTTAGAGAAGCAATCAGAGCTTTTGCCTTGTCCAATGTCTCTTGATACTCATCTTCGGTTTTAGAATCATACACCACAGCACCACCCACCTGGAAGTAAGCCTTGTTCCCTTTGACCAGAAAGGTACGGATGACAATGTTCAGGTCGATATCGCCATTAAAACCCAGGTAACCGATGCTCCCGGTATAGATGCTCCGTATGGTAGGCTCCAGTTCATCGATAATCTCTATGGCACGTACTTTAGGCGCTCCGGTTATCGAGCCACCGGGGAAAGTTGCCCTGAGCAGGTCAATGCAGTTTTTGCCCTCCCTCAATCTCCCCTCGACAGTAGAGGTGAGGTGGAAAACAGTGGGGTAAGTCTCCAGTATGGTCAGTTCGGTCACCCGTACTGTACCATAGCGGCACACGCGCCCCAAATCATTCCTCTCAAGGTCGACAATCATGATGTTCTCGGCACGGTCTTTAATGCTGTTGAGCAATTCTTTCGCCAGTGCTTTATCTTCCTCAGGGGTTGCGCCTCGTGGCCGCGTCCCCTTGATTGGTCGCGTCTCTACCCAGTCCCCACGGGTACGGAGGAACCTCTCCGGCGAAGCACTGACTACCTTTACTTCGTCAAAGCCGAGGTAGCAGGCAAAGGGTGCCGGGTTTATCCGGCGGAGTCCGCGGTAAAGCTCGTAGGGGCTTATGGTAAGCTCAGTTTCAAAACGCTGTGAGAGATTGACCTCAAAAAT